>CAZOLW010000002.1:0-223326 GCA_964580775.1 uncultured Chitinophagaceae bacterium | reverse complement strand
GTGTTTTTTCTGAATCAGCATATTTGTGTAACGGGAAAGGTGGAGTTGTTTAAGGATAAACCGCAGATAGTATTGCAGGGTAAGGAGCAGATTACTATTATAACAGAATAAAAAGCTTTCAAAATCCCGGGGTCGGCTAAGGCCATACCCAGGGCAGACGGAGTGAAGGAATAAAGTAGTAAGAAAAAATCATTTACTTTGTACTGTGTACACTTTACAGCAAATACTCAACATCCTTCGGCAGCATCAGCCCGAATTGCAACGGAAATATCCTGTTACAAGGTTTGGTGTGTTTGGCTCTTATGCAAGAGGGGAGGCTACTGCAGAAAGTGATATTGATATTGCAGTGGAAATAAACGGTCCCATGGGTTTAAACTTTGTTGCCATGGCCGATGAAATAGAAAGTTACTTTGGAATTAAAACCGATGTGGTGCCGAAGCGCTCCATCAAACCCGAATATTTACAATCAGTAGAAAAAGATATCGTGTATGCCTGAACGAAAACCTTCGGTAATACTGAAAGATATTCTTCGTTGCATTGAACATATTCAACTATATACCAACGGTCTTTCCTTTGATGATTTTTCTAAAAACTTTATGGCAGTAGAAGCCTGTTTGTATAACATACAGGTAATTGGCGAAGCTGTTTCGCATCTGCCACCCGAAATAAAAGAAAAGGAAACACAAATTCCATGGACACTCATTAAAGGAATGCGTAACAGGTTAATCCACGAATATTTTGGCACCGATCTCTTCCTGGTATGGAATGTAATCAACAAAGAATTTCCATCATTTAAAAAAGAGCTGGAAACAATTTACCAGTCTCTTCTCGCAACGGGCAAATAATTCTTTCCGGAAGTTATCTCGCTCCCTTTTCTTTTTTAAAAACCCTTTTGTTCATTTCCTTTTTCACGTTAACAAAACAGATGAAAATCTATTAACAGATTCTTTGTAAACAATGGTCTGCGGTTTGCCTCTATGTATATTATTCACTATAAAAACAACAGACATGAAAAAAATTTTTACTCTCTTAGTTGCAGTTGCAGTATTTGCAACTGCCAATGCGCAAAACGGTAACCGTGACCGTGATGACTGGAACAATAACCGCAACGGAAATGATATTGCCCGTGGTGATAACCGTTACGACAGAGACCATCATTACAATAACAGCCGCTTTGAACGTGACCGCAGAATGAACAGGGAACTGGCCCGCATTAACAATGAATATGAGTATAAAATGCAGCGTGTAAGAAACAGTATGTTTATGAACCGTTTTGAAAAACAACGCCAGCTGCGTCATTTACAGAATATGCGTGAGCGTGAAATCAGAAAAGTATATGCTCAATACGGAAACAGGGGCCGCAACAATGACCGTAACGACCGCAGATATGATCATGATTAATTTAAATTAAAATACAGCAGTTAAAAAGAAAGGCGCCCCGTGGCGCCTTTTCAGTTACAGTATTATTTTTTTGGCAGCGGTGGCAGTGGCCTGCCGGTGTTTTCTTTACCATCCTTTTGTTTCATTGCAGAACGTTTACCCTGCCGGCACTGCTGCCGGGAATTTTCAGTTATTTATAAAATGAAGAAGAAGCTGCCGCTTCTTGTAAAAGGCAGACGTACATTTACAGCAGGAAAAGGACCTGCTGATAAAGCGAACCGTTTCTGAAAACACTCACCGGCACAATATGAACAAAGAAATCTTTTTTCGGTTTATCAAACGTCCTGCCTTCAGCGGTTTGTTCATTTTCACCGCATTACTGTTACTTACACAATTCCTTTCTTACCAGCGTTACCTGCTGCGTAAAGGAATTGAACAGCGTGAAATTATCAGTGAAGCCAACCGTGCAAAGGAAGGATTGCAGTCGGTAGTGAGTTACAGTTTCTCCACTACACAAACACTGGCTTATATTATTGAACATTATGGTGTGCCCGATCATTTCGACAGTGTGGCCCGCCAACTCATATCGGTAAATCAACACATCGATGTGGTGGAACTGGTGCAGGGCGGGGTTATAACTCATGCCTATCCCTTAGAAGGAAACGAATCGGTTATCGGCTTTAATATTTTAACCGACTCAGCCCGTAAAAGCGGTGCGATCACCACGCTTCAAAAAAGAGATTTTTTTATTTCAGGTCCCATTCATTTAAAGCAGGGTGGCGAGGGATTTGTAAGCAGAGTGCCGATTTTTAAGAACGACAATTTCTGGGGGTTTTCGGCTGCTGTTATAAAATTAAGTACCCTGTTACATGCAGCGGGTATTGATACAGGAGCCAACCGGCGTTATTCGTATGAACTGAAAAAAGTAAACCCCGATACAGGAGAAGAGGAATCTTTTTTGCAGCACCGGAAGTCGTTCAGACCAAAACATGTGGTGCCGGTTGAAATACCCAATGGCGAGTGGAAACTCTATATAACCGATGAGCAGAGTATGACCTCTTCGGCCGTTCTTATTTTTTCACTGCTTGGATTACTGTTATCGGTAACGGGTGGACTGTTTGCCTGGTATATTGCATCGCAGCCTTCCCGGCTGGAAAAACTGGTGCAGGAAAAAACCTATTTACTGAAGGAAGGCGAACAGAAATATAAAAATACTCTTGACCGTATTACCGATGGGTTTGTTGCACTTGATATTGATGGCAACTGTACGTATATGAATATAAGGGCCGGGAGAATAACCAACCGCACCCCTGAAGAAATGATTGGCCGTCATATCTGGAGCGAGTATCCGGAAGGGATTGGCCGGTTGTTTTATGATGCGTATTGTACAGCAAAGGATGAGCAGCTGCATGTTTCTGCACAGGAATATTATGCGCAGTACGACCGGTGGTTTGAAATGGATTTTTATCCGTCGCCCGATGGCATGTCGCTTTTTTTCAGGGACATTACCCGCAGGAAAAAGGCAGAACAGTCAATTAAAGAAAGCGAAGAGAAATACCGCACATTGGTGGAGCAGGCATCGGACGGGATTTTTATTGCTGATAAAAACGGGCGCTTTCTTTCAGTGAACAGGAGCGGACAACAGATGAGCCAGTATTCGATGGAAGAGCTGGCAAACATGACGATTTTTGATCTTGCATTGAAAGAAGATCTTGAAAAAAATCCATTCCATTTCCAGGAGATGGCGAAAGGCGAGCCGGTGATAACAGAGCGGCCTATGAGGAAAAAAGACGGGACCCTCATTCTTACCGAGGTGAATGCAAAGTTTTTAAAAGATGAACGGATGCTGGTGTTTGTGCGTGATATTACCCACCGCAAAAAAGCTGAGGAAGAATTCAGGCAGGCCAATCTCCGGTTTGAGATGATATCAAGAACCACCAACGATGCTGTATGGGAATGGAATCTTGAAACAGGACAATTATGGTGCAATGAAACACACCAGCAGTTATATGGCTTAACCATGGCCGATCCTGTGCCGGCACATTCGGTGTGGGCAGAACGGATTCACCCCGATGACCGGCAATTGATTTTACAGAAACAGCAGGAAACCCTTGCATCGGGAAGTAATATTTTTATTACCGAATACCGGTTTCTTACCGGCGAAGGTGGTTACAGGAATTTATACGACCGTTGTTACATTATAAGAGATAAGGAAGGAAAAGCAACGGGTATGATGGGAAGCATGATGGATATTACCGAACGGAAAACAGCAGAGGATGCCCTGCGTGTAAGTGAAGAAAAATACCGGCAGATTGTCGAAACAGCCCAGGAGGGAATCTGGTTGATTGATGCGCAAAGCAACACTTCTTTTGTAAATAACCGCATAGCTGAAATGCTGGGTTATACCAGGGAAGAAATGATGGGAAAACATTTGTTTGATTTCACAGATGAAGAAGGAAGAAAAATTTCTGAGCGGAATATTGAACGCCGGAAACGGGGAATTGCTGAAGACCATGAGTTTAAATTTGTAACAAGAGATGGAAGGGAGGTGTGGACCCTGATGAGCACCAACCCGGTGATAAAAAACGGTGAATACCTGGGAGCCCTTGCCATGGTAACCGATATTACCGAACAAAAGAAAATTGAAAACCAGGTATTGAAAGAAAAGGAACTGAGTGATTCCATCATTAACAGTTTGCCGGGAATCTTTTACCTGTTTGATGCCAATAAAAATTTTCTGCGCTGGAATAAAAACTTTAAAAAAGTATCGGGTTATTCGGCCAGTGAAATCAAAGACATTCATCCCGGTGATTTTTATGATCAGGAAGGCCGCTTACTGGTGCAGCAGCATTTTGCCATTACGATGCATGAAGGAGAATCGGCCTTTGAAGCAGATTTTGTAACGAAGTCGGGAGAAAAAATTCCTTACTACTTCACCGGCAAGCGTGTGTTTTATGAAGGGGCTCCCTGTCTTATCGGAACAGGCATTGATATTACCGTTCGGAAAAAAGCAGAGGAAGAAGTGAAGCAAACTTCGCTGCAGATGCGGCAACTGACAGCCCACCTGCAAACGATACGTGAAGAAGAACGGAAACGGATTGGCCGTGAAATTCACGATGAACTTGGTCAGCAGCTTACTGCCATTAAGATGGATGTTGCATGGATCAATAAAAAAACGCCCACTGAAGCCGGGCTCATTAAAACCAAATTAGAAAATATCATTACCCTGCTCGACGGAAGTAATTTATCGATCCGCAAAATATTAAACGAGTTAAGGATTGGTGTGCTGGATGATTACGGATTGATTGATGCACTTGAATGGCAGGCAAATCAGTTTACTGAAAATACCGGTATCCCAATTCAGTTCAGCAGCAACGAAACAATCTTAAAAGTGGAAGAGCCTGTTGCTACCTGCATCTTCCGTGTTTTCCAGGAATCATTAACAAATATTACCCGTTATGCCGGGGCAAAAAAAGTGAGCAGTTCACTGTATACAGAAGATGACCGGCTGATTTTAGAAATAGAAGATGACGGCAAAGGTTTTCAAACTGATATGCCTTACAGCAAACAATCATTTGGTATCTTGGGGATGCAGGAGCGGGTGTTGTCAGTAAATGGAACATTTCAACTGGTATCTTCGCCGGGGAAGGGAACAAAAATTACCATTACTGTGCCATATAAGATCTAAACTTATGAACCGAATTATATTAGCCGATGATCACAGTTTCGTCCGTTTGGGATTGATCCAGATATTGAAGGATGAATATCCTTCTGCCATAATACATGAAGTGGCCGATGGGGAATCGCTGGTAAAAGAAGTAATTCAGCAGGACTGGGATCTTGTTATTTCTGACTTAGATATGCCGGGCCGAAGCGGGTTGGAAGCCCTGAAGCAGATCAAACTCATCAAGCCAACTCTTCCGGTTTTAATTCTCAGCATTTACGCAGAAGATCTGTATGCCGTTCGTTCCTTGAAAGCAGGAGCTTCCGGTTATCTCAACAAAAATGCTGCACCTTATGAACTGATTAAGGCTATTCAGCGGATTGCCATGGGCAAAAAATATATTACCAACGAAATTGCAGAACGGTTACTGGCGCAGAAAACAGATAAGCAGCCGCATGAATTACTGTCGAACCGTGAATTTGAAATCTTTAAACTGCTGGCCATTGGCAGGTCCATTTCGCAGATTGCCGAATCGCTTTCTTTAGCTTCCACCACCATCAGCACCAACCGTAGCAGGATTATGGAAAAGCTCAATCTATCGAGCAATGCAGAACTTGCCCGGTATGCAATTACCCACCAGATTATTTCTGATATTGATCTGTAACTGCAGGGATCCTCTTAGATGTTATTGTAGCCATATTACTACATGCCACAACATGATCCATCTATCTATATATTCAATTCTTCACTATTTTTTAAATCATTGATTTTAAGTTGCTTTGATGTAAGAATCCTGCTCTATGGTCATCACAATTTTTGGCAATTCAACACACATCAGCAACAGGATTATTGAGCTGATTGATGAAACCAATAAAGGCGTTTCTTTTTACAACTGTTCTTCGTATGCTGAAGCAATTACCTGCCTGAGCGAAAACAAGACGGATGTAGTGTTACTTGATTTTGATTTTGCAGGAAACAAAGTGTTTGATCTGCTGAAAAAAATCCGGGAATACTCAGCTGAAACGGTGGTAATGGTGTTGTTCAATTTAGCGAGCGATTTCAGTATGAAGCAGTTCAGAGACAGTGGGGCTGATTACTTGTTTGACAAATACAATGACTTTGAAAAAATAGCACCCGTTATCAACACAATCAGTAAACGGGCAACGAATTATATCCTGTGATAAAACTAAACAAGCATATACAGTTAAAGGATAAAGTGGGTTGGGTAAGCGGAAAAGGCTTCCCGCTGTATATGCTGTTTTTTTTACTTTTACTGCCGGGTACGGCTATTTACCATTTAATCACAAAAAACAACTGGCTCAAAAAAGAATACAGCAAACAGGAAGTGTATGTACAGCAGAAAGATGCATTTGAAAAGCTGAGCCTGTACACGAAGACGGTTGAAAGTAACAGCCGTGGTTATGCACTTACCGGTAATGAACAATTTCTCCGGGATTTTAATGCACACTGCGATTCCATCAACAGTATTACTCTTCAAATAAAAGCTTCAGTAATTCCTGATGAAACAATTACTGTTGCGTATGCAAATCTGAACCGCTTTATTGATGAGAAGATCCATTTTCTGCAAAAGGTAAATCTCCTCACAGCACAGAACAGGGATTCAGCTGTTTTATTATTTTCCGGCACAGAGGGGTTTAACTTATCTGATTCCATCAGCATTTACAACGGAGCAATCGTTCAACAGTTTAATCAACAGATCAGCGAATCAAAAGCCGGTTTTTGGCAGGTAAAGAATACCAATAACAATATTGCCTACAGCAGTCTTGCTGCTGCCCTTTTACTGATTTTCATTTCTTTCTGGTTGTTACTGCGTGAAAACATCCGCACAAAACGGATCAGCAGAGAGCTGGAGATGCAGAAAGAAAGATACCGTACCACTTTGAGCAGTATGGCAGAAGGAGTGATTACAACCGATAAGGATGGCGGAATTGTGTATATGAACCCCGCTGCAGAACTGATTACCGGGTGGAAAAAACAGGAAGCAAAAAATCAACCCCTTCACCAGGTGTATGATGTCTCGGTTGAATCAACCGGCCTGCCTGTTACAAATATTGTAAGCCGGATTTTAAAAGAAGGTGTTCCAATAGAACTGGAAAACAACACAATATTAAAAACCAGGAACAGCAATGAATTAATCATTAACAACAGTGGCTCTCCTTTATTTGATAATGATGGAAACATCAGCGGAGCCGTTCTTGTGTTTAATGATATCACCTCCGAGAAGAAAAACAAACTTCAATTAAAAGAAAGCGAAGAAAAATACCGCAACCTGATTGACCATGCGGCAGATGGAATCTTTATTTTAAATCAGGAGGGGATGTTTGTTGATGTTAACAACAGCGGTTGTGCAATGATGGGTTATTCAAAAGAAGAAGTTCTTCATTTACACTTAAGTGATATCACACCAACAGAATTTGTTGATAAGATGCCCGTCAATATGAATGATCTTATGAGCGGAAAAACACTGTTAATTGAAAGGCAATATAAACGGAAAGACGGAACCATTTTTTATGCAGAAGCCAGCGCCAAACTGATAGCAGGCGGAAAGATCCAGTCGATTGTAAGAGATATCACGCAACGGAAAAAAGCAGAGGAAGAGCTGAAGCATAGTGAAGAAAGATACCGCCTCTTTATTGAGCAGGCAACCGATGCTGTGCTTGTATATTCTTATGATGGAACCATTTATGATTTCAATTCGGCGGCTTATAAACAGGCAGGCTATACAAAAGAAGAGTTTTCAACACTGAAACTGCAGGATCTTCTTTTTGATGAACCGGTTGTTATAGATACGGCAGTAGCAGAAAGAGTACAGGCGGGTGAAACAGTTCTTTTTACCAGGAAACTGAAACGCAAAGACGGGTCGGCCGGAGAAATAGAAATCAATGCAAGATTACTGAACGATGGTCGTGTACTTGCTTTTGTACGTGACATTACCGAAAGGAAAAAAGCTGAAGTAGAGATTAAGAATATGTCAGAGCGTCTTTCATTAGCAACCCGCTCAGCCAAAATTGGCATCTGGGAAAGGGATTTGATTCTTGATCAACTGCTATGGGACGACAGGATGTATGAACTATTCGGAACAACCCGGATATTATTTGGTGGTACTATTGAGGATTGGAAACAATGTTTACATCCTGACGATCTTGAACGGGTAATGCGTGACGTTGACAATGCGATTCATGGAAAATCTGATTACAATGCAGAGTTCCGGATTATTTTGCCCGATCAGTCGATCCGTTATTTAGAATCACATGCAGTTGTAACAAGGGATCATGAAGGAAAGCCCCTGCGGATGATTGGAGTAAACCGGGATATTACCGAACGCAAAATGGCCGGGCTGCATTTAGCAGAATCGGAAAGAAAACTCCGTCATGTGTTATCCAGTTCATCAGAAAGTTTTTATGTGCTGGATAAAAACTATACAGTAATCCTGATCAATAAATCTGCATCTGCCAACCTTGAAAAAGCCTGGGGCAAACCGGTAACAGTCGGTACAAATATTCTTCCGTTGATTCCGGAAGAGCAGGATGAGCCTGTAAGAGAAAACCTGGCAAAAGTATTTGCCGGTGAAAAGGTTGAATACGAGCTGCAGCTTTCTATTGCCGGATTGCCGGAATGGGTGCAGGTAAATTATATGCCGGTAAAAGATGGAAAAGGAATTATTACCGGAGCCTATATTTCAACAAAAGATATTACAGAACGGAAAAAGGCAGAAAAAGCTTTACGTGAAAGTGAATTACTGACTCAAAATATCCTCACTTCTGTTTCATCGCATATTGCTGTTGTTGATGAAGACGGAACTGTAATTGCTGTTAACAAAGCATGGAATGATTTTTCGAAACAGAATGGTGTTTCGGTAATGAAAAGAACAGGAACTGGCAGCAATTATATCCATGTTTGTGAGCAATCTGCCGCTGCCGGCGATACGGTTGCTGCAAAAGTATTAGTTGGTATACAACAGGTGATGAGCAAACAGTTACCATGGTTTGAAATTGAATATCCCTGCGATTCGCCGAATGTGCTGCGTTGGTTTTTGCTCCGTATCACAAACTTTGTAGGCGATTCGCCCAAGGTGGTGATGGTGCATATTGATATTACCGAAAGGAAGCAATCGGAAATGAAATTGCAGAAAGCACTTGACCGTTATAATATTCTTGCCAAAGCAACCAGCGATACAGTTTGGGATTGGGATATGCATACCCATTTGATGCGCTACAATAAAGGTATCACTACGATGTTTGGTTATGAAAAATCGGTGGTGGAAAATATTCCTGACTGGTGGAAACAGAATATACATCCGGATGATCTTGGAACAGTATCTGAATTACTTGATAACGTTTTTCTTACGAATAAACAGAACCTCCAGTTAAGTTACCGTTTCCTCTGCTCTGATGGAAACTATAAATATATTTTTGACCGTGCCTTTGTACTGTATGATGAGCAGGGTAAACCCACCCGTATCATCGGTGCCATGCAGGATGTTACATATGAAAAAGAAGAAGAGATCCGTATTTCAAAAGCAATTGTGGATGCACAGGAATCAGAGCGCCAACAGCTGGGTATGGAGCTGCACGATAATGTAAATCAGATTTTATCCGTTTCTCTTTTATACCTGGGTATTGCCAGGCAGCATCAAAACAATGAAACAGTTTTTACTGAAACCATTGACACCTGTAAAAAACATATCTCAGATGCAATTGATGAAATACGGAAACTGAGTCACCAGCTTACTCCGGCTTCAAAAGATAATGTTTCGTTTAAAGATGTGTTTCAATCATTAATTGAGTCATTAACATCGAATTGCAGTACAGCAGTTCACCTTCATTTTGATGATTTTGAACAGGAGCTTATCAGTCTTGAAATTCAAACAGCTCTATACCGGATTCTACAGGAGCAGATGAATAATATTTTTAAACATGCCGCTGCTGATACCGTTGAAATAGATGTGATGGTCATTGATGATGCAATCAGTTTACGAATTGCAGATAATGGAAAAGGATTCGACACAAAATCGGTGAGCAAGGGAATTGGCCTGGGAAATATTAAACGTCGGGCGGAAATGAATGGCGGTAAATTCAGCTGTTATTCAATCCCGGGGCATGGGTGTGAAGTTACTGTCAGTATCCCTCTTTAAAATTTAAATAAATTTTCATGATTAAAGCCCCGCAATTATCGGGGCTTTTTATTTGTACAATAAATATGGCTTTATTTTCTGTTCCCATTCGGCTGCAATGTTTGTTTCAATAGAATGACCCTGTTGCAGTTTTATAAACGCATGCTGAATGCCCAACAATTTATTTAAATGAGCAATGCCGGTTGGATTTGCATTAGTGGTGTATAGTCGTTCTTCAGCAGATTCGGGATGAAGCTGAATAATTGTTTGCAATAATGCTATACCGGTTTTCACTGCTGAAACTTTTTTTGCATCAGTGATATGCAGTTGCAGCCCGTTACAGGTTTCACCGGCATACATTCCTGCAGCAGGTTTATATGTACATGTTGTAAATGCAATGCCTGGATGTTGTTGCTGTTCCATTAAATGTTTGAGCACTTCGTTTTTTATCCACGGTACTCCACAGAGTTGAAAAGGTTTGCCGGTTCCTCTTCCTTCGTTTACGTTGATGCCTTCCAGCAATCCTGTGCCGGGATAAAGCAGAGCTGTTTCAATTTGCTGTATAGCAGGAGAGGTGGGCGTAAAGAAAAAATCAGCAGCAGCTGTTTGATTTCGGTCATACTGCTGAACTTTTATAACATCAATAGTTAATCCGCTGATTTTTGTTGCAGCAAAGTATAAAGCGAGTTCGCCCAATGTGCAACTGTGTTTAATGGGAATATTCCACCTGCCGATAAACGAAGAACAGGTTTGTTCATCAAGAAAAGGTCCTTCTGCTTTTGAAAGTTGTGCACCAATGGGGTTAGGCCTGTCTAATACAATAAATAGTTTTTGACTGACTGCGCATGCTTCCATTACATGCGTCATGGTCCAGAGATAGGTGTAAAAGCGGCAGCCAACATCGGGTATATCAAACAATACCAAATCAACATTTTCTAAGTCTTCTGCTGTTGGCGCTAACTTGTTTCCATATAAACTGATGACGGGTAAACCTGTTACTGTATCGGTGATGTTTTGCTGAAAAACTCCATCATCTCCTGTGGTTGTAATACCATGTTCGGGTGAAAATAATTTTACAACGTTGAATCCATTTTTTAATAAAGCCACACGACTCAACTCTCCCGTTGATGTGGTGGCAGCATTGTTGGTAACAAATGCAATGCGTTTGTTTTTGTATGCATTGGGTTGCTGCAAAAAAACATCAATACCGTATTGAAAAGAGAGGTTCATTGTTATACAAATGTAGGATGCGGATATTGTACAGTAGAAATAGGTTTTGCCCTGCAGATTTATATTTTTGTAATAAACCTGTAACCCACTCCCGATTCGGTGAGCAGGTATTCGGGGCGGTTGGGATCGGTTTCTATTTTGCGGCGAATCTGTGCAATGAACACCCGCAGGTATTGCGACTGGTTGATAAAACCCGGCCCCCATACTGCTCGTAATAAATACTGATGGGTAAGAACTTTCCCTTCGTTGCGGGCAAGCAAAGAAAGTAAACTGTATTCTGTAGCAGTAAGCTTTACCGCTTCATTCTTCTTTTTCACAGTACGGACAGCGAGGTCAATTTCAAGGTCATGCCCGGTAATCACGGGGTCACTATCTTCGGTTACAGCACTCCGTAAAGCAGAGCGGATGCGTGCAAGCAGTTCACCCGTGCGGAATGGTTTGCTTAAATAATCATTGGCGCCGTTATCCAATGCTTTAATAATTTCTTCTTCCTGCTGCTGCACCGACAAAATGATTACCGGGTTAGTATACCACTGCCGCAATTCCTGTAACACATCATGTCCGCTTTTATCGGGTAATCCAATATCAAGCAAAATCAGATCGGGAGGATGATTGGCCGCCATGATCAATCCTTCTTTTGCCGTGGATGCTTCTGTAACACTGTATTGATTTGAATGCAATGTAATTTCCAGCAGCCTGCGCATTTGTACTTCATCATCAATCACTAAAATTTCTGCTTTATTCATGGCTGTTGCTTCAGGGTTGAATATTCTGCCGGTATCTGAAGAGTAAATTTTGCACCACCGGTTATTTTATTCTGCAGTTGCACCGTACCGTCCAATGCTTCGGTAAATCCTTTTACAATAGAAAGCCCGAGACCAGTACCGCTTCCAATTGAATCTTTCAGGCGGTAAAATTTCTCAAATACATAGTGCATTTCTTCTTCGGGAAATCCGTTGCCGTTGTCTTCTACCAGCAGCAGCAGTTGCCGTTGCCGGTAAGAAGCTGTTACAACAATCAGGCTGTCTGCATCAGTATACCTGGCTGCATTCATCAGTAAATTATACAGGATCTGTTCCAGAATTCCTTTATCGGTTTTCACCAATGGAAGAGCAGGGTCAATTTTAATTTCAATATGCCGTGCTGTATGCTCTTCTTCAACTCTCCTGGTTACTTCGTACATCAGTTCACCTATATCACACCAGTCTTTTTTTGGTTGCAGAAATCCCGATTCTATTCTCGACATATTGAGCAGGTTTTCTACCTGTCTGTTTAAACGGAAAGAAGCTTTGGCAATTTCATTCACCAGTTGCTTTTTATTCTCTGTTGTAAGGTTTTCATTTTCTGCCTGCAGATTATCGGTTGCCCCAATGATGGCAGCAATCGGTGTTTTTAATTCATGCGACAATGAATTAAACAATGTATTGTACATTTTAACTGCATTGGATTTTTCCTTTCGTTGTCTCGCCAGTTTTTCGATCTGTTTTATTTTATAAGTGAGTACAGCGTTGACCATTGCAATGATAAAATACATAATCAGCAGAATAGCATCTTCTGTTGAAGCAACATGAATGGTAAAATGCGGTGGTATGAAAAAGAAATCCCAGATAAAGGCAGATAATGCAGCAGCAATTAATACCGGCAGTATTTCATAGGAAACAGCAATAATAGAAACCGTTACAAGCAGTACCAGCGCAGATACCCTGTAACCCATATAAGGTGTGAGTGCATAACAAACAGCGGCAACAATAAGCACCAGTACAATACTGTATACATATTGTTTCCATGGTTCTATTTTTCGCAAAAGGAATTTCTGCATATGCTGTTTTCTGTTGCAAATGTAGACTGCATAGCCATGCATCATACACAAAAACCCGTATAAAGATTTTATAAAGATTTGTTCTGCTTACAACTGTTATGCGTGCTTTGATGAAACTCCGTTATAATTTTACCGCTTCATCATTTTCTTTTTGAAATGAATCTTTCACATAATAAAGTAACTGCAGCGGGGTTGCTGATTGCTTTAGGAATTATTTTCGGCGACATTGGAACATCTCCTTTATACGTACTCAATGCAATCACGAACGGAAAACTGGTTACAGAAGAACTGATTATAGGTGCCCTTTCCTGTATCATCTGGACACTGACTCTGCAAACAACTGTTAAGTATGTTATACTTACTCTGCGTGCAGACAACAAAGGAGAGGGTGGAATTTTTTCGCTCTTTTCACTTGTGCGGAGAAGAAGAAAGTGGCTGGTGATTCCTGCAATGGCAGGTGGAGCAGCGTTGCTTGCTGATGGAATGATTACTCCGCCTATTTCTGTAACATCAGCCATTGAAGGCCTGAAACAGGTACATGCCTTTGCCAGTATCAGTCAGCAAACAATTATCTACATTGTTATCGGTATTCTTTCTGTGCTGTTTTTTGTACAGCAGTTTGGTACAGAATTTATTGGCCGTTTTTTTGGTCCTATCATGCTCACCTGGTTTCTGATGCTGGCAGTACTGGGATTGTTTCAGCTCTTTGGTGAACCGGCTGTGTTGAAAGCTTTTAATCCTTACTATGCCATTAAATTACTCAGCACTTATCCTAAGGGGTTTTATATTTTGGGGGCAGTGTTTCTCTGCACAACAGGAGCAGAGGCTTTGTATTCAGATCTTGGCCATTGTGGTAAGTGGAATATCCGTTACTCATGGATACTTGTAAAAACCTGTTTGGTTCTGAATTACCTGGGCCAGAGTGCATGGCTGCTGCATCATTACAATGGAGTACTCATCACATCGGAATTAATTGAAAAAGGATTCAATCCGTTTTACGGTATCATGCCTTCCTGGTTTCTATATTACGGAATTGGTATTGCAACTGCTGCAACCATCATTGCCAGCCAGGCATTAATCTCCGGATCTTTTACATTGGTGAGTGAAGCCATGCGTTTAAACCTGTGGCCGAAAATGAAAATCAATTATCCGACCGAAACAAAAGGCCAGTTGTTTTTACCGGCCGTTAACCTGTTACTGTTTGTGGGCTGTGTTGGCATAACCCTCTATTTTAAAAAAGCAACCAATATGGAAGCAGCTTATGGTCTGGCTATTACTGCCACCATGATTGCAACTTCCATTTTATTTGCCAATTACCTCGTGCTGCACCGTACAGCTCCGTTTTGGGTTTATGTGTACCTCGTCGTATATCTTACAATCGAGATCAGTTTTTTTATCGCCAACCTTGATAAGTTTCCCCATGGTGGTTATGTTACTCTTCTTGTTGGTGGTTTACTGTTTGTTATTATGTATGTATGGTACAGAGCAAGAAAAATTAAAAACCGTTATGTAGAATTTGTAAGACTGGATGATTATGTACTCAAGATTCAGGAATTGAGCAACGACTCAAGTATTCCAAAGTATGCTACACACCTGGTATATCTTACCAGTGCCAACATTTTAAAAGAGATTGAGCATAAAGTAATTTATTCCATGCTCAACCGTATGCCGAAAAGAGCCGATATCTATTGGCTGGTTCATGTTGATACAATGGATGATCCTTATACAAAAGAGTATGAAGTAACGCATATTATTCCCAATGAAATTATACGGATTGATTTCAGGCTGGGCTTCCGGGTGCAGCCCCGCATACATCTGCTGTTCAAAAAAGTGGTTGAAGAACTCGTAGCCAACAAAGAGGTGAATGTAACAAGCCGCTATGAAAGTTTGAAGAAGAATCATGTAACGGGCGACTTTTCCTTTATTGTAATGGAAAAGTTTTTAAGCCAGGACAATGAACTTCCATTATTTGAAAGGCTGATTATGCGGATCTATTTTGTTTTGAAAGAAATAAGTCTCTCGGAAGAAAAAGCATTCAGTCTTGATACCAGTAATGTAATTGTAGAAAAATTTCCTTTAATTGTTTCTCAAACAACCGGTTTAAAACTGCGCCGTGTGGAAAATTAGTTTTATCAATACCTGGTGATGATGAGATAAAAATATCTCATCATCATTCAAACTTTTTCAGAAGCAGGGAAAGTGTCTGCTCCGTTTTTTTGCCTTTTATTTTACATTCCCAAATTACAATCACTTTCCATCCTTGTTTCTTCAGTGCTTTTATGGCTTTTGCATCGTTGGCTTTGTTGGCATTGATTTTATTGGTCCACCATTCTGCTCTTGTTTTAGGAATGGTAAAATATTTACAGTTTGAATGGCCATGCCAGAAACATCCATGAATGAAGATGACGGTTTTATATTTCGGCAACACAATATCGGGTTTGCCCGGTAATGATTTTTTATGCAGGGAATAGCGAAACCCGTTGGCATGCAGAAATTTCCGTACCAGCAATTCGGGCTTTGTGTCGACTGCCTTTATCTGCTGCATATTGTAACGGCGCTGCTGTTTGGAATGTACGTCTGCCATTTAGTAATACAAAAGTAACACCCTTCTCCCGTGAAATGTATTTATCTTCTTTCCTCAGGAAATTTTTAAGATCACTTCCTTACGTTTTGTACAAAGAGCGGCAATACTGATACACGAATGGTATTAACGTATTCTTTGTAAACACTGTTTACATGAGCAGGTCTCAACTGTATTATTTACTTAAACAAAAAACATGAAAAAGATTTTTACACTCCTCTTCGCTGCAACTTTATTCACAGCTGCAAATGCTCAGAATCGTAACAGAGATAATAAACAAAATGATCAGCGGGATAATCAAACCGGCTATGGTAAAACTGTTACAACAAACAACGACCGTTACGACAAAGATGATCGCCGTGATAATGGCAGGTTCTCTATGGAACGAAAAAGAGAACTGCAGATTGCACAGATCAACCGGGAATATGATTATAAAATTCAGAAAGTAAAAAGCAGTTTCTTTATGAACCGTTTTGAAAAGCAAAGAGAGATCCGCTTCCTGGAAGACAAACGCCGCATGGAAATTAAAAAAGTTAATATGCAGTTCAGTAAGGGACGGTACGATGATCGTGATTATGATTCAAACCGTAATCATTAAAAAATAAAAAGGTTATAAAAAACTCCGTCAGCTGGCGGAGTTTTTTATATACAACCGGTGTATGATCAATGCGGGCTTCTGACCGTTCAGATATAGATTAGGAAGAGCGTCGGTTTTTCAGTAAATTACAGAAGCTTGTACAGGTAATGTTGAACAGGTTCTTACGATATTGCTTCTTCCTCCTCTTCTTTCCAACTTCCGTTGATGCACAGAAAGTGATTTCCATGAAAATTGATGGAAGCATTAATCCTGTGTCTGCTGATTTTATTCATAACGGTATTGAAAAAGCCAGTCGTGAAAAAGCTGAATGCCTGATTATTCAGCTAAATACACCTGGTGGTTTACTGAAATCAACAAGAGAAATTGTTCATGATATACTTGAGTCACCGGTTCCTGTGCTGGTATATGTTTCTCCGGGCGGTGCACATGCAGGATCTGCGGGAGTATTTATTACACTGGCTGCACATATTGCTGCCATGGCGCCGGGTACCAATATTGGTGCTGCACACCCCGTAATTATACAGGGACAGATGGATAGTACCATGAATGAAAAAGCAACGAACGATGCGGCTGCATTTATAAGATCAATTGCCGCAAAAAGAAACCGCAGTATTGTTTTTGCCGAAAGGGCCGTTCGTAAAAGTTATTCATACACAGAAAAAGAAGCACTGGCAGATTCGGCCATTGATTTCATTGCAAAAAATGAGCAGGAGCTGCTGATGCAGGTTAATGGAAAAATAATTTCGCTGAATTCGGGATCAACAACCCTGCATACAGCTTCGGCAACAATAGAACAATATGAAATGGGTGTTTGGGAAAAGATATTGTATATCATAACCGATCCCAATATTGCTTATCTTTTTTTACTGCTGGGGATGTTCGGAATTTTATTTGAGTTGTATTCGCCCGGCGCTATTCTGCCCGGCATTATTGGAGTCATTGCTCTTGTTTTATCTTTTTATGCGATGCATCGTTTGCCTGTTAACTATGCAGGCCTGGCATTAATCTTTTTTGCGATCATTCTCTTTTTACTGGAACTGAAAATCGTAAGCCATGGAATGCTGGCCCTTGGCGGAATCGTTTCCCTGTTACTTGGATCAATGATGTTGTTTAAGTCGGGCCCATCACCTGAAGTAGTGAAAATTTCAACCAGTGTAATTCTTTCGGCCACTCTTGTCTCCGCACTTTTCTTTCTCTTCGTACTCGGACTAGGCATAAAGGCACAGCGTTCAAAAGTGGTAACCGGAATTCAGGGATTAACGGGAGATACCGGCGAAGTAATAGAAACACTGTCACCAACCGGTATTGTAAAGGTGAAGGGAGAGTTCTGGAATGCAGAATCAATTGCGGGAACAATCAATGCAGGAGAAAAAGTACTGATCAAAGAAATGAAGCATCTGATATTATATGTAGAACCTATCCATCACAATTAAACAAACTTTATGAACCAGATCCCTTTAACAGCAATCATCATTCTTCTTTTTGTCATTATTATCCTTTCTAACGCAATTCGAATTCTGCGTGAATATGAGCGTGGTGTTATTTTCCGTCTTGGTCGTTTGATTGGAGGCGATGGGCTAAAAGGTCCGGGTCTTATTCTGCTCATTCCGATCGTTGATAAAATGGTCAAAGTAAGTTTGCGTACGGTTGTACTGGATGTGCCACCTCAGGATATTATTACACAGGATAACGTTTCCATTAAAGTGAATGCTGTTGTGTATTTCCGTGTACTGGAACCACAGAAGGCCATTGTGCAGGTGGAGAATTTCCTGGCAGCCACTTCACAGATTTCACAAACAACCTTGCGGAGTGTGCTTGGTCAGTCTGAATTAGATGATCTGCTTTCTCAAAGAGAAAAGATCAACCATAAACTGCAGCAGATTATTGATGCACAAACAGAGCCATGGGGTGTAAAAGTGTCGAATGTGGAAGTGAAACAGATTGACCTGCCGCAGGAAATGCAAAGAGCGATGGCCAAGCAAGCCGAAGCAGAACGGGAACGCCGTTCAAAAGTAATTGCGGCTGAAGGTGAGTTCCAGGCTTCACAGCGATTAGCCGATGCGGCAAAAATTCTGGCTGAACAACCAAGCGCATTAACTCTGCGTTACCTGCAAACTTTGCGGGAAATTGCTACTGAAAATAATTCAACAACCATTTTCCCTGTACCGATTGACCTGTTGACACCCTTTTTGAAACATGGAGGAATTAAGCCAGAAGCATAAAATGCAAACTGTTCCTGTTAAAGAATGCTATGAAGAATGATTAATATAAAAAATTTAAAGAAGCTTACGAACGTACGCTCAAAGCAGATATGCGTTTCGTGCTTGGTATGGCTTCTCTTTGACAATAATTCAGTGAATACAAAAAGGAAAGCAGCTGCATTCCTTTTTGTATTACCATCTTTTTTATGAAACAATCTGTTTCATTGATTGTATAAAGCAGGTAAAAGTTTTTAACAGTTCATGCAGAGAACATTTAATGCCTTTTCTTTGTTGTTATTATTCAGATTTACATTATGACAGCTATTTTATTATTCTTTTTACTGCATTGGTTCTTATCGTTGTTCTTTCACTCTTTCTTTTTACACCGTTATGCTTCCCACCAGATGTACACTGCCCGTAAAGGATGGGAAAAAACCTTTTACTTTTTAACCTGGTTTGTACAGGGCTCTTCTTTCTTGGTTCCCCGTGCGTATGCTGTGATGCACCGCATGCACCATGCCTACAGTGATACCGAGAAGGATCCGCATTCTCCCCATTTCTTTAAAGACATCTACCAGATGATGAAGCATACGGCTAAAATTTTCAGTGGATTTGTAACAGGAAAAAATATTCCTGATGCTGAATTCACCCGTGAGTATCTGCCAGTTTGGGAAAAGCTGGATCGTTTTGGCCATAATAATATTACCCGTGGCTTGTTTATTGTTGCTTATATCAGCTTCTATTTCTTTTTTGCCCCCAGCTTCTGGTGGTTTCTGTTGCTGCCCATTCATTTTCTGATGGGACCAATCCAGGGAGCGATTGTGAACTGGTTTGGTCATAAGCTTGGTTACCGTAACTATAATATCGAGGATCGTTCAAAGAATACCACTCCATGGGGTGTTTTGCTGATGGGTGAACTGTTTCAGAACAATCATCACAAAGAAAAAGACAATGCCAACTTTGCACGGAAGTGGTATGAGTTTGATCTTACTTTCCTGATCATGCGTTTACTTCATACATTCCGCATTATTCAGCTGAAGCCGGTTCACCTTCCAAGGAATAAAAAACTGCGTGATTAGTATTCAACGCAAATAATACAATTAAAAAGGAATGCCTGCAGCGTTCCTTTTTTTATACAGGTAAACTCACCACTTATACTTATTCCTTTTGTTGAATTATTTCTCTTGTTTATTTTGTTTCCGTGCAACATATTGAATTTTTTCACCAGGATCACTTTGAGAAAAATTATCACCGGCATTACCCGCCGGGCAGGCTTTCCTTATTCATTGATTTTTTCTGGGAAACTGATTTTGATCATTTATGGAAAAAACACCCACAGGGTTTCAGTGATGTGTTGTTTCCTAATATTGGCTACACTTACCTGGTGAATCTCGGTACCCCGTATGTAATGCAGGTAGAGGAAAATAAAACGGAAATGAAAGGCGATGGTTTTTTACCCCGGTTGAATCATATTGAATGTTATCATCAAACCGGTAATTGTCTGTTCGGCATTAAGTTCAAAGTAAGCCCTGTTATTTTTGAAAAGAAAGTCAATTTCTCCGAATACAGCGGAACGGTTTTCCCACTAAGTTATTTACTGGAGCAGCATGTGATCAGCAGTATTAAAACAGCTGCTTCTTTTGAAAAAAGAGTGGCTCTTCTCTGCAAACATTATGAACAGATTCTCGGACAGTACGAAGGTTCTCTTCAACCTATTGAAATTGTTACGTCCATTCTTGCAGATTGTTCAAAACAAAATAAATTTGATTTGACGGTTGAAGAACTGGCAGAAAAATACTCGATTTCAACAAGAACATTGCAAAGGTATTTTGAAACGGCAACCGGAATCAGCAGTAAAAAAGCATTACAGGTTTTGCGGATAAGGAAAGCTGTCCGCCATATTATTTCAACTCCCGAAACTTTTCATTATGGCATTTACGGTTATTACGACTTCAGCCATTTCTATAAACACCTGAAAAAGTTTTTGCATAAAACAACTCTTCTTCATTTGCAGCCACATCTGCAGCTGCTGCAAACTTTACACAAAAGAGAGGGCCGGTAAGAATACCAGCCCGGTTAATCAACATGAGAAAACTTGTCGACAGGTTCAGAATCAGTTAAAATCTATTGCGCTCTCTGTCTCTCTTCTTCTGAACCCAAAGCTCTTCTTCTTGCCTGTTGCACTTTATTATTTCCAAAGCGATACGTGAAGCTGAGGTTGGCTACTCTTGTTTCACGGTATGCTCTCCAGTATTCGATATAATTATTGTATGTGATGGTTGCTCTTGGAAGGTTGGTCCAGAAAATATCGGTGATATTAAATCTTACCTGTCCTTTTCCTTTCCATAATGATTTTTGCACACCGACTCCAATACCCCATTGTGGTCTTGTAACCATAAATCCATATTGTCCGCCTGAATTATAATTGGCGTTCATTTCTGCTGTCCATCCTTTTTTCAATGTAAAGGTTTGGTTGGTACTTAAGGACGCCACCATCTTTCCGTTGTTCAACGCTGTGCCCGCAAGGTTACCATTGAAATGATTGTAAAAAATATTGGCATTATTCATCATATTCCACCAGCTGTTAATGCGTACAGGTGCTGCAACCGTTAAACCAACATAATCAGATGAAGAAAGATTCACAGGAATCTGAACAGTTACGTTATCATCAGATGGAATATTTGGAAACACATCTTTAAACCTTGTGATTACAATGTTCTGGTTGTTTTTTGTGTGGCTGTAACCCAACGTAAAGTTGATATTCTTAACAGTGTAATTCAATTCATAGCTCCAGGTAAACTGTGGCAGCAGAGAAGGGTTACCTGTTGAATAAGTAGTTACATCAATCAAAAACAAAAAAGGATTTAGTTGTGAATAGTTGGGCCTGTCAATTCTTCTGCTCACTGAAACGCCAATTGTTTGATTTTCTTTTAATTTATAATTCAGGAATGCGCTTGGGAAAAGTTGTGTGTAAGAAGAGTCCCAGTTGATATTTCCTTTTATCTGCTTTGTTTTTACATTGGTGTTTTCTGCACGGAGCCCGATTTGAAAATCAATCTTCTTATATTCTTTTTTATAATTGAGATAAGCGGCGTTGATATTTTCATCATAATAAAAATGATTAGTCTTATTCACATCATCTTCAGGTGTTCCGCTGCTCATATCATAAAAGCGGGCATCATTATCTGTTTTTACAAAACTTGTTTTAAAGCCTGCTTCCAGCCTTGCTTTCCTTTTCAATGGATTCACATAGTCAGCCTTAACAGTTGCGAGTTTTAAATTTCCTTTCTGATAAGAATCGAGATTATAATCCGGTTGAAGCGGAGTTCCATTCAGTTGATAGTACTGCGTATTCACAGATGAAAAATTGTTGGAGTCAAAATATCCAAGATCCAGGTCAGCAGTTAATTCTTTTCCTGTACTGTCGAATGTATGCTTCAAGTTAAAATTAGCCACAGCATTTTTATTCTTATGCCTGTTTCTTGTTTGCGTGTTGAACTTAAAGATTGGCTGCTTAGATTGATCAATAACAACAGAATTGTTATTATTAAATGGGCGGACAGAATTGATATTGCTGTTAACAACAAATCCAATGATTGTTTTCTTTGAAGGAAAAAAGTCTGCTCCTAACCTCAATGTATTCAGCTCAAGGGGAATCTTTGTATAATTATCTTTTTCATCTTTCCCTGTGAATTGGCCATTGCTGAAAAAATTACGGTCGAGCAGCAAATGGTTCAGATTCATACGGTAGGCATAATTATAACCACCGAACAAATTCATTGCTTTATTCCTGTGGTTGAAATTAATTCCTGCATTGGCCTTGGGGTAAACTCCCTGACCGTATCCTGCTGTAACAGATCCGTTGGTACCATATCGCTGATCTTTTTTCATGCGGATATCAATGATCCCTGCATTGCCTGCAGCGTCATATTTTGAAGATGGGTTTGTAATCAGATCAATCCGTTCAATGGCATTGGAAGGAAGGCTGCGTAAATAATTCACCAGATCAGCTCCACTCATAGGGCTTGGCTTTCCATCAATCATGATAATAACACCTGCTCTTCCACGCATACTGATATTATCATTGGCATCAATTAAAATTCCGGGAGAACGTTCCAGTACATCAAACGCTGAGCTTCCTGCATTTACAACACTGTTATCAACATTCACCACAATACGATCACTCATACGCTGAATAAACGGTTTACGTCCTGTTACTTCAATTCCCTTTAATTGGGTAGCGGATGGTTGCAAAACTGCATCTGCAACTGTCAGTAAAGATTGCTCCGCAGATAATAAAACTGTTGATGAAATTTTTTTTTCATAATTCACTAAACTTGTTTTGATGAAGTATGATCCAAATGGAATGTTTTCAAATTCTGCAAGCCCTGATTTGTCTGATAGTGCTGTTTTAACTAAGGAAGAATCTTTGCTTCGTAATAGTTCAGCTGTTGCGTTTTCGATTGGCTGCTGTTGCTGATTCAACACTTTCAATGAAATTTTTCCACGCTGGTTGGTTTGTGCATATGAGAATGCAGTGCAAACTAAAAGGATGATAAGGTTTAACAGTCTTTGTTTCATTCCGGAATTCGTTTCAACAAATATTGCTGAAAAACGAATTTGATCGTAGTGATTAATGACAGAGAGTAAAACGAAAAAGATAAATGGAGTTAAAGATTGTTAACGGCTGTCAGATTTTTACAGTAAACAGAAAATTTAAACAGGGGCATATGTTATCGCCCCATAAATACCATAAGTATTTGCACATCACTTGGATTTACACCGGAGATACGGGATGCCTGTCCAAGTGTTCGTGGTTTTATTTTCTTGAATTTTTGTAAGGCTTCGTTACTCAAAGAAGATATTTTATTATAATCAAATGACGAGGGTATTTCTAAATCTTCCAGCTGACTCATTCTTTGTACTAATTCTTTTTCTTTTTCAATGTACACATCATACTTGATCTGTATTTCTGCCTGCTCAAGAATATCCTGGCTGTTCGTTCCCGTTAGTTGCTGTAAGGTTGGTGACGCTTCAATCATTTCTTTCAGCGGAATTCCCGGGCGCAATAAAATCTGAATTGCTTTTTGTTTTTGCGTTAATGGAGCGCTGTTATTATCAACAAGGAATTGATTGATCTCTTCAGGAGTAAGTGAAACTTCGGAAAGTGTTTGTTTGATTTTTTCAACAGCACTTAGTTTGGTTTTTGTCTTTTCTATTCTTTCCTGCGATGCCAATCCCATTTTATAACTCTTCTCGGTAAGACGCAGATCAGCATTGTCCTGGCGAAGCAATGTTCTGTATTCTGCACGACTGGTAAACATTCGGTAAGGCTCATCTGTTCCCTTGCTGATCAGATCATCTATTAATACTCCAATATATGCATCACTTCTTTTTAATATAAATGGATCCTGTTCTGTTGCTTTTAAATGTGCGTTGATACCTGCCATTAATCCCTGACAGGCAGCTTCTTCATATCCCGTTGTTCCGTTGATCTGCCCGGCAAAAAACAAATTCTGAATTTGCTTCGTCTCTAAAGAGTAAGTCAGCTGTGTTGGTGGAAAGAAATCGTATTCAATTGCATAACCTGGGCGAAACATCCTTGCATTTTCAAATCCAGGCACAATACGAAGCGCTTCGTATTGAACTTGCTCCGGTAATGATGTTGAAAATCCGTTTACATAGATCTCAACCGTGTTCCATCCTTCCGGCTCAACAAAAAGCTGATGACGGTCTCTTTCGGCAAAACGATTGATTTTATCTTCTATGCTGGGGCAATATCTGGGGCCTGTTCCCTGAATTCGGCCTTGGTACATTGGACTTCGATCAAATCCAGTCTTTAATACATCATGAACTTCTGTATTGGTATATGTTATATAACAGCTTTTTTGATCCTCAGGCTTTATTTTAGGAACATCAAGGTAAGAGAAGCCTGTAATCTCTGTGTCTCCTTTCTGTTCTTCCATTTTACTGTAGTCCAGGCTTCGGCCGTCTATTCTTGGAGGGGTTCCCGTTTTTAGACGATCGCTTTCAAAGCCCAGTTCAACAAGTTGCTCTGTTATTCCAGTGGAGGCCTTCTCTGAAATTCGTCCACCACCTAATTGCTTTTCCCCAATATGAATCACCCCGTTTAAGAATGTACCGCTTGTTACTACAACAGCTTTTGACCTGATTTCATGACCCAGCCCGGTAACAACACCATAACATCTTCCATCTTTCACCAGCAAACGGCCAACCATATCCTGATAAAAATCAACATTAGGCGTCTGTTCAAGCATTTCCCTCCAGGTGGTTGCAAAAAGCATTCGGTCATTCTGAGTCCTTGGGCTCCACATGGCAGGGCCTTTTGATCGATTCAGCATACGAAATTGAATCATACTCTTATCACTTACAATTCCACTATATCCTCCTAACGCATCAATTTCTCTTACAATCTGGCCCTTGGCAATTCCACCCATTGCCGGATTACAGCTCATTTGTGCAATGGTTTGCATGTTCATTGTTATCAGCAAAACCTTACTGCCCATATTTGCAGCCGAAGCTGCCGCCTCACAACCGGCATGACCGGCACCAACCACTATAACATCGTATTCTGGAAACATAAGATTGCAAATGTATTTTGTTATGATCGCTACTACTTAAACTTTTTTAGAAACAGGATCTCCTTTTTAACCTGTTCAATATCACGACCACTATTTAATAACTCAAATTCAAATGCTGAATAGTTTTCGATCATATCCAAATACTCCCTGTTTTCAAGAATAAAAGACTGTTGAGGCTTTGTGCTTACAATTTCGGACATCTCAATTAGATCAATTTTTTCTAACAGCTTTAAGCATACAGGATAGTTTGTCTTTTCATATAACTCTTTGAAATAGCCTTTTGCCGCCAATACATCCATTCTGTTCCCTCTGTCTTTATTTCTCTGAATTTGCTCTACACGGATATTTGTAAAATTCCAGCACTTTTTTAAATCATCTTCAATAGAAAAATCAAAATAGGTAACTGGTATAATGTGGTCAAACTGCCATATTGTGCCAAAATTCTCCCACCCTGTTCCCATATTAAATTGAAATTCAAACCATTTACGCATACTTTCTATATCAAGTCCGAAAAAGGGTGCATAAGTTGCACAGGGGTTTCTTTCAAGAACATATCTCCTCAAAGCAATTTGCCATTTCCTTTTTTCTCTGAATTTAAGCAGCTCTGGTGTTATTTCTGTTTGAGCTGACCATCTTTTGCGAGCCATATTTAATGAATTATCACAAAGGTAGGTGTTCCACGGGACACAGTTTCATGGTGAAACTGTGTCCCGTGGAACATTATAGACAAGCCAAAACTTGAACTAAAACAGCTTTTTGACTCCCTCTTTTTATAAAAGAAAGCCCCATTTGCTGAAAAGTGGGGTTTAGAAGATTTTTTCGATGCCCTTTATCAACAACTCCATAATCAATGAGTAAAGTAATGATGGCCTCCAGAGGGTCATGACTACCGACATAAATATTTTCGGCCCCACAACGGTAAGAACCTGTTTCACTAATTCTCTGACTAAAGCCTTTTCCTTCTGAAGATTTATGAGAAATAACACCATTTCTTGACCAAAGATCTTCACTGTGCTTCCGGCTCATACTCAATAATCCTTTCTCAGGAAACAGGAAGGGAAGAGATTCTTTGTTCTTAATATCTTGGCCCAAGCTTTCCCACTCGCTCGTTTTAGCTTCGGGGAATTGTTGTACAAAGGCTTTAATGACTGTACTGTAGAACTTTTCTGGAGATTTTCTGAAAAGATTTACCCAGTAATAAGCCTGTTTCTCCTGAATTGATAAAGAGCTGAAAAGATTGTCATTATTAAGACTCTTCCAAATAGAGGAGTCGGTTGATACGCTAAATACAAACGGCTTGTCCTGTAGTGTAATAATGCCCTGAGCTTTAGCTGTAAATGCACCGGAAAAAAAGAATAGAAAAATCAGATAACGAGTCATAATAACTTTTACTAATGAAAGTATAAACGCAAATAATGATCCTCCCGTTTACGAATCTTCTTAATTTGTTGTGAAGACTTGTCGTTATATCCTGTTAGATGAAGGCAACCATGAAATATAACCCTGTGAAGCTCCATCGAGAAATTAATCTCATGTTTTTCTGCATTTTCCCTAACCCTGTCAATACTGATATAAAGTTCTGCCTCAACGGGCTGTCCTTCTGAAGAAAGGGGAAAGGTAATAATGTCGGTATAATAGTCGTGATTTAAAAACTCTCTGTTAACTGCTAAAAGAGCATCATCTGTACAGAAAATGACATTCAGCTGTTTTAACTGTTTGCGTTCCAATCGAAACATTTTTTCAATAAATGCCTTAAGTACATTCCGATTCAAAAAACTAAACCGAAGCCCCTGATAAAAAAAATGGATTTTTTTGTTTTGCATCACCCCCCAAAAATCGGTAAAGTTTCAGTTAGGGAAATGATACTTTTGCAAACGATTATGAAAAGATTATCAGATTTGGAGCAGGGAGAAAAAGCAACAATTCATTCTTTTGAAAATGATGAGCTTCTTTTGAAATTAATGGAAATGGGCTGCGTTCCCGGTGAAGAAATACTAATGGAAATGAAAGCGCCTCTCGGAGATCCTATAAGTATTAAGGTTGCCGGCTATCAATTAAGTCTTCGCCTGGAAGAAGCAAAAAGCATTTTGGTAAACCCTCATAATTAATTATAATTCAATCGGTTAATGAAAATTGGTTTGTACTTCGGCTCCTTTAATCCAATACACAATGGCCACCTGATTATTGCTCAGCATGTTTTAAATGAAACCGATTTAAACCAGCTGTGGTTTGTCGTTTCACCACAAAATCCATTTAAGCAACAGCAGCATTTGTTAAACGAATACGACCGTCTGCATCTTGTAAACTTAGCAATTGAAAAATCAACCCAGCTTAAGGCGGTTGATATTGAGTTTCGGCTTCCGAAACCCTCTTATACAATTAATACGTTAACCTATCTTAAAGAAAAATATCCACAGCATGATTATTCAATCATTATGGGAAGCGACAGTTTGCAAAACCTGGACCAATGGAAGAATGCTGATCAAATCATGGAAAACTATCCTGTTTATATTTATACACGCCCGGACTTTGAAGTAAAAAAAGAAGGCGTTAAGTATCTGACGGTTGTAAAGGCACCTCTATTAGAAATTTCGGCTACACATATCCGTGAGTTAATTCAGTCTGGCAAATCAATCCGGTATCTGGTTCCTGATATTGTTTGCGATGAAATTGAAAATGCGGGCTATTACAAACTAAAAGACCCATCCAAGTAATAAACAGGCAAGCGCAATAAATGGTGGTGGAATTTTAGTTACGCTTAACAAAACTGTTGTAAAAAAAATTACAATCAGGTTTACATAGCTGATTGCATTCAGCTCCAATATTGAAATATCTCTTGCCAGGTAAAACGCAGACGCAATCATTAAACCTACTGTTGCCGCATTAATTCCTTCAAGCGAACGATACACAACTGCATATTTTTTTAGGTTATTCCAAATAGGATAAAAAAATAAAACAAGCAATGCGCTTGGTAAAAAAATAGCAATGGTTCCTATTGCTACTCCTAAAGCCTGTCTTCCTTTTCCTTCATTACGCATAGCCATCCCTCCTGCATAAGCAGCCATAGAAAAAACAGGACCCGGAGTAGCCTGTACAAACCCTGCACCTGTTAATAATTCTTCGCCGGTCATGTATTGTGTTTTCTCCCTGATTACAAACTGCTCATACATCATAGGAACTAAAACCTGCCCTCCACCGAAAACAAGACTTCCAAAACGGTAAAAGTTTTCAAAAAGATTAAACGCTCTTTTGTTTTCCCAATTCTGCTTACGTGCCGTTTCACTGAGAAAGCCAGCCATAATAAAAACAAAGACAAACACCCACAAATTCCTCCACTTGATTTTTTTCCTGGGAATTTCTTTTTGAGGAATACGTTTATTATTAAAGTTTGTTACTATACCCGCAGAAATAAGAATAACCGGGAAAACCCATGGCGTTTTAAAAAAAAGATATACTGCAATGGCTGCAACAATCATGATTACCCTTGTGATTGTATTGTTGACTGCAATTTTATATGCATTCCACGTAGCATAAACAAGAAAGCCTACAGCCATAGGCTGCAGGAATTTGAAAATATCTGTATGCAACGCTTTACGATCGAAATAATGTACCAGAAAAGATAGCCCACCCATTATCAAACTGGCAGGTGTTATCCAGATAATAAACGTAACAACAGAAAGCAGAAAGCCCCCCCGCTTATATCCAATCAACGTTATTGTTTGAGTAGAGCTTGCTCCTGGCAGGAGCTGGCAAAAAGACATGAGATCTGTTAGTTCTGCCGCAGTAACATCTTTTCGTTTATTGACAAAAGTTTTCATCATCATCCCCAAATGACCCTGTGGCCCACCAAAAGCAGTGAGCGTATAAAATAATACGGCTTTTAAAAACGGGATATGGCGGATGAATTTCAGTTGACTTATTCTTTACTTGTTACTCTATTTCTTTAATCCAATTTCCCTTAACCTTTCATCAAGGTACTCTCCTGCGGTTGCATCTGGATAACCTTTCGGACTTTCCTTAGTTACACAACTATCTAAACAGGCCAGTGACATGTTCCCCTTGGGATGTAAAAAGAAAGGTATGGAAAATCTTGAGGTATGCCATAATTCTCTTGCCGGATTAACCACACGGTGTGTTGTTGAACGAAGTTTATTATTTGTAAGACGCTGAAGCATATCGCCAACATTTACAACAATCTGCTCAGGCAATGATGTTACTCCAATCCATTCGTTTTGTTTGGTTAGAATTTGCAACCCGTCGGCAGAGGCACCAACAAGTAATGTAATCAGGTTAATATCTTCATGCTGTTCAGCACGGATGGCGCTTTTCGGCTCACTTGTTATTGGTGGATAATGAATTGCCCTCAGAATGGAATTTCCATTTTTAACCCAATCGTCAAAGTAAAATTCATCAAGCTTAAGATATAAAGCAATCGACTGAAGCAGTTTTTTTCCCGATTCTTCAAATGCACGATACGCTTTTTGAAAGGTCGGGTTAAATGCTGCAATTTCATCGACCTGCACATTCTCAGGATACTCCTCACGAACAAAACCTGTTCCTTCAGCTTTTTGTCCAAACTGGAAAAACTCTTTTAGATCCGGTGCATCGCTTCCTTTTGCATGTTCTTTTCCAAAAGAGGTATAGCCACGTTGTCCTGCCAGTTCAGGAATTTCATACTCCCTTTTTTTTGTGAGTGGCAGTGAAAAAAACTGCTGTACATATTTATACAGGTCGGCAATCAAGGCATCCGGAACACCGTGATTTTTTACCGCAACAAAACCAACTTCTTCGTATGCCTTTCCCAACTCGTTTACAAACTTTTGCTTACGGACAGAATCACCACTTGTAAATTCGGCTAAGTCAACTACAGGAATTGTCATGTTAAAAATGTTTTGATGTCAATAAAGTTTCGGGTAATTCAACTAGGTTTGAGCTGCAAAAATTACAAAATTGATTGATTCAAAGAAAGCTTTTTTATTTATCTCAGTTATCAACTGCTTTATTCTGTTTGCATGTTCTCCTGCATACAAGTCGTATAAAGCAGGTTATGAACAATTATTTACAGGTGCAGCATCTGTTCCAGACTATGCAGATATACGATATTGGGCTGCACATCCATGGAAAAAAGACCCGTCGGACAGCGTACCAACGTCTATTAAAGGTGAGCCCATCGATACATCCGTTGATGTATTTTTTCTTCATCCCACCACATTAACAGCTAAAGAACTGCAAGGAAAAACCTGGAATGCTGACATTAACAATGCTGAGTTAAACGCAAAAACAGACTATTCTTCTATTCTTTACCAGGCCAGTGTTTTTAATAAAAGCTGCCGGGTGTTTGCTCCCCGTTACAGGCAGGCTCATTATTATTCTTTCTTTTCAAAAGATACTATCTCATCAAAAGCAGCTCTTGATCTCGCATACCAGGATGTAAAAACAGCATTTGAGTATTACCTGGCACATTACAATAACGGCAGACCGGTAATTATTGCTTCACACAGCCAGGGAACTTATCATGCAGGAAGATTGCTAAAAGAGTTTTTTGAAAACAAACCATTGCAGAAACAACTGGTTTGCTCGTATATTCTTGGACTGGCGGTACCAACCAATTATTTTTCTGTCCTTAAACCCTGTGCCGACTCTTCAGCAACAGGTTGCTTTGTAAGCTGGAGAACTTTCCGGGAAGGTTATTTGCCCTACTATGTAAAAAATGAAACAATCGGTTCATGGGTTGTAAATCCCTTAACCTGGAGAATGGATGAACTGCCTGCAGCAAGAAAAGAAAACAAGGGTGCGGTATTAATGAATTATAAAAAGGTTTACCGGCATACAAACGGAGCAAGAATTACCAATGGCGTGCTCTGGATTAATAAACCAAAAGTTCCGTTTGGCTTTATTTACAACCGCAAAAATTACCATGCAGGTGACATCAATTTGTTTTATCTCAACATGAGGGAAAATATTGATTGCAGAATTCAATCCTACCGTTCGCACCATATGTAAAAGACTGGAAAAGCAGATCACGGACCTCTTTCACAAGAAGGCAATTAGAAGAAGCTGAAAAACCTAAGGCTTATTTAATAATAAATGAGTTGAGCTTTGTGACGGTATTTACATTAATACCTGCGAGAGGAATAGCAGCAATTGTCTTATTATAAAACAGACCAACCTTGCGGCCATAATAATAAGTAATATCGGAAGTTATAGGTACTCCGGTTATAGCAGGTGTTATTCGTATTTTAATGACATCCTTATAGGTTGTTCCATCCATGGTCGTATCAAACGTATTTTTCTCTACCACAAAATTTAAATTCACCGGAACAGAAACTCCCGAAATTGTGACATTCTCAATCTCCGACCATGATCCGCCTAATGCCAAATTATCTTTCAGGGATAAAACTTCAACCGGTTGCGGTAAGGCCGCAAAGAAAGAAATGCGATTATAATCATTCCCCGATTTATTATAATATTCATTTTGTGCAACTGAATTACTGAACACTTTGTACGTTTTTCCACTCGATACGGTATCCTTATTCAATACAGTTAATTTAAACACGCTATTAACAGGGCCTGATGCCGTTGTTCCTGTGGTCGTGTAATTCCATTCGCTTCCAACTGTAAGGGGTTGATAATCGCCTTGATCAACTGGAGTCACATTACCATTATTCTTTTTACAATTACCAGCTGAAAGTATAATTAACAAAGCAACACAAATGAGTAGATTTTTTTGCATAGATTTTTCTTTATATGATACTCAAACGCATTTTTGTGCTGCTTGTTGTCTAAAACTCGCAGTTCTTAGGGGTACGGGGGAAAGCAATAACATCACGGATATTGCCCATACCGGTTACAAACTGTACCATGCGTTCAAAGCCAAGACCAAAGCCGGCATGCGGCACAGAACCAAAGCGCCTTGTATCGAGGTACCACCAGAGATCTTCTGTTGGCACATGCATTTCTCTCATGCGCTGCTCCAGTTTTTCCAGCCGTTCTTCTCTTTGTGAACCACCTACAATTTCACCAATACCCGGAGCAAGAATATCCATGGCAGCTACTGTTTTGCCATCATCATTCTGACGCATATAAAAGGCCTTGATGTCTTTTGGATAATTGGTAACGATCACTGGTTTTTTAAAATGCTTTTCTACCAGGTAACGTTCATGTTCGCTCTGCATATCAATTCCCCACTTTACATCGTACTGGAATTTTTTCTTTTTGTATGCAGGTGATTGAATTAAGATCTCAATTGCTTCAGTATAAGTGATGCGTTCAAATTCATTGTTCAAAACAAATTCAAGCTTCTCAATTAATCCTAATTCACTGCGTTTATCCTGTGGCAATTGTTTTTCTTCATCAGCCAAACGTTGTGCAAGAAACTCCAGGTCTTCCCTGTTATTTTCCATTGCATAACGGATGATATATTTGATAAATTCTTCAGCAAGATTCATGTTATCTTCCAAATCACAGAAAGCCATTTCGGGTTCAATCATCCAGAACTCAGCAAGATGTCTCGCCGTGTTTGAATTCTCTGCACGGAAGGTTGGACCAAACGTATAGATCTCCCCAAACGCAGTAGCACCAAGCTCTCCCTCTAATTGTCCGCTTACGGTTAAGTTGGTAGCACGACCGAAAAAATCTTCTTTGAAATTGATGGAACCATCTTCATTACGTGGTGGATTATCAAATGGTAATGTTGATACACGAAACATTTCTCCTGCACCTTCTGCATCGCTGGAGGTAACAATGGGTGTGTGGAGGTAAATGAACCCTTTTTCATTATAAAATTTATGAACCGCAAAAGCCAATGAGTGACGGAGACGAAAAACAGATCCATACGTATTGGTACGAAAACGCAGATGAGCAATCTCCCTTAAAAATTCAAGGCTGTGCTTCTTTGGCTGCAGCGGATATTTTTCAGCATCGCTATCCCCTAATATTTCAAGTTCTGTTGCTTTCAGTTCAAGCTTTTGTCCCTTACCCTGGGAAGCGAGCACAGTGCCGCTTACTTTCAGGGAGGCAGAGGTTGTGATCCTTTTCAGCAACTCATCATCAAATTTGCCCAGCTCCAGTACAACCTGCAGGTTATTATTGGTACTTCCATCGTTCAACGTTACAAACTGGTTGTTACGGAAAGTGCGTACCCAACCCATTACCGTTACCTGCTGTTCTGATGGTTCCCAACTGAGAAGCTCTTTGATCTTCACTCTTTTGTTAAACATAGCCTGAAATTTTGAGCGGCAAAGATAATTACTAAGCCATCAGCAAGGTTGTTTCATTCGATCAAATCCGAAAAATCCCAAAATCCCCATTTTGGGAAATGCTATATTTTTTTTGCTTTTCTTAATATTAGCGTAATATTGCACTGGAATCCGACTGGTTTTTAAAATCCGATCTTCAAATAAGCTCATCAAATTCAGTCGTTCCAGGTCCCTTTAATATTTCAACACAAACTTTCAGATTTAAACAATCCTCGTTTTTTGAATTCGTGTTAACTGAATTAAATTTTATATGTACGATATCTTACAATTGAACGACATGCTCGTTCCCGAACTGCTGGACATTGCTGAGCAGTTAAAGATTACAGGCTCCAAGAAAATGGACAAACAACAGCTCATTTACAAAATCCTTGACAAGCAGGCGGTTGTTGAAAGCGAAGCAAAAGAAACTCCTGAAGAAAAGGGCAAGCGAAGACGTATTGTGAAAACAACCACAGCTTCAGGTACAGAAGAAGCCGTTGTAGAAAGCGGCGATCCTGAACCCGTTGTAAAAATCCGTAAAAAGAAAGAAGAAGCCCCGGCTCCGGTTCCTGTTGTGCATGCTAAAAAGCCCATCAAAAAAGCTGAGAAAGAAGTCATTACTCCCGTTATTATTCCTACCGGCTTTACTATTCCCGGTGAAGATGATTTTGTAGCAGGTCCTGAAATTGAAGTTGGAGAACAACAGGCTGCTGAAACAGAAACAAGCCAGGAAGCTGAAAACACTTTAACCGAAGAGCGTCCTCTTCCTCAAAAACAATATCCCAATAACCGCAGAGAACAGACCTTCAACATAGAGTTTGATGGTGTAATTCTTGGTGAAGGTGTACTGGAAATGATGCCTGATGGATATGGTTTCCTGCGTTCAAGTGATTATAATTACCTATCAAGCCCCGATGATATCTATGTATCCCCTTCTCAAATCAAATTATTTGGTTTGAAAACAGGTGATACTGTTTATGGTGCAGTTCGTCCTCCGAAAGAAGGTGAAAAATATTTCGCTTTATTAAAAGTAGATACAATCAATGGCAAGCGTCCCGATGAAGTTCGTGACCGTGTACCTTTTGATTATCTGACACCCTTATTCCCTTTCGAAAAATTAAATCTCTGTACATCTTCCAGCAATTACAGTACACGTATCATGGACTTGTTTACACCAATTGGTAAAGGTCAGCGTGGATTGATTGTGGCCCAGCCAAAAACGGGTAAAACAATGTTGCTGAAAGAGCTGGCCAATGCAATTGCTGAAAATCATCCGGAATGTTATTTAATGGTTGTACTGGTTGATGAAAGACCGGAAGAGGTTACAGATATGGAACGCAGTGTAAAGGCAGAAGTAATTGCCAGTACGTTTGATGAACCGGCGGAAAAACATGTGAAGGTCAGTACCATCGCTTTACAAAAAGCAAAACGTTTGGTTGAATGCGGACATGATGTGGTGATCTTACTTGATTCTATAACCCGTTTGGCAAGAGCACATAACACCGTTGCTCCTTCAAGCGGTAAAGTTTTAAGTGGTGGTGTGGAAGCAAACGCCATGCAAAAACCAAAACAGTTTTTTGGTGCTGCACGTAAAATAGAAAATGGAGGATCACTAACCATTATTGCAACAGCCCTTGTTGATACTGGAAGCAAAATGGATGAAGTGATCTTTGAAGAATTTAAAGGAACCGGTAACATGGAATTGGCACTTGATCGCAAGCTGGCCAACAGACGTGTATTCCCTGCAATTGATATTGTTGGATCAAGCACACGCCGTGATGAATTACTGCTTGATAAAGATACCGCCAAGCGTATGTGGATTTTGCGTAAGCATATGGCTGATATGAATACAGAAGAAGCAATGAATATGCTGCTGCAGAACATGAGAGGCACAAAAGACAACAGTGAATTTCTTGTAAGTATGAACAGTTAATTTCTTTTTATGAAAAAGGTTATTCCCGTATTTGCACTTCTTCTTTTGCTGAGTTGTGAAGACAATTCACAAAAAACAGATAAAGAAAAAGCAGAGAGTGAAACAAAGATTGAAATCAAAACAGATTCAGCTGAAGTTAAGATTGGAGAGAATGGTGTTTCAATAAAAGGGAAAGATGATAATAATGATTCTGTAAATATTAAGATCAATGCCGACGATGGAATAAAAATAGAAGGCAAAGATGGAAAGGTTGAAATTAAAACAAAAGATGGCGGCAATCTGAAGATTGAGAAGAAAGAAAAAGAAGTAAATATCCAGATCAAAGAAAACTAATCATAACAGGTCCTGCCCCTAAAGGCGGGACTTTTTTTATACATACAGTTCTGTATGGCTATACAAAAAATTACTGTAGAAGATTTTTTAGCGTTGGCAAAACAGCACCCGGTACTTGATGTTCGAAGTCCCGGAGAATATACTCATGCACATATCCCCGGTGCGTATTCACTCCCGTTATTTACAGATGAAGAACGCAAAGTTGTTGGCACTGCTTATAAACAGCAAAGCAGGGAAGTGGCCATAAAAATTGGTCTTGATTTTTTTGGAGTTAAAATGCGGAAGATGGTGGAGGAGGTTGAGTCCATAGCCGGCAGTCATAAATCGGCAGTTAAGCCCGATTCAGATAATACAAAAACAATTTTAGTTCACTGCTGGCGAGGTGGCATGCGAAGTGCAGGTGTTGCATGGCTGCTTGATTTATATGGTTTCAAAGTATATACCCTTGTTGGTGGCTATAAAGTTTTCCGACATTGGGTATTGGAGCAGTTTGAAAAACCATACCCCTTTAATATACTTGGTGGATATACGGGAAGCGGTAAAACCTACCTACTGGAAGCAATGAAGAAGAAAAGTGAGAATGTGATTGACCTCGAAGGACTGGCACATCATAAGGGATCTGCCTTTGGAGCTTTGGGTATGCCCAAACAACCCAGCCAGGAAATGTTTGAAAACAAACTCTCCCTGCAACTTTATGATGCAGCACAGCAACAAAAACCAATTTGGGTGGAAGATGAAAGTCAGCGGATTGGAGAAGTAAATATTCCCATCAATTTATGGCGTCAGATGCGGGCACAAACGCTTTATTTCCTCGATATTCCATTTGAAGAACGGCTGAAGCATATTACTGTCGAATACGGCAAACAGGAAAAAGAAAAACTTGTAAATGCCATCATCCGGATTAAAAAGCGGCTGGGTGGGCTTGAAGCCAAAGAAGCCGTTGGCGCCCTGATTGAGGACAGAACAGAAGACTCATTCCGTATCCTGCTCAATTATTACGACAAGCAGTATTTAAAGGCAATGCATAATAGAGAAGGTCTGGAAGCGTTATTACAGAAGATTCCCTGTGTTTCTGTTCACGAATCCAATATGAACCAACTATTACAACCGCATTAGCATGAAAAACTTATTCGTTCTCCTGTTTTTTTCCCTTTGTGCATTCAGTTCACAGGCACAGGATATTACAGGCAGCTGGAAAGGAACCATGGTTCAGGACAGCCCACGCCGTGCCATTAATTTTGAGCTGGCAATAAAAGAAAAAGATGGCAAGTATTATGGTTACTGTTACCGCCTGTTTATCGTAAATGACTCCCTAATTTATAACACAGTTAAAATTGAAGCAAGAATAACCGACTCTGTGCTTATTATAGAAGATGAACAATCCGTATCAAAAAACTTTGAAGAAAAGGCAAATAAGATTAAAGTAGTTTATTTCTTTAAGCTGAATAAAAAAACAGGTGACCCTAACTCTTTAAGCGGCGAGTGGACCACCAACAGGTACAAAAAATATATGGCTATTACCGGTACTGTTCAAATAAACAGGGAACAGGATTTTACAACAACTCAATTATTCAAACGGCTGGAGGAAAAGAAACTTCATAAGGAAATGACCTTTGAAGTAAAAACAAATGCATCTTCAATTGCAGGCTTAACTCGCCCCCAAACTCAAACACCCGAAAAGCCTGTTGATACCATACAAACTATTGCAGGTAAAACAGGGAATGAAACTAAACAGCAAAACAATCAACCCTCTGTAGCTGCTAATAACCCCCAACAAAATTTACCAACCGCTCCCGTTGTAAATAAACCAACCGCTCTGCCTGCTGCTGATTCTTCCAAAATAATTGCAGGAAAGATTACGAATGAAGCAAAGCAACAAAAAAATCAACCTTCTGTTGCTGCAAATAGCCCCCAACAGAATTTACCGACTGCACCTGCTGTAAATAAACCCACAGTAATGCCTGCGAAAGATTCATCTAAAGTAATTGCAGGAAAGATTGGGAATGAAACAAAGCAGCCAAACACAAAACCGTCTGATGTTGCAAATCAACCGAAACAAAATTTACCAACAGCTCCGGTTGTAACTGCTCCTGTAATCATACCGTCAGCTGATACTGCAAAAACAATTGCAGGAAAAATTAGTAACAAAACAAAAGTTCAAAACAATCAACCTTCACAGGCAGTAAATCAGCCAACACAAAAACTTTCTGCTGCGCCAGTGGTTAACAAGCCAACAGTGATGCCGGTAAAAGATTCGGTGCAGGCAATAGCATCAAATCAAAATAAACCAGTAAGCAATCAAACAAAGCCAGCCGTTACAACACCTGTTGAAAAACCAAAACAGCAACCCGTTGTTACTGTTCCGACAACGCAGCAGCCAACAGTTAAAACAGAAACAAAGCCTGTTGTACAGAAACCAACGACGCCTGTTGTTACTCAACCAACCGTTGCGGTAAACGATAAGCCGCAGGTTGAGATCAATAAAGTAAATGAGACCAATACTACAACTGTATCAAACAAACCGGTTGTAATGGCACCACAGCCTGTTATCAACAATCCAACAATCACAAAAAGAGAAACAGAAATTATCCAGGCTGTTGATATAACCGAAGACAGTGTTGTTCTTTCGTTATATGACAACGGTGAAATAGATGGCGATACAGTGAGCGTGTTTGTTAACAATGAACTGGTTGTTGCAAAAGTTGGCTTGAGCGCAAAAGCATTTAAGAAAACCATTTACTTTAAGGCAGGGGAAACCGTACAGCTTACCTTCTTTGCAGAAAACCTTGGTTCAATACCACCCAATACGGGTTTGCTGGTAATTTATACAACTACAGAACGTCACCAGGTCTTTTTCAGTTCCAACTACAATAAAAGCTCATCCATTCTGCTGCGCAGAAAAGAATAACAGAAACATAAGAATTGATGTATTTTCTTTGCAGTATGAAAAGAATGCTGTTGCTCCTTTTTGTTTTGCAAGGTCCTGCTTCATTTGCACAAAATGCAGAAGGGCTCTGGATGGGCCGTTTTACTACAACAAGTATTCTGCAACAAAGTATTCCATACAAATACGAGTTATTACTTTTCCAGAACGGAACCTCTCTCACCGGTTATTCTTATTCCACAGCAGGCACAGCCGATTTTTATGCCGTGTGTGAAATAACCGGAACCGTATTTGACGGTTACATGGTTATCACCGAGAAAAAAACATTGTATCAGAATCCGCCGGAACCATCCGGTGTTATGCAGAGTCATATTCTTTTCTTTGGTGCTGATAATAAAGAAGCAACGGGCGAATGGAAGCAAACGAATAAAACAACCATACAGCTAACACTTCAACAGGGAAAAACATTTTTGAAAAAAGAAGATGACCCGTCCAAATCCGGATTGATTAAAATTCTTGAACGGAAAAATACAGTGAAGGTTGATGATGGAAAAACATCAGCACCCGTTAACCGGGATTCAGTAAAGCTTGCATCAAGACCAAAAAATATTCTGCAGACAATTATACTGGATACGGATTCTGTTACGATTGAATTATATGATGATGGATTAATTGATGGCGACAGTGTTTCTGTTTTCATCAACAACCGTGTATTACTAAACAAAGTTGGTTTAACTGATAAAGCATTAAAACAAACCATTCAACTTCCTGTTTCAGCTGAAGGAAGTATCCTCACCATGTTTGCAGAAAACGAAGGAAGTATTCCTCCCAATACAGGACTACTCATTATCCGCAGTGCTGCTGCCAAACATGAAATCCGTTTCAGCTCCGACACAAAGAAAAGCGCTGCCATTGAACTGCGGAGAAAATAAACCTGTTCGGTTACCTTTGCGGCATGGAATCAGAAATTATCAGGCTTACACAATTTTCACATGGCGGCGGCTGCGGTTGCAAAATTGCACCGGCCGTTTTAGAACAGATCCTTCAGTCAACCCAAATAACCATCGTTGATAAAAATTTATTAGTTGGCAACAGCAGTAAAGATGATGCGGCAGTATATGATCTCGGAAATGGAACAGCAGTTGTTTCAACCACCGATTTCTTTATGCCGATTGTGGACGATGCATTTTCATTCGGACGGATTGCATCAGCCAACTCCATCAGCGATGTATATGCAATGGGCGGAAAACCAATCATGGCCATTGCAGTACTTGGCTGGCCTGTTAATAAACTGCCTGCAGAACTTGCTCAGCAGGTTTTGGATGGTGCAAGATCCATTTGTAATGAAGCAGGAATTCCATTAGCAGGTGGTCACAGCATTGATTCACCCGAACCGTTTTTTGGTTTGGCTGTAACAGGATTAGTAAATCTTGAAAATCTCAAACAAAACAATACAGCACAGGAAGGAAATGTATTGCTGCTTACCAAATCAATTGGTGTTGGAATTTTAACAACAGCCGGTAAAAGAAGTTTGCTGAAAGAAGAGCACAAAGAACTGGCACCAGCGCAAATGATGAAGCTCAATAAAATTGGTGAAACACTGGGTAAGCTGGATGCAGTAACTGCCATGACGGATGTTACAGGTTTTGGTTTGCTTGGTCACTTAATTGAAATGACAGAAGGCAGCGGATTATCTGCTGAATTATTTTACAATAAGATTCCTTTTCTTGAACCGGCAAAAGAATATGCTGCACAAAGTATTATGCCCGATGCAACAACCCGTAACTGGAACAGCTACAGCAGCAAGGTTGCTTTTGAAACCGGAGTGAACGTAATGGAAGCATTCAGACTCTTACCCGATCCGCAAACCAACGGTGGAATATTGATTGCTGTAAAAGCAGAGAAACTTGCAGAAGTGCAGCAGCTGTTTGCAGAGAATCAGCTTGCTTCATACACTGAACCAATCGGCAGACTTATACCCAAAGCAGAGAAAGTAATACAGGTTTTAATGTAACCTGTTGTGAAAGCAGTGCGAAGTAAGTATATTAGTATTGTTCTTTCACACACTAAACCAAATCTGTTATGGATGCAAAAACTACGTCATGGGTAAGTTACCTGTGGTGGATCGGCTGGATTATATCCCTGGTCACAAGTAATAACACAACTCCAAAGCCTTCTTTAGTTGTCTTTCACCTGCGGCAATCGTTCGGTTTGCTGATTATCAGTACAGCATTATGGGTGTTGAATTTTATGCTTATGTTCGGTTTCTCAGGCTGGTACTGGATCTACACCATTTTATCAATAGCCTTATTTGTATTATGGATCATCGGCATTATTGCTGCCGTGCAGGGCGAAGAAAAACCGATTCCTGTTTTAGGACCACTGTTTCAGCAATGGTTTCAGTTTATTAAATAATTCATCAACGAATCTTTCGTCAGACGGGCGTCAGACGATTACAAAAGCTTGTCGATTTTTCCGGCAAGCTTTTTATCTTTCTCCGTAACAATATCTCCTGCATCATGTGTGCTGAGCCAGATCTCAACCTTGTTCCACACATTAGTCCACAATGGATGGTGATTCATCTTTTCAGCTTCCATCGCCACACGGGTCATAAAAGCAAACGCTTCTGAAAAATCGGTAAACTCAAATTTCTTATAAAGCGTGTTGTTTGTTTCTGTCCACATGAGAAATTAATTTGATGATGAGTATTTAAAATACCGGGCTGTAAGTTTAGTAAAAGATCTGCTTTTTAGTCTGTCCCGGAGGGACTAATGATTGGTAAAAAAACTAAAAGAGCTATGATACGTTCCTTCGGAACGTTTGATCCTTCTATATGAAACTGTTACCCGTGAAATGTGCCAATGGCACAATAAGTTTTTAGTTCCCCTTTTAACTATAATATTAAATGCTGTTTGTTCTTAATCTTCTCATTCGTTAATTCAACTACGAGTTGCACGCCCTGGATAGTGCGGATACCTGCAATCAATTCTTTTTCTTCTTCTGCAGGTGGTAAATCACCTTTTGTTAACCAGAGATAATCGAGGTGTTTGAATTCAGGTAGCAAGTATTCGCCGTCAAACTGGTTCTTATATAAAAAATAACTCAGTGCAATATTGGGCTCTTTGTATTCAAACACAGAAAAGAAATATTGCCGGTTCTTTTTGTTGAGATGAATTTCTATATCATTGTTAACCCGGAAATCGAAACGCAGGCCTTGATTCACCTGCCAGACAAACTGATGACTGCCCAACGGAGTCATGATGCCCAGCAGGTGAGTATCTTCAAAAAACTCTTCAATCAGTAACTCATTATCGATCTTCAGTTTCATGTACTAGAAATTGATATCAAATACCAGTTCTTCTGCTCCTCTTTTCACTTTCACTTTTGTTGTATCGCCTTTTTTAAACTTACCCAGCGCCTGCATATAGCTTTCAACAGAACTTACATTAAAATCACCAAGCTTCACTACAATATCACCGGCTTTTAACCCTGCTTTCTGAGCAGCCTTGCCATCACTTACTCCATCAACTTTTAAACCACCGCCACTGAAGGTATAATCAGGCATGATTCCCATGCTTACTGTAAACCTTGCAGAGGTCGTTGTTTGCTGTTCTCTTGTTTTAGTGAAAGCAAGTTTTGGCGATTTGCTTGTCCGGTCAATCAGGCGTTCAATATATTTTACGATCATTAACTCGCCTTCGTAATTGATCTTCTCAAAATCATCACTGGGTTTATGATAATCAGTATGTAAACCGGTAAAGAAAAACAGCACAGGAATATCTTTTCTGTAGAAAGAAGTATGATCACTAGGACCGGTACCGCTGCTGTCAACCTTAATACCAAAAGCCGGTTTCTTTTCATACAGCAACGTTCCCCATGATGGCGATGTACCAACTCCACCAATAGTAATTGCTTTTGATGAATCATTATAACGTCCCACCATATCCATATTGATCATATAGTTCACATCCGTAAAAGAAACGGTTGGATGTTCTGTATAATATTTTGAACCAAACAATCCCAGCTCTTCACCGCTGAAAGCAACAAAGAGATAGTTGTTGTTTTTGTTTCCTGCTTTCTTCAGCATACGGCTCAATTCAATCAACGCTGCTGTTCCGCTTGCATTATCATCAGCTCCGTTATGTATGGCCGGCAACTCTGTGCTTCTTGAATTGCGATCTTCTCCATAACCTAAATGATCAAAGTGTGCGCCGAGAATAATGGTTGATGCCGCATTGTTGTTGATATAACCAACTACATTAAATCCCTTTCTTGTTTTTTCGCCCTGTTCAATTTTGAAATTAATATCCATCATATGCGATGGGTCTTTGGCAATTTTATCAGCAATGCGTTTCTGCAGCCAGATCACCGGAATGGTTGATACTGCTGAACGATCCTTGCCATCATACTTCACACCGGCATCCTTAGTTCCACTGTTGAAAATAATTAATGCCGTTGCACCTTTCTGTGCAGCATCTTTTTCTTTGCTGTGAATAGCAGTCATTAAGTCAAAATGCGGACTCTTTTCATTTTCAACCAGCAACTCTTTAATATCCCAGAACCAGGCACCACCACTTTCATGTAAACTCGGGCTGGCCATTGCTTCTCCGTTTCCGTTCTTACTCCAGCTGAAGGGGAAAAAATCTTTGTCCACTTTTAAATGCTCGCCATCAATAATAAAAAAGGAAGAAGAGAGGACCTCTTTGCCTTCATTCATTTCAAACGGTTGTAAATAACCGCCGTTATCACCTTTGGGGGTAAGACCATTTTTTTCAAACTGCTGAACAATGTATTGTGATGCCAGCTGTTCGCCCTTTGTTCCTGTTCTTCTGCCTTCCAGTTTATCATCTGCCAGGAAGCTTACATGTGAGCGGATGTTTTGTACGCTTACTTTATCTGATTTGCTTAATTTCTGGGCAGCAGCGCTGAGGGTAAATACCAGCAACAGGAAGAAGGAAAATAACTTCGACATATGATTTAAAAATGAATTTGAAAGCCAAAGGTAAACAGGGTAAAGTTTGATTCAAGAGTTTAATCCATGAATTATGCGAAAATTCACAAATACCTGTTACCGTGTTTGTCATCCCGACGAAGGAGGAACCTGTTGAGCTGTTTTACAAATGCCCGGAATGACAACTATTCTTTCCAAACTTCGTAAATACAACTTCATAATTGACGCTACATTTGCACTTCGCTTACATGGCCACCAATAAATTACATATTGCTTTAGTCGGAAATCCCAACAGCGGAAAAACCTCCCTCTTCAACAACCTCACCGGTTTGAACCAGAAGGTGGGTAACTTTCCAGGAGTAACGGTTGATAAGAAAACAGGCGAGTGCCGCATTTCTGAATCGCTCACAGCAGAAATCATTGATCTGCCCGGCAGCTACAGCCTCTATCCCCGCCGTGCCGATGAGTGGGTGAGCTATAAAGTGCTCATGAACCAGGACGTAGAAGTAAAACCCGAACTGGTAATTGTAGTAGCCGATGCAAGTACCTTAAAAAGAAATCTGCTTTTTGTTTCGCAGGTAATTGATTTAAAAGTTCCCGTAGTTCTTGCGCTCACCATGATGGATGTAGCAAGAAAAAAAGATATCATCGTAAACATCCGCTCGCTTGAAAGGGAACTCGGTATTCCCGTGGTTCCGGTAAACCCAAGAAAGAACAAGGGAATTGCCCAGCTGAAAAAAGCAGTGGATGATACAGCGAATAAATTTTACCGTCCGCCTGCATTTGATTTTATTTCCAATAAAGGTTTAGCTCCCGAAGCGGTTACTGAAGTAAAAGAATTACTGCCGCATTTAAGCGACTATGCTGCTATTCATCATCTCATCAATCATGAATCGTTTTTGCTCAACAATGATCAGCAAAACAAAATAGAAAGCATCGAGCAGAAGAATAAAGTTCAGCATACACGTATCCAGGCCGAAGAGATCATGCAGCGTTATCAGCGCATCAAGCAGATCGTACAAACTTCCATTACAGAAGTATCGCCCATCAAAAAACAAATGATTGCAGAAAAGCTCGACCGCATTCTGCTGCATAAAGTTTGGGGCTATGCAATTCTGTTGTTTGTTTTATTCCTGCTGTTTCAAAGTGTGTTTTGGGTGGCACAGTATCCCATGGATATGATTGAACTGCTCTTTGTAAAAACAGAAAACTGGTTCAGCAGCTGGTTACCCGGTGGTTGGTTAACGGATCTGTTTCTCAATGGAGTACTCGCCGGGCTCAGCGGCATATTTATGTTTGTTCCGCAGATCATGATCCTGTTTGGATTAATTACCATCCTTGAAGAAACCGGCTATATGGCACGCATTGGTTTCTTAACCGATAAGATCATGCGCAAGGTTGGGCTCAATGGAAAAAGTGTAATGCCCATGATCAGTGGCTTTGCCTGTGCCGTTCCCGCCATCATGAGTGTGCGGAATATTGAAAACCAGAAAGAACGTTTACTCACAATACTTGTAACGCCGCTCATGAGCTGCAGTGCAAGGCTTCCTGTTTATACCATACTTATTGCGTTGGTCATTCCAAAAAAACTGGTGCTGGGTTTTTTAAGTCTGCAGGGTTTGGTGATGATGGGCCTGTATTTATTCAGTGTGTTGATTGCATTGATTGTTTCTTATGTAGCGAAACGTTTTATCAACCTCAAAGAAAAAAGTTTCTTTATACTTGAATTACCGTTGTATCGTCATCCACGTTATGCAAACGTGCTGGTTACCATGATTGAGAAAGCAAAGATTTTTGTGTTTGATGCGGGAAAGGTTATCATGGTCATCAGTTTATTATTATGGGCATTGAGTTCATACGGACCGAAAGATCATATGCAGAATGTAACAGCAAAGTATGAACAGCTGAAGCTTGCAAACCCGCAGCAGACAGCTGCACTCGAAAAAGAAAAACAAGCTGCCCTTTTACAGAATTCTTATGCGGGGCAGATGGGAAAATATATTGAACCTGTGATCCGTCCTTTGGGTTACGACTGGAAGATTGGTATTGCCATTGTTACATCCTTTGCTGCCCGTGAAGTTTTTGTTGGCACCATGGCCACATTATATTCAGTTGACAGTGATGGTAGCGATGAACAAACCCTTCGGCAGAAAATGCATGCTGCTGTAAAGCCCGATGGTACCAAAGTATATACACTCGCCACCGGTGTATCGCTCATGATTTTTTATCTTCTTGCCATGCAGTGCATGAGTACGCTTGCTGTTGTAAAGCGTGAAACCAAAAGCTGGAAATGGCCCATGATTCAACTGGCTTATATGACAGGGCTGGCTTATATATTGAGCTTTGTGGCGTATCAGTTGTTGAGGTGATATTGCATAATTGTTCATTTGATACAAGTGGCGGCCTATCTTTAGGAGTTAGTAGTAATTCTGAAACCGACACTAAATTGAATGGAAATCATTTTCAAAATAATATCCCTTGTTTTATTAGGAGTACTTGTTTTATGTCCCATTTTTATTTTAAAAAGGCTTAGCAAAAGAAAGATCAAATACAAGTTCATCTCATACCTGACGATCGGAATAATTAGTACAGCATTTATAACGTTGACTTTTGCCTGGTGGGCGTATACCTCTGACGGACTTCTTCTAGCTCATTATGGTTATAATAATAACGGGATGAATGAACACGAATTTTACGGCAAAGTTTCCCCGGAAAATATGGAGCGTGTAAAAAATCTCGAAACAAGTATAATGGGAATTGGGTGGCCATTAAAAGCCAACGCCTTGGTTCGTGTCTTCACGAACCATTAGCAATAGATTGCTTAGCCAAACATCAAATGCTCGCAAAGACCTTTCGATTTGCTTTTACTTCCCCGTTTATCTATCTTACCAGATCATTGCGCCGGATACGGCTCAAATTCCCAATCCACACGGCAACATCAACGTTAGCGACAATTCAATTGAAACAGCGTAACCAATCTTAATTTTCCTGATCATGAAAAAATTATTACTGTCGGTATCTCTCTCCTTTTTATGTTTGCTGCTATTGACAACAATCTCCTGTAACAGGAAAAACAAAACTTCTGCCAACACAGTGATAACTGAAATTGGACTGAAACAGGGAGAGCTCATTTCATGCGGTCCTCCAGACAAAGAGTTTGGTTCGGTTGGATTTGAAACTACCTGTTCCGAAAAAGTGAAAAAAGATTTCAACCTCGCATTGGCACTGTTGCATTCCTTTGAATACGATGAAGCAGAAAAAGCGTTTGCAAAAGTTATTAATGAGCAGCCCGATTGTGCAATGGCATACTGGGGAGTAGCGATGTCTAACTATCATCCGCTTTGGGCTCCACCAACACAGCCTGAACTTGAAAAAGGAGCTAAAACAATTTTAATTGCACAGTCGCTCAAGGAAAAATCATCAATTGAAACAGACTATATAAATGCAATCGCAGTGTTTTATGAAAACTGGAACACAACAGATCATGGAACCCGCAGCCGCAATTATGAAAAAGCAATGGAACGGATTTATATTGCAAATCCAACCAATAAAGAAGCGGCTGTATTTTATTGCTTAGCATTGGTAGCAACTGCTGACCCTGCTGATAAATCATATGCCCATCAAAAAAAAGCCGGCAACATATTAACCTCTTTATATCCTGAGGGGCAGGATCATCCGGGAATTGTGCATTATATCATTCATACGTTTGATTATCCCGAGCTTGCAGTTTTAGCCCTGCCTGCAGCAAGAAAATATGCGTCTATTGCTCCCTCTTCTGCACACGCCCAGCACATGCCTTCGCATATTTTTACCAGGCTCGGGCTTTGGGACGAATGCATTTTGTCAAATATTGCAGCTGCAGCTTCGGCAAAATGTTATGCTGAAACAGCCGGTATAAAAGGTCATTGGGACGAGGAGCTTCACGCTCTCGATTATCTTGTTTATGGTTATCTGCAAAAAGGAGATAATGTTTCAGCAAAAAAACAATGGGACTATCTTACAACCATCCGTGAAGTTGAGCCGTTGAATTTTAAAGTTTTATATGCCTTTGCTGCTATCCCGTCAAGATATGTATTGGAAAACAAACTGTGGAAAGACGCTGCCACCCTGCAAACATTCCCTGCAAACTTTCCCTGGGCAAAGCATCCCTGGCAAAAAGCCATTATTCATTTTACCCGGTTGCTGGGATCTGTTCATTTGAATCAACCAGACAGCGCAAAGAATGAATTAAAAAACTTAAAAACAATTTATGATACGCTCATGAATCAAAAAGATACCTACAAAGCTAACCAGGTGATGATACAGATAAAGACCGGTGAGGCATGGATACTTTTTTACGGTGGGAATAAGTCAACAGCAGTAGAAAGAATGGGCGAGGCTGCCGTTATGGAAGATAAAACAGGAAAACATCCTGTAACACCCGGCGAAGTACTTCCTGCCAGGGAGTTGCTTGGCGACATGTTATTACTGATGAATAAACCAGCCGAAGCATTACTTGCGTATGAAGAAAATTTAATAAGCCATCCGAACAGGTTTAATGGATTATTTGGCGCCGCAGTAGCCAGTGAAAGAATAAATGATGTTGAGAAAGCAACTGGTTACTACCGGCAACTGATAGCAATAACAAATTCGTCCAACTCAAACAGACCCGAACTTGAATCAGCTAAGTTGTTTGTGAATAGTAAAAAATAGCACCCGGAGAAATCAAACGAACAAACAAAACATCTCCCTTTTCTTCTAAATAACTTTATCCTTAGCTTTATAACATGCAGAAAATCTTTTTTATCATAATCATTACATGCATCCTTGTAGCTGCCTGTCATACACCGCAAAAAACAACAGCCGACAAACAGTGGGTTTCTCTATTCAACGGAAAAGATATCAACGACTGGATGGTAAAAATTCAGCATCATGATGTGAATGTAAATTTTGGTAACACCTTTCGTGTAGAAGATGGCATCATCAAAGTTCGTTATGATCAGTACGGCGATTTCAATGATCAGTTTGGTCATCTCTATTATAAAACGCCTTTCTCTTTCTTTCATCTGAAAGTTGAATACCGCTTTGTTGGTGAATTACAAAAGGGAGCGCCTTCTTATACATTGCGGAACAGTGGTGTGATGTTTCACTCGCAGGATCCACGAACCATGCCCAAAGAACAGGATTGGCCCATCTCTGTTGAAATGCAGTTCTTAGGTGGCCTCGGTGATGGTAAACCAAGACCAACCGGCAGTATGTGTTCACCCGGTACTGATGTTGTGTACAAAGGAAAAATAGCAGAGTCGCATTGCATTACCTCTTCTGCCAAAACCTATGATGGTGAACAATGGGTAAGAGCCGAACTGATTGTATTAGGCGATTCTCTGATCACACATATCATTAACGGCGATACCGTGTTACAATATTCCAAACCACAGATTGGTGGTGGCGTTGCGAACCGTTACGATCCGAAAATTAAAATAGATGGTACAGCACTTAAGAGTGGGTTCATTGCTTTGCAGAGTGAGGGGCACCCGGTTGATTTCAGAAAAGTAGAGATCATGGATTTGTCGCCGGTGAAATAACGAAACCTCCACGGTTTAAAAACGGTATTGCTGATACGTATCATCAACTAAAAACCCCGGAGGTTTCTCAGCACTAAATCAGTTTATTCTTCTCTGCATACTTCAACACAAGCGGTTTTAAAAAAACGTTCCATTCAGCATCGCTCATTTTCGGCACAGGTTCCAGGTTTCGAAAATGAGGCCAGCCGGTATCATCCACCCACATCAATTCAAAATATCTTGCAGGCGCAAGAAGAGTGCAGACAGCCATTTGTTTCAACTCCATTATCTCTTTTTCTGAAAATGCTTTTGGAGGTAAGCCCGATTCCCGGATGCCAATAAACAACAACACTTCTTCCATGTCCGGTTGTTTTCCCAACCTCTCTGCGAGTTTTGATTCAAAATTCTGCCAGCGTTTCTGCAGATCATCTTCAGGAAGCATGATGCAAATTTATTACAGCCTTTCCGGTTGACCGATTTTTCAGAACTGAGATATATCAGGTTCTGTTAGGAGAATTTTTCATATTTAATTATCTTACCTGTCATGAACTGGCCAACGGTTTTCAAAGCGACGCTCATTGCAGGAACGATGGATTTTTGCGCTGCCTGTATTCAGTATTATCTCAGAACCGGAAAGAATCCTGAAAATGTATTAAAGTTTGTGGCAAGTGGCGTATTCGGGAAATCGGCTTTTGAAAGTGGGCATCTTTATAGTGTCATCGGTTTGCTGTTTCATTATCTCATCGCCTTTTCGTTTACTCTCTTCTTTTTCTTCCTTTATCCAAAGCTGAAAATTCTTTCCTTTAATATATTTTTATCGGCTGTTCTGTATGGTGTGTTCACCTGGACTATCATGAACAGGATTGTATTGCCCTTATCCAATACGCCTCCCATTCCGTTTACATGGTTAGGTGCGGCAACAGCTGCGGTTATCCTCGTCGTTTGCATTGGTTTACCCCTTGCCATTATTGCCAAAAGAAAACACTGATTCCCTTTGTAGTTTCCATGTGTGAATTTTGTAACAGTTTCGCAGAATTACGTAACCTTTTTCTTTTACTGCAACCCAACTTTGTGAAATTGAGTAATCTAATTTACAATACAACTTCTATGAAAGGATACATGGCCGACATTGAAAAGCTGACACTTGAAAATGAACATTTCCGGAAAGTACTGTATACCGGTAAACATCTGCAGCTGGTGTTGATGAGCTTAAAAACAGATGAAGAAATTGGTGAAGAAACCCATCAGAATGTTGATCAGTTTTTTCGGTTTGAAGCAGGTGCAGGAAAGTGTATGATTGATGATGCAGTACACATTGTACATGCCGGTGATATTATCATTATACCTGCCGGTGCAAAGCACAATGTGATGAATACGGATCCTGTATTAGAATTAAAACTCTATACCATCTATTCCCCTCCAAATCATAAAGAAGGAACAATCCGTATTACAAAAGAAGATGCTGAAAACAAAACAGAAGAGTTTGACGGAACAACAACAGAATAAAGCCTCCTTGAAAAATAAAAAAGGATCGGCTGTTTTGCCAATCCCCTTTTAAGAATGCGTTCTCTGCTTCTTTCTCCGGAATTACCAGTTTGCTGCATTCCTGATTCTGTTCACCAGGTCATGATAAATTTTCTGCATCATTTGGCCCATTGCATCTTCCTTGCTTGGCATAGGCTGATTACGGCTGCGGTTGATCATCGTCCAGTCGTTGTCATCTAATGCTCTTTTATCGCCACTGTATTCTGCGAACTCAAGCGTGTAGCGGTATTCTGATGGCAATCGGTCCCATCTTAACTGAGTACGGTTAACCGCATCTGTAACAATCAGGTTCATATCAGCACTTGCTGTTAACTCTCTTGTTGTAACATGAACCGTTGCTGTAATGGTTTGATAGATGGGTTTGTTAGCCGTGTCCTTTCCTGTTTGAATTTGTTTGCTGCGATTATAAGACCTGGTTCGGTCTCTCGGATAATCGAACCGTACACTTTTCCATACAAGATCAACAACAAGATCGGGAGCCCGGTTTTCTCTGCGTAATGCATACTCGTCATAGAACCGTGCAGGAATTGCAGAAGCTGATTGTCCGCCAAGATCACGAAGAATATTGCTGTGCGTCATCCTGTCTTTGTTGGCGTATTGGTTCCAGCCCCAGTTGCCGCCCATTCCAAAATCATCGTACTGAATAGCATTCACCAGCACATTTACAATACTGCGTTCATACGCTTCCCTCATCAGCTGTTTAGCGTCTTTATAGTTTGGCGCAAAGCGGATAGTGTTTTGAAAAGCGTAATAAGCTTCTTTTGAATCTTCACGGTTGTTCTGCTCCAGTTGTTGTTTACCATATTCATAATTATCAACCGCTGCTGAATCTTTTGTTGCAATCAGTTGCGGATAATAATTCACAGGGTTTACCATACGTAACGCATATGCACTCTGACTGATGGTTTCATACATACGTTGCAACCCCTCCAGCTCCGGAACTATTTTATCCCATTTCTGCGGGGCCGGATCGAAACGATAATTTTCTAATCGTTGTGTAGATTTATAGTAAGCATTATTATACACGTCTTTCAGATCAGCAATGACTTTTTCATCGCCTCCTTTTTTATTGAGTCGCTTGATCAATGCAGACAGGTCTTTTTCATCAGACCTTGTACTGTTTTTGCTTCCCCTGCAGGCTGCAAGAGAAAGAAGAAGAATTATTACAGGTAAAAGTTGTTTCATGATTATGGCTTTGGGTTCACTTTTTACTTGTTCAAAGCAAATACCAACATATCTGCTGCTGAAAGTTTTAACAAATATAAAAGCTGTAATGTAATTCGCCCGGAGCTTTCCTTTCAGTGTTTCCGGTTCGCTGTCTGCTCCCGTACCTTTGTCCGGCATTATTTCTAATGATAACAACACTGTATGCTGAATGGCAATCGGGCTCAGGAAAATATTACATGTGTTTTATTTCACCGACGTCGTGTCTGTTTTCCAGTCTGTAAAATCAAGATCGGTCCATGTTGCTGCACGGGCATGTGCGCCGCTGGCAAATATAAAATCAACATGGTTGATTCCTTTTGTTTCCAGAAGATTTAATGCAGCGAAAGTGAGATACTGTTCGGCTCCTGCATTACCTGCCCGGTCAGTTAACCATTCTGCTTTAGGAATGGATACATAGAGTGTGTCGTCTGAAATATGATCGAAGCTGAGTTTTACCTCGGCGTATGTTTTATTTATACCGTTGATTAATGCCTGCGGTACGGTTACAGAATCCCTCGGTTCAAAAATCTTTTTCCGGGAGCGGTCTTCAGCCATGCAGTCCCATACTAATAATGTGTCTGTTTCAAACCACTGCTGTGGCGGAGTGGCGGTTTCTTTGCCCTGCTTCTTATCGGTTGATGCTTCGTTGTTACAGGAAATCACCAATGCAAGAAACATGATGGCTGTTACATATCGGATCATGTCCTAAAGCTACATAACAGTTGTCAAGATGAAGAATGAATGTTTAAATTCGTTCAAATTTCTTTTATGAGTAAGCGGAGTTCTTATCTTGACCTGGTGCTAAACCCTTTTAACCTGCTGCGGACCAAGAAGATACTTAGTATAAACCCTACAGCCCCGCCCGAACGAAGGGAGCCGGAACTGATCAACGTGTTTGTGTATGATTATGATGCACAAAACATCCATGAAGAAAAACTGAAAGATGTAAAGGATTGCTTTATGTACAAGCACTCGTCAAACGTAACCTGGATCAATATTGACGGGTTGCGCCGGAAGGATATTGAAGAGGTTTGTAATCATTATAATATTCATTCACTGGTACAGGAAGATATTCTCAGTATTGGTCAGCGCCCGAAAATGGATGATATTGATGATGTGATCTTTTGCCTGCTGAACATGCTTTATTTTAACGAGCAAAATTCAACCGTTGAAACCGAACAGATCTCTATTATTCTCGGCGATAAGTTTGTGTTGAGTTTCCAGGAAGATGCATCGAGAGATGTGTTTAATCCGCTGCGTGATAAACTGCAGTTCAGGAATAATAAGATCCGCCAAAGCGGTACCGATTATCTTTTTTATACCCTGATTGATTTAATTGTTGATAATTATTTCCTGGTAATGGAAAAGCTGAGTGATAAAATTGAGCTGCTTGAAGAGGACATTGTGCGTAACTCCAACCAGAGATCACTGGCAAGAATCAACCAGCTTCGCAAGGAAATGATTGTACTGAAACGGAACATTGCACCGGTAAGGGATATGGTGAATGGTATCTTAAGAAGTGAAAGTAATTTGCTTGAAGAGAGGACGGAAAAATATTTTAAAGATGTGTATGATCATATTGTACAGGCCAATGATCTTGCAGAAAACTACCGTGATATGATGATGAACTTACATGATCTGTATCTCAGCAATGTAAACCTGAAGATGAACGAGGTAATGAAGGTGATGGCTGTTGTAACCTGCCTGCTTGCCCCTGCAACAGTGATTGGCGGTATCTTCGGAATGAACTTTGAAAGCATTCCCTGGCTGCACAATCCCTATGGCTTTTTCATTGCTATGGCATTTATGCTGGTAGTTCCGGTTATAATGATTTACCTGTTCAGAAAAAGAGGATGGTTTTAATTTTAAATTTTACGCTGCATGAAATACCTGTTTGCCTTTTTCTTGACCGTTTTGTTTACAACATCACATGCGCAATCATCTCCTGATGATAATCTGAAAACACTTGGATTGCAATTACCTCCGGCAACAAAACCTATTGCCAACTATGTAAAATATGTAAGAACAGGTAACCTGATTTTTCTGTCGGGTCATGGCCCCACAAAAGCAGACGGAACAAATATTACGGGTAAAGTAGGAAAAGACTTAACTCCTGAACAAGGATATGAAGCCGCAAAAATTACCGGGCTCAGTTTGATTGCAACATTGAAAGATGCGTTGGGTGGCGACTTAAGCAAAGTAAAGCGAATTGTAAAAGTAAACGGATATGTAAACTGTATGCCCGACTTTACTGAACATCCAAAAGTAATTAACGGATGCAGTGATTTACTGGTTGCTGTATTTGGTGAAAAAGGAAAACATGCAAGGGCGGCGATGGGGATGGTAGCGCTTCCTTTAAATATTGCTGTAGAAATTGAACTGGTTGTAGAAGTGGAATGATTTGTTTAAAAATGCTCCATGCTTTTGAGCATTTCGTATTCTGTTTCAAAGCTGCGGTGTTTGAACCAGCCAATAATGGCACCGCCGCCTAACCAGAAACAGATTTCGAGAAAAAGAAAAAGAAAGCCCATCAAATTAAAATAAAACCCGGTGAAAGCTTTTGGATCAAAGAACAGCTGAATGAGTTTAATGAACAGCATACAAATCAACCCTTCACGTAACACGCCATTATAGAGGATATACTTCCATTTAGGAATTGCTCTGCGCTTTTCCCATTGTTTTAAAAATTTCCGTTGTCTCGGAGTAAGCCGGTAAGGATGGTAGTTACGAAACTCGTTGAATGACACCGTGGTTTATGTGGTTGGTTTTGGTTGTTTAAAAATTGGCACAGTACTGCATGGCTCTCCATACATTAAGCTTTTCACGATTGGTCTTAAACGATTGGTTATTTCAAGATATGCTGCTTCAGGTACAGGTTCATCGCCACATCCTTTGATCACTATACGCTGGTCTTTATAAACTGACAGATCAATTACTGCAATTGCATCAAGCAATTTTTTCTTTTTCCATTCTTCCTTTGTTCCTAAAAACAATTCCTTTGCTGCAGGTTGCAGATGTGCCGCAACTAACATATAGGCCCACATTGGAATTATTGCGTCGGCGGTGCAAAGAACCAACACTGTTTTATCACGGAAAGCATCAATGGCGGTTTGCTGCAAAGCCGCCCTGAATTCTTTCTCTTTTACAATTAATCCCATGAACAGGTATTCCTTCAAATCAAAAATAACCGGCTCTTCTATTGGAATATAATCTGCCAGGTCAATGGTTAACAAAGAACTTTCTGCCACTTTATTTACTATCGCTTCACTCATACAATTTTTTTTGCTGACAGTAAATTTACTCCAAATATGCGTTATACATTTTACCCAGCCAATAGCCACGTATTTTTTCATTGCACCTCTCGTAAAACTACTGTGCATAAAAATGGGCATAACTTCCGTTATGCCCATGGTTTATGTGTTAATCTATGCGATTAATAGAACTTAATTCTGTTATCTTTTACTTTCGCTGATTTGCGTAATGCCTGTACTGATGCGCCGCCTGCACTCTGTTTCATGTTCTGCTCCATCTGCATGCGTCTGAAATTGTAATCCATATCGCCGGCAGGTTTCATGCTTACATTTTCTGTGCGGATTACAAATACAGCACTGTTACCAATAATCGGTTGGCCTGCTTTTCCTTTTACGTCAGCATTAAAGGCGGCTCCACTTAGCTTTGGTTCCATACCAACACCCGGCACAAACGGAGCCATAAAACCAATACTGTCTGCACGAAGTACATTTGTATTAAATGAAGTTGCAATTGCGTTAAGGTCTTTGTTGCTGCCTATTTTTGAAATAATTTCTTTTGCTTTTTTCTCATTACGAACAATGCCTTCTACTTCGGCTCTTACTGTTTTTGCACCTGGTACGCCTTCTTCTTTTTCTTCTGCAATCAGCGCTACAATGAATTTATCACCAAGACTTGTTGGTTCAGACACATTGCCCACTTTATTTTCATATACCCACTTGATCAGGCTTCTTGCACTTCCGATCCCCAGGATACTGTAATCGTTTGGTTTGATTTCGGCAATACGTGGTGATAATTTTTTCTTGGCAGTTGCTGCTTCAAACTGCTTTGCATTTCTGCTTTCGGCCGCAAATTGTGCAGCTGCTGTGCTTGCAGAATTTGTTGTTTCATCACTTGGTTCAACCGCTTTAGAGAAATAAGCAATTTTATAAGCAGTCTCAACATTCTTCTGATCCATTATTTCAATATAATGATACCCAAAGTTTGTTTTCACCACTTTTCTTTCTCCTTTCTTCCCGTCAAGTAAAATAAATTGTCCAAACTCTTTCGCAAAGTTTGGGGCCTGTATTTCATTTGCAGTAAATGTCATTTCTCCATTATTCTGCCTGCTTCCGTCAGATTGTGGATTATACTTTTGAACCATTTCGGCCCAGCTTGCACCGGACAAAACAGCATTCTTAATACTGTCAATTAATTTAGAAGCAACAGTGTCACTTATTATTACCTGTCCTGTCTGCTGATCGGTAGTACCAATCAATATGTGACGGCATTTTACTGAATCAGGAAGATCTCTTTTTGCAATCATTTTTGCCAGTGTAAAGTTTCCGCCATCCATATATGGTCCGAAAACAGCACCGATTGGTAAGTTGCGGATTGAATCTGCATTAGGAACCTGCATAGCAGATTTCAATACATATCCGTCATAAAAAGGAATGCTTGAATTATTGGCCACTGTGAACTGTGCAGCATCTGCCGATTCGTTAAATGCCTGTTTTTGTTTACTCACGGCTTCTCTTGCAACTGCGCTGTCTGCAACTGTTGGAGCGGCATCAAACAAAACATAAGAAATCACACGACTCTCTTCCTGCTTGAATTCATTCTTATGCTTCTTTACATACGCATTAATATCATCATCACTTACTTTAACAGCACTGTCGCTGATGGTTGAATAAGGTATGGCTACATAACTGATAGATGCAATACTGTTCTGATCAGCCACTTCTTTATCACTCAGCCATTTTGGATAAAATATACTTCCTGCAAGTAAGGCGCTGTACTTAGTACGTAAACCATTACTGATGATATAATCAATCAGGTTGCGTTCAATATACTGGCGCTGTGGGTCATTTGCTTTTTTCTTACGCATGGAATTAATATACTGGCGTGCAGCATTTGCATCGTATGCACCCGTTTGTGCATCTTTAAACTGCTGGGCTAAAACCGGCGGCGGGTTATCACCATATAATGCGTTCGTAAGGTCTGCTGAAGTAAACGTTAATCCTAACTTCTCATATTCGTTGGTTAGCACCGCTTCTTCCACTTCGTTGTTCCACAGCATTTCAATGATCTGCTGTCGCATTTCATCGTTTATATCCATTCCCTGCTGACGGTACCCATTTTCCATTTCGTTAAGTTTGGCATCAAACTCATTAATATTAATGCTGCTGCCGTTAACAACGCCAAGTGCAGTTGGCTGAGAGCCTCCCACGTTGTTTTTTCCGGCGAAGTAATCGGTAAGAATAAATCCTACAAGGCTTAAAGCAATCACAGCAATACTCACAGCTGCATACTTTTCACGGATCTGCTGAATAATCGACATAATAGTATATTGTACGTTATAAAAGTGAGCGGCAAAAATAAGGGGAATTGAAGGTTTGAACAAATTGTGGAAAACTCCTCTAACCAGCACAGGATAAAGGATTTAGGAAAATAAGAGCCGAAAAATCAAAAAAGAGGAAAAAAGAATACACAATACTGCTGTGAATAAACATCAAAACCGGTGGATATCCCCTGTTTTATGCAGGATAAATTCGGGGACGCTTGGTTAAGACATGGGTTCCGGACTGGCGGCTGCAAAAATGCCCTTTATAAACCCTTGTTTATCCTCGCTTCATCCACACAGGAAAACAAGGTTTACCGGTTTTGTTTTTTACAGCACATATTTAATCCACCGATGTTAATAAACAGGCTGAATCATTACTCCTGTTATTTATGCTGATGTGGAAGACTTGGGAATTACTGTGTATAACATCATACAGGTTTATAAATCATCAGAAAAATAAAAGGAGATATCCACTAATTCACACTTATAGTAATAATAGTTTATTAAATAAATAATAGTCTATTAAGAGTTACTACGGAAAAACAGCTTCAAAAAATTGAAGTAGCTTGCAGCTGAAATTAAAAAGAAAACAATGAGTACAGCCATCATCACCGATACAAAAGCAAGCGTCGAAAAAAATGGTTTTTTAAATATAGAACTTGATCCTGAATTAGATCTGTTTGCAGAAATTGAACGTCTGAAAAAAGAAAAAAATGCAATCATCCTGGCGCACTATTACCAGGAACCGGATATCCAGGATGTAGCTGATTATATCGGCGACAGTTTAGGCCTGGCACAGCAGGCAGAAAAAACAAAAGCTGACATGATCGTTTTTGCCGGAGTTCATTTCATGGCCGAAACAGCAAAAATTTTAAACCCCTCCAAAAAGGTTGTTATTCCTGATTTTAAAGCAGGTTGTTCATTGAGCGATAGTTGCCCTCCGCTGTTGTTTGAGCAGTTTAAAGCAAAGCACCCTGATCACCTGGTGATTTCTTACATCAACTGCAGTGCAGGAATTAAAGCGCTCAGCGATATCATCTGCACCAGCAGTAATGCACAGCAGATAGTTGAAAGTTTACCGGCAGAGCAAAAAATAATTTTTGCTCCCGATAAAAACTTAGGCGCCTACATCAACAAAGTAACCGGAAGAAATATGCTGCTGTGGAATGGCGCCTGTATGGTGCATGAAATTTTCAGTGTTGAAAAAATAACCAAACTCAAACAGCGTCATCCGCAGGCGAAAGTAATTGCACATCCTGAATGCGAAGAACCGGTTTTACGTCTCGCTGATTTTATTGGCAGTACAACACAGTTACTGAAGTTTACAGAGAAAGACAGCAGTGCAGAATACATTGTGGCAACAGAGACAGGTATACTGCACCAGATGATTAAATCAAATCCACACAAAACTTTTATTCCGGCACCACCGAATAACAGCTGTGCATGTAACGACTGTCCGCACATGAAACGCAATACGCTGGATAAAATTTATCTCTGCATGGAATATGAAACTCCGGAAATTACAATGGATGAGGAGTTGCGGCTGGCTGCTAAAAAACCGATTGATAAAATGCTGGAGTTAAGTGCTTCATTCGGTTTATAGAAGATAATGGACATAAAAAAGGGGCCAGATAGAAATCCTGCCCCGTTTTAAAATCCAATATCCTATGAAAAACCGAGAGTAAGATAGAAATGTTTTTTAAAAAGTTGCATGGTTTTTATTTTTTTTATTTGTTAAAAATTACACCAGCCTTATTTCAATAATTTTTTTGCTTTTTCGAGGTCCTGCGGCGTATCAATCGAAACACTCCAGGGTTCTGTTACCGACATCCTGATTGAAATCATGTTTTCCAGTAAACGGAGCTGCTCCAGCTTCTCTGTTTGTTCAAGAACCGAAGGAGGAAGCTTTGTAAATTTTAGTAAAGTATCTTTCCTGTAACCGTAAATGCCAATATGTTTAAAATAGTTAACATGACTTTTTTGATCTCTTTGATATGGAACAGCGCTGCGGCTGAAGTAAAGAGCATCCATATTTTGATTAACCACCACTTTTACACAGTTTGGATCATGAATCATTTCTGTATCAGTGATAACATGCATCAGCGAAGCAACCTGAACAGCCGGATCATGAAACCGATTGCATAAAGTTTCTAAAGGTTCTTTTTTTACAAAAGGCTCATCTCCCTGCACATTAATAATCACATCAACCTCTATATTTTCCACAGCTTCTGCAATACGGTCGGTCCCGCTATCGTGTTCCCGTTTACTCATAATTGCTTTACCGCCGGCTGAGGTAATTGTATTGAAAATAATTTCACTGTCGGTTACAACAAAAACATCAGCAAACAAACCGGTTGCAACGGTATTGCGGTAGGTATGAAGAATAACCGGCTGATCACCGAGTAGCTGCATCAGCTTGGCGGGGAAACGGGTAGCTGCATACCGGGCGGGAATAACGGCAATGATCCGCATGTGAAAAATTTTGGTGAAGATAACGAGAAGCCTGAATAAGAGTAACCCTGCAATTACACATCCACCTCATTAAAAGAGAGTAATATATTTTCGATGTTAACCTTCACCTGTCTGAAAGAAACACCGGCTTTGGTCAGCATATTTTTTGATGCAATGGATGAATCTGTTGTTGCATATTTGTCCGACAGGTAAATGACTTCTGTTATTCCTGACTGAATAATTGCCTTAGAGCATTCATTACAGGGGAACAGTGCAGTATAAATTCTGCAGCCATGTAAATCCATGCCAATATTATTTAAGATGGCATTGAGTTCTGCATGGCACACATACGGATACTTCGTCTGCAGAAAATCGCCCTGCTTTTCCCAGGGAAATTCATTATCATCACAACCGATTGGTAAACCATTGTAACCGGCACCAACGATTTTATTTTTAGTGTTCACAATACAGGCGCCAACCTGTGTTGCAGGGTCCTTGCTTCTTTTGGCCGATAATAAGGCAACACCCATAAAATATTCATCCCATGAAATATAATCTGTCCGCTTACTCATTTCAATCTGTTTGCAGTTGTTTCAAAGATATTCATTCCTGATGTTCCCGCAGCAGCACACAAAACTCCCTCCGTAAATTACCTGAGTTTTATTTCCCTGATGATTACAATCAAAGCAGCATTCTATTTCTCACCATAAATAATCAGCGAACTGAAATGCGGCGCAGGATGATCACCCGGATATTTTTCATGCAACAATTGAAACACCTCCGCCTTAATGCCTGCTATCATCTCTTCATCAGCTTTACTCAAAGCAGCCACAACAGGCGCAGCCACTTCTGTATGAAAATTCCAGAACATCTCCGGCGAATCAAAATGCATTTCCCCATCCACGGCTCTTTCAGTTACATTGTGTAATCCTGCTGACGAAAATATATCAGCAATCAATCCAGGCTTTGCACAACGGAACATACCCGGCATACCGGGTGGGGGTGCAGGTATTTGCAGTTGCCTGTTAATCGTAGACATCATAATGGTTACCCAGGGATTTCTCTCCGGCACGTTCCATACCGATGTGGAAATACGTCCGCCGGGTTTTAATACACGTACCATTTCTTTTGCTGCCAGTTCCATATCAGGAAAAAACATAAAACCCATGCGGCAGCTGATGGCATCAAAGCTGTTATCAGCAAATGGCAGTTCACATGCATCGCATACCATTGTTTCTGCATTTGTGAGCTGGTGCTCTGCAATATGTTCACGGGCCACATCCAGCATCTTGTCGGCAATGTCACTGATGATCACTTTCCCATTTCCAACAAGAGTGGCAATGGTTAACCCCGGCTCACCCGTACCGGAAGCAATGTCAAGAATATATTCACCGGGTTTTGGTTTTATCTCTGCAATAATTTCATCACCCATCGGTTTCAGAAAATGCATAACGAAGTGGTCCCAGTTTTTCCAGCCACGGGAAAATTTGTTCCAGGTTTCTTTTTGCTGATCACGGATCTGCTCTAACTGCTGAAGCATCAGTAAACGGTTTAGTTGGTTATGTAAAAAATACAGGGAAAGGAAGACTGTTAATGTAAAACAGTTTTGCAGAAAATCAAAGCAGAGGATCGAATTGCCGGATAGGCATGAGTTTAATTTAAGAGAAAAGGCCAGATCTAATTTCTACCGGTGGTTGAGCAGATAGCACTAAAATAAAATTCAACCTTCGGGTTCATTCCACACGTTGTTATAGTATGTTATTCAGTTACACCCTCAGCAAGCCACGGAACCCCCTGGCAGCATAATAAGAATCTGCTCCGTTATGATACACAAAGACAGTGTTGTAGCGACGGTCGCAAAAAAGGGCACCGCCCAGTTTTCTGATTGCAGCAGCAGTTTTCACCCAGCTTGATGTTTTCAAATCGAATATTCCAAGCTGCTGCAGCTCCCTGTATTGTTCTTCTGTTAAAAGCTCAATGCCCATGTCGGCGGCCATATTCATAGCACTGTCCTGCGGTTTATGTTCTTTTCTTTTTTCCAGCGCTTCATGATCGTAACAGACACTTCTGCGTTCTTTCGGACTTTCAGCAGAACAATCAACAAAAAAGAACTCGCCGGCTTGCCCCGCTGTGGCGGTGGTTTTTTTATCGAACAAAACAACATCAGGTTCGCCGCCGGTACTTTCCATTGTATTGAGCGACCACAGTTTTTCATCCATCCCGCTTAAGCGTGACTGTACTTTGGCCCACTCAATGCCTTTATGACGGTTCATGTTTTTTTCAAAACGGGCTTTCAGTGTTTTGAGTAAATCATCACGTTCTGCTGCTGATAACTTTTTTTTAGTAGCCATAGTATGAAATTATTTTTTGCTGTTTTTATCAAACGAATTTGTCACAAATTAGTTTTTACTGCCACACTTGCTCAAAATGCCGGCGTTCGCCTTTTTATTACAACGGTTCGCTTTTCCTGGTATACACCGTTTCAGTTGCTTTCGATTCACTGCCTTCAGGAGAAATATTATAGGCAGTGATTTTCACTTTATCATCATTGACCATTTCAATTTCTGTACGCCATCCCCATTTCTGTTCAATCTCCGGAGTAACATAAAAATAACTGCCAAGCATTGAAAAAGCAGGATCCTTTCTCACTCCTTCTGAAAACATAATGGCCGAACCGTTATGAAAGCTGTCGATCCACGCACACTGAAATTTTTCCAATTCAAGATTGTATCCAAAAATTGCAATTCCTTCCAGCGCCTTGCCGCCAAAGCTTCCTTTGTATTCGTGCAGAATAAATCTGCCGTCAAGAATTGGCCGCATGGTTCCGCTCATGGATGATTCGTCAGCAATCGTATCAGGCTCAAACCATGTTTTGGTTCTGCCTTCCCAATCTCCTGTAAGTTTATTCAATAGGAAATGTTTGCCTGTTTGTTTTGAAGTTTTAAGTTTCTCACTCATAATGCTTCTTTTGTTTTTTTACACAGTTCATGTTGGCGGTTCGGCTTTGTGAACTATCATTTCTTTGTCTTACTATTTTGAAGCTTCCATTCGTTTTCTGCGTCAATTAATGGTTTGTGCCAATCCCAAAGTTCTTTCATTGTTTTGATGTCTTTAGGAATTGGGTTGCTTTCGCTAAACGCCTCGTCAATAGTCATTGGCATAATGTGTTGAAAATAGCTTTCACTTGTTCGCCGAGGATTTGCAGCAAGTGAAGAACTAAAATAATCAGTTGAATAGTCGTAGTGATGCGAATGAATGAATTTGTCCCAGCTTTTTCTTACTATGTCTTCCTCTCGTATGTCAATGATTTCAAACTGCTCCATGTTTCTTTTACTGCTTGTTCCCCATGCTTTATTTAAAATCTTTACAGCTTCTTTATCCGACGAAGGTGCTCCGTAGCCAAATATAGTCACTCGTCTTGTGTCTTTTGAATGAAGCCATGCTTGAAGCCGTTTCCATTCAACACTTATGAACTCATCATCATAATAGTTCTTTTCGCCAATTGGGTACAAAAGTCTAGTCGGTTCAAAATAGTTCTTTGTTGCTTTTGAATACCAACCTGCTGGCCCACTTCTTTTTTCTTCTTTTGAATATCCTAAAGCAACTGTCCCATGTAAGAAAGCCATGTAAGGCATATCAGCAACTTCTCCATTTCTTATGAAAGCTTGATATAAAAATGGGTCCCAATTAAAAGTTGCAATTAAATCTTTAGGTCTGAGTGATAAAATTAAGTGGTCGTAAATTGTTGGTTCGTCCGGCAACTTCATATCCTTGAAATAGTCGTAAACTCTTCTTTCTATTTCTAAGATTTCATCCGATTTAGGATTGTATTTATATAAGTTGCTATACAATTCCTCAAAATTTGTTGCTACTAAGTTTTGAGGAATTTTTTGAACTATGTCTGCAAGCCCCACAACCTCAATGAAGTTATCCATTGACGGCAATCTCTTACCATTCAATTCTGAATTTCGAAATGTTGAAGCTATACTTGCACCTGCTCCAAGTATAACAACGTGTCCACCGCCACCAAAAACTGTTTTTATTCTATCTTCTTTGGATTTTCCTGGCATAGTAGAGTGTCGTTTAAGCTGACCGCCAACGGCCACAGCTTTGCGTTCGGCAGGGCACTTGGAAAACGTCCAGCCCGGAACTGCAGCCGATGTAAGTTACAAAAGTTGAGAATATATTCTGTTGTTCAGCCGTGTTCGGTCAGCCCGATATGCAGATGATAGTAGTACTAAGATGAGGTTTTATTCATCGCCCCCTGCTGACGCAAAACTGAATGTTATGCGTATACCAAACGAAATCTTGAATTCAACTTATCCATGCACTAATTACTGTCACTAGTAGTTTATTGTCGCCAATTAGCTCAAGTAGGATTGTCTTGCCTCGCCCCGCAAGTGGAGCCCATTGACAACCTATTTCATAAAGTCCTGTTTTGCTGTTTGTGATGATTTGTTTCCAACATTTATCACCTTCCAAATTTTCTTTCAGCTTTACAAATTCTGTTTCGTTGTCAAAATCTATTTCGTCAATAGATGTATATGATTTATTTAACTGTAATGTGTCTGATTTAAATTGATATGGTCTGAATTTAAACCTTTCCATGTTGTAGTCTCTTAAATATGGAACAAGTTGTTGTCTAATTGCATTTGCCCGTTCAAGAGAAAAGTAACTGTCACCTAATTTATTTAGTGTCCAGGCAAGCTTGTAGCTGTTTTGTTTACAGTCGCTAAATAATTGTTCTGAAGGCGGAGTTCCTTTAAACCTTTGGAAAAATCTTTTTGTTTTGGAAGGATACATATTTCTTATGCTGTCTGCCTTACGTTCCCAAAAATTAAATTCAGTTATTAAAGTTGGAATTATGGATTTGTCATTCTGGAAAGCAAGAACATGAAATATTTGGTCAGGGATTACGAAAGCTTTGTATTGTTTAATACCGGTGTCATGAAATAGAACCTTATAATTTTTTAAGTTGTCTAAAGATTTGGCATTGATAGACTGGTTTTTCATCACTTGTCCCATATCTGTAAAATATGAGAACTGTCTTGAATAGATTTTTAAATCAGAACATTTTTGTACAATAGAAAGAGCCACAGATGAGTCAACTAAATAAATTTCAGAAACTGGTCTAACTGTCTTTAATGCAGAGTCAACTCCAAATTTATCAGCAATATTTTCTATCTCTTTAGTAGAAATTATCTGTCCTACAGTGCAAAGGGAAAGCAGTGTCAAAAGAAATATGAAGATTGAAGTTCGCATGGCCGTCATTGGTTACGCATAACACATAAATTTATGCTATAAGACGCAGGTCTCAAAAATATATTACAGTTGAAAACCAATCAACTAATAATATACATTTTGTATTGTTATTACGTCAATGACATTTTCATATATCTGTGTGCAAGCGTTTATTAAACGTTTGCACACAGAAAACGCAAAATATAATAGCCTGCATTACAAAGTCAGCCGCCTCGGTATAGAACTATCCCCTTACTTCTTCTCCAGCTCATTAATAAACTGCTGCAGCTGTTCCAACTGTTCAGCCGATAAATTTTTCATCCGCTCAGCAGCACTCGGCGGCTTTGGTTTTGGCTTCAGTTTTTCAAGAGCAACAGGTTCCGTTAGCTGCATATCAGCATCAGCCACCCACATAAACAAATCATCAGGCGTACACTTGCAGATCAGGCAAAGCTTTTCCAAACTAGCGTAAGTAATGTTTTTGGTAGTGTTGGTAACAAGGCGGCTCACGTATAATAAGGAATGCCATTTTTTACCAGGTAAGTTTGAGGATTGACAATACCCCTGTCTTCCAGGAGCTTCAATACATTTAAAGCGAGCATAAAAGGTGTTTTAGAGCAAAAAGATACAAAAACAGGTCAAAAAAGCCAATAAACCGACATTTACATTGCACAAACTGCAAATTGCATTCGCAAGACTGCAAGAGTATTTGAAATAACTGCAACAAGCATTCAATTATCTGCAAATGTCATTCGCAAAACTGCAAAGCGCATTAAAATAACTGCAAATAAAAGTGGCCAAAACGGCATCTTCCCCAAAAAAGAAAAGCAAAAAGACCAAACAAAACACAGAGAGATAAACATAGGATGATTGTGCAACTACAAATGCATTTCACCACAATAGTAACCCAGCTAAATCAGGGAATCATCCCGCAATCGGCCGTCTTCGATTGCGGGGGTCTTTTTTGTTTCTTTTTGGACAAGCAAAAAGAAAAGAAAGAACAGCAAACAGCTATTACAAAAGCCTGCTAAAAAAAATCATGAAACAAAAAAGGGGCACACGCCCCTTTCATTATCATTAAGAAAAATCTTTAACTGAACAAATACTCCACATCCTCCCTCGTCAAACTCTTCACAAATCCATTATCATCAGCAATCAAATCTCTTGCAAGCGAACGTTTCCGTTCCTGCAGCTGAACGATCTTATCTTCAATTGTATCCTTACAAATCATACGGTATGCAAAAATATTATTGGTTTGTCCAATACGGTGTGTACGGTCAATGGCCTGTTGTTCAACAGCAGGGTTCCACCAGGGATCAACAATATATACATAGTCTGCGGCCGTTAAGTTTAAACCCACACCACCCGCTTTCAATGAAATTAAAAATACACGCACTTCTTCATTGTTCTGAAATTCCTGTACTGCTTTTTCCCTGTCAGCAGCAGACGTACTTCCGTCAAAATAAACAAACGGAATTTTTAATTCTTCCAGTTTATGTTTTATGAGTGCCAGCATTCCAAGGAACTGTGAAAACACCAATGCTTTATGATTACCCATATTCTCTTCCAGCTCACGTGCAATTTCATCGAGCTTGATAGAATGGTTGGGAAGTTTTTCTGTTTCATTTAAGATAGAAGGCGAATCACAGATCTGACGCAGCTTCATCAATCCCTGTAAGATGGTTAACTGCGATTGACCAATACCCACATCTTCAATGGTACCCAAAATTTTTGAACGGTATTCGTTACGGTAAGCATCATAGATCTTTCTTTGATCATGTTCCATTTCACAATACAGAATGGTTTCTGTTTTCTCCGGAAGATCTTTTGCCACCTGTTCTTTGGTTCTGCGAAGAATGAAAGGAAATAATAATTTACGTAAATGATCTTTCTGTTCTTTCTCACCAAACTTATCAATCGGTGTTGCAAAGTCGTTACGGAAATGTTCTACACTGCCCAGCATACCGGGGTTGAGAAAATTCATCTGCGCATAAATGTCAAATGTATTGTTCTGCAAAGGAGTACCGCTCATGCAGATGCGGTTCTTGCTTTTCAGCAAACCTGCAGCCTTCGCTACCTTACTGTTCGGATTTTTAATTGCCTGGCTTTCATCTAAGATCACACAATCAAAGCCCTGCTCACTTAATAATTTTATATCGCTGCGAAGTGTACCGTAAGTTGTAATGATGACATTAAACTGATCAAACTGTTTTTTATCTCTTGTACGCTGTGCACCATGATGAATATGGTAAGTGAGTTCAGGAGTAAACTTCTTGATTTCATTTTCCCAGTTATACATCAATGTTGTAGGACAGGCAACCAATGCTTTTAAATGTCCGTTCTTTTCACGCAGATGATGCAGGAATGAAAGTGCCTGGATGGTTTTACCCAAACCCATATCATCGGCCAGTATTCCACCCCAGCCAACTTCACTTAAAAAATTGAGCCAGTGAAAACCACTTTCCTGGTAAGGACGCAGGATGGGCATTAAATGTTTGGGCGGATCAATTTTTTTGATCTGTTTAAATTCACGCAGACGTTCATACTTTTCTTCCAGCTCAATCATCAGCTCTGCTTCATCCCTGTTCTCGTACAACTCATCAATAACGCTGATATGATATTTTGATAAACGGAGTTTGTCGTGTTTGTTTTCACCCACACGGAACAGCATGGAATACCGCTTGATCCATTCTTCGGGCAGCACACCCAAAGAGCCGTCAGCTAAATGCACCAGCGTTTGTTTATTGGCCAGTGCTTTCTTTACTTCAGCAATACTTACCTGCTGATCGCCAAACACCACATTTACTTTTGCATCAAACCAGTCAACACCATTGCTGATGTAGATCTGTGTTTTTGGTTTGGATGTATTGAAACGGAAATTCTTCAGCACATCCCATCCTTCAACGGGAACTTTCATTTCCTTCATGGCATCCACAAACAAAAAGAACCAGTTGTTCTTTAATACTTCTGCACCTTTTAATGCAAGCTGTGTTCCGCCTTCGGGTTTAATAAACTGTGAATGCAGCTTTTCAACCTTACCAATGAATTCGTTTTCTTTTTCCTTGTTGCGGTTTACAATGATCAAACCATCTTCACTCGGGAGAATGATTTCATCTTTATCGCTTGGTCTTACTTTATATCCTTTGTAACTGAATGTAGGAATCATTACCAGGTATTCACCACGCTCCTGCAATTGCAGGGTTACTTCCGGCTCTCCCGATTTTACTTCTTTGATCAACGCTTCATCAAACTCCACATGATATTCCCTTGCAATCTTCAGCGCTTCTTTTTCAAGGAAGGAAGGAAGATCAGTGTTGCTGATTAAACGGTTATTGTTATTGGCGAAATCAATTGCATGTTGTGCATCTTCCTGTTTCTCCCAGGTTCTTGCTTCATCATTCAGGAAAAATATCAGCGGACTGTTCCAGTCATTATCATGCACATCAACAGGTGCGCCATTTATTTTTACTTTACAACTCCACTCCCATTTATTTTTTTTCTGCGTTAAGGCAAAGAATGGTTTTAAAAAAGTGCCTGATGTTGAAACAGGAACAAGATTTTTTGTTTTAAACTCTTTTCCTTTCGGCAAAAGCAAAACAGGTGAACTTGTTTCTGCAAATAATTTCTGAATACGTGGAAGAAGATATTCCAGCATCAGTGTTTTGGTATCTTCCGGTAAATCATCTTCATCCTGGTGAATAATATTTTCCCAGATGCCCGAGAAAGGAGAGTTGCGGTTTACAAATTTGCTGATCTCGGCAGGCTGCAAACGTCGCAGCAACTGAAGAAGCAGTTTATCATTTTCAGGAAAATCTTCTGTTTCAATAAACTTGCTTACATCTAATTTTTCAACCACCCCAATGTATTCTGCACCATCTTCATTGGTTTCACCCTTTACTACATCAATACTGAAGTAAGGAAACTGTTTGGTGTTATTATTTAATACAATTCCAAGTCGCTGACTTGGTTTCAAATCAACAGCCACTTCCACTTCGGGTTCATCTGTTTTGGTAAAGAAGGGTTCCGGTTTTTTTAGTGTGGAAGGTTCTACTCTTTTTACGCCGGGATCAAGTACACGTAAAAAGGGTTTGCCGTCTTTATAAATGAATTCAAATTTTTCCTGCCAGTTATCTGTTAAGGAATAACCATAAATGCCCAGCAGCTTTCCTTTTTCTTTATCCATGTTACGGATGCTGTCGAAATACATTGGTCCATGTGAATTCAGGAGTTGAATAAACACAACGGCTTTATGTTCGCAGATGGCATGTGCACTTTCAGCACAGTTGCAGGAGGTATCAAAATTACGTTCGTCGTTTTTCTGAATGGTTACCGGCCAGTTTTCACCACTCATGATTAATTCGGCTTTTACACTTTCATCCTTGGCGGAAAGAATAGAGGCTTTGTTGCTGCGCAGAAAAATTTCTGCATCATCAAGAGCTGCAGCAGCTGTTAATGAACGGATTGTTTTCAGCTCAATGTTTTTCATTTTCACAACAGTATGCCGCTGATCATAGCGCAGATCCTTGATGCCGAGAATATTCCTGTCTACCAGGTCCTGTAACTGAAACAGCGAAGCAACTTCATGCCGGCAGATATCGCCTAAGTTATACGGACAGCTGCAACGCACATTCATAGCGTTGGCATCCTTATACTTTTGAATATAAACTTTGTAAAAAGTAGCATAGGAATCGTCTCTTACACGAAACACAACAGTGCCCATCAATTCATCGTGTTCTACCAGTTCGGCAAAGCCAATGGCATGAATTTTTTTTCCACGACGGACAACTTCTTCGGTTCCATGATTGTAAGCAAACTTCAACAGGTGTGGTAACGCCATTCTCTTCTCTGGATTAATTTTTATTCATTAGCCGTTGTGAAAGGGCCAATCTGCAAAAATAAAAGGATTCTATTCACATTTCCAGAGAAAAGATGAAAGAAATAAAAACATTGCTGCGACAAACAGAATACAGAAAAACTAAGCTATCTTTAGTAGTTTTTCTTTCCGGAAATTATTTTCCCGCAATCAGCATTCCATCTTTATAAATCGGTAACACATTGGCAATGTCTTCTGTTAGGCAGAAGCGGATATCTTCAATCAATCCATAACGGTCAACTAAACGATGATAGTGTGTAAGATTGGGAGAAAAGCCATAGAGATCATCTTTCACCATCAGGTATTGCTGTTCAGCAGTTAAGGAACTGTCGCAATGAATGCTGAACTGTTCTTTAATACGGTTGATGACAGCACCTGCAAATAATGTATCTTCTAAATTATACCGGTCTTTCCATCCTGCACAACCAAGAACTACATTTTTATTCTGCTTCTGTAAAAAATCGCACACAGCAGAAAGATTGGGAAAAGTTCCGGTGATGATGGTATCGGCTTTATTATCGATTGCCATATGCAGCAATCTTGTTCCGTTGGTGGTTGTAAGAACAAGAGTTTTGCCTGCAACAAATTCTCTTGAATATTCCAAAGGAGAATTACCATGTTTTAAACCTTCAGCAATTTTTCCATCACGCTCACCGGCAGAAATGCCGCCAATTTTTTTACCCAGTTCTACAGCTTTGGCAACCGTATCAACAGGAATTACACATTTGGCGCCATTGTTTAATGCAGCAGCAATGGTTGAGGTGGCACGGAATACATCAATGATGACAACAACAGCATTATTGAGATCATATAAATGTAACAGTGCGGGAGAAAGACAGGTATATAGCGATGGTTTTGTACTCATACTGTATACAGCAAAAATAATGAAGTACAATGAATGATGCTAAAAGCAAAATGATAATGCAGGGATATGTGCCGGAATGACGGTAAGGAAGAAAAGAATTTTAATTCCCGTCTTCCCGGCAAAGAATATTTTTTGTGCTGCATAAATTTTACCGGCTTCCTAAAACCAGTTTACCCGAAACAGGTTGATTACTGTCAACAACCCTGTAACTGTAAACAGCTCTTGGTAAATGCTGAAAATCAAACTGTGCACGACCAGAATTTATCTGTGTTGAAAAAACTACCTGACCTGTGTTATTATATAAAACAAACTGTACAGGTTTATTTGAAGCCGATTTATTGTAAACATAAACAGAGCTTCCCGCCTGGCCGGTCCATACATTCCACTGTTTACTTTCTTCACCTTTTACAAATACAACCGAGGAGTTAAGTGAATGGCCGCTGAGATCTTTTTGAACAAGACGGTAATACCAATCATACGGTCCGGCAGTTTCATCCTTAAACAAATAGTATTGTGGTAACAATGAAAGTTCTTTTCCTTTCACAAAACCAATTGCTTTAAAATTCTGTGCATTGTCGCTTCGCTCAATAAAAAATCCATCGTTGTTGAGTTCCTGCACGGTGTTCCAGGAAAGTTCATTCAAAGCTCTGTTGATTCGTTTTGCTTTTAATTCTCCCAAAGTAATTGGCAGAGTAAGACAGCTGCCTCCCGGTACCGCTGTCATCGGCGAACCGGAGCCGCCCGGATCAAAACAGGTAGCTGCAGTTGAATAAATTAATTTATCTGCAGCAGCTAAAATATCATTGGCTGATAAAATTCTTGAAGTCGCACCGTTTGCAATTGCATAGTGCATCACCTGGCCGGATGCAATAACATGTCCTAAACCAACAGCATGACCAAGTTCATGCAACGCCACAGATTCAAAATCGTATTCTGTAAAGGAAGGTGTTGCTGTTCCATACTCCCAGGTTGTACCGGCAGAAGGAATATCTCTGAATGCTATATCGGCATCAGCTAACCACCATACTGTATTTTGCAGATTACAGCCACCGGTTGCTGAACCGGAAAAATTACTTGTACAAACTGCAAGGGTTCCTGCAGAAATGGATGGATCAAAATAAATACAATTGATTCCATCTGCCGTAGAAGATCCAACAGCTGTTGTTCCGGCAGCCCTGAAGTTTACACCTGTTTCACAACGCCAGGAAACAATGGCACGGTTAAATGATGCAACAGCTGATGTGTTTGCTGCAAAAGCAGTGTTGAACTGAAAGGTATATCCTCCAAGTGTATTGAGGTTACGTAAATAGTAACGCTGACGTGTTGAGCTTCCAAAACCGCTGAAAGTACTGTTGATTGCTGTATGGGCATATTGAACAGTAAGATTAGATGCAGAAGTAAAAGCTCCGTTTACATTGATGGGCCCGGTTCCTGCACGGGATGCAACTTTCACTGTGATACTGGCATCACTCCACGAAATAATATCACTGGCAATACCAGAACTTGTAAAAGTAGCGCCACCATCATTAGCATTGGTAAAAAAAACAGTTCCGGGCGCTGCACCAAAACCACTACCGCTGATCGTTATCTGATCACCCGCAACAATGGTTCCTGCTCTTGTTGTTGTTGGGGAGAAAGAACCGATGGCTGTTATACCACCGGGCTTATTGCCGATCGTTTGTTGCGGTCTTGCTTTAAATAATTCACCCTTTGGTGTTATAGCTTTTTGCCCGGTGATATTTTGTATTTTTTGAAACAGGGTTTCTTCGTTTTGTTTCGGCTGATCCAGTACATCAACATATTGTTCAAATGATTTTACCAACGCACCCTGTGCACCTGCATAGGCAATAGTTTGAAAGGATGATGGTTGTTGTATTCTCAGCTGTTTGTTTTCAAATTTTGCCGGAGCTGTTTGCAGAAATAAAACATATTCATTTCCATTCTCCATTTGAAGCGAAGGCGTTACAATTGTTGCCCTGTCTTTGTATACACCACCGTTGGTAATAACATAAACAGAATTTGCAGTCTGCTGATTTTTTAACCAGGCGGTTACTGAAATTTTATTGAGAGTTAACACCTGCATGGTTGATGAATCAAGAAAGGTTTCTTTTTCAACAACAGTTCCCAGAATAACAGATTCAGCATTTATTACACGTTCCTGTAATGATACAGGGTACATCATACATTGGGAAAAAACAGTGCCCGAAAAAAAGAGGAAAAAAATTACAAGTGGAAGCAGGGTGAATTGCTTTGGTTTCATCCGGATATTATTTGGTACACAAGTATAATCAATAAACTTCTTTTGCCCTAATCAATACGTGTTTTTTTAGCTGAAAACAGTTGTTTACCCCAATAAAGCTTCCCATTTATTGCTTTCTGCATATAGCCTTATGGTCTCATTTCTTTTTTGAACAAGGGACTTCATGTACCCGGTAAGATAAAAACGATTGACCATTTTACCGAGGACCCCATGCGGCGATTCAAATGAAACCTCATCAATCATAATCGTTCCATTATCAATTTGTTTGAAGTGATGTTTGTGTGCATAAGAAACAAAATCACCTTTGCTCATCACATCTTCAAAATAATCAGGCTTCTTCATGTCGGTAATCTCCACCGTCATGAATCTTGTTTTAAATAAATGCTTTGCTTTCCATGTTACGGATTCGCCCTGTTGAATTAATCCGGAAGTAATGCCGCCAACAGCTTCTTCTTTATGATCCTGTTGCGAAATTTTGTGCAGACCGATATGTCGGCTGAGGTTAAATACAACATCAATGGGGGCAGCAATAAATGTGGTTACGTGAATAGATGGCATTGGATTTTATTGAGTGATGAATAATCCTGCAATGTTTATACCAATGTATGAAATAATCCGCTCCGTCTTTCGCCCTCGTCTGACAGATAATGCTTTAGGTTATAAAAAAGGAACCTTTACAACCCTTGCTTTCAGCAGTTTATCCCTTACTTCTACAAAAATTTCCGAATCAAAGTCAGCATGTGCTGTTGCTACATATCCAAGACCGATTGCCTTTTGGAGGGAAGGAGATTGGGTTCCGCTGGTAACTTTCCCTATTTCATTTCCACTGGCATCCTTGATCTTGTAATCATGACGGGGAATACCACGGTCGATCATTTCAAAACCAACGAGTTTGCGTTTTACTCCTTCTGCTTTTTGCTGTTCAAAAATTGCTTTCGAAGTAAAGTCTTTGCTGAATTTGGTGATCCACCCCAAACCGCCTTCTAAAGGAGAGGTTGTATCGTCAATATCATTACCATATAAACAAAATGCTTTTTCCAAACGGAGCGTATCTCTTGCGCCAAGCCCTATTGGTTTGATACCAGCAGATGCACCTGCTTCAAAAATAGTATCCCAAATTTTATCTGCAGCACCATCAACATCCTCGAAATAAATCTCTACGCCGCCTGCACCGGTATAACCCGTTGCACTCACCAGTACATTTTCAACACCCGCAAATTTTCCTTTTGTGAATGTGTAATATTTTAAGTTGAGAATATCCATATCAGTTAAAGGCTGCAACACTTTTGTTGCGTTCGGTCCTTGAATAGCAAGCAGACAGGTTTTGTCGCTGATATTGTGCATCTCCACATTCTTACTGTTGAATTGCTGAATCCAGTTCCAGTCTTTTTCAATATTGCTGGCATTTACCACCAGCATGTACACGTTGTTTTCTTCAATGCAATACACCAGCAGATCATCAACAATTCCACCTTCTTTATTTGGCAAACAACTGTATTGTGCTTTGCCGGCTGTCAGCTTCGAAGCATCATTGGTAGTAACACGCTGAATTAAATCCAGTGCATGTTCTCCTTTCAGAATAAACTCTCCCATATGACTTACATCAAATACACCAACACTGTTACGGACAGCCGCATGTTCATCATTGATACCGGTATAAGAAATGGGCATATTGTATCCTGCAAATTCAGCCATCTTGGCGCCAAGGGCAATGTGTTTCTGTGTAAAGGGAGTTGATTTCATATTCAGATCTTAAGTGATGGGCACAAAAGTAATGGAAGGAAAAGATTGATGAAGAGAAAAGTTTTAAAGAGCAGGGCTCATGGTTTATCTCTGCCAGCAAACCGCTCTTTTCCTGTAAGAAACAGAAGATCCTTTTTGATATTTCTTTCAACCGGATCAAACTCAATATCAACTTTAATTTTGTCGCCAACATCTTTACCTGCTGCTTTGCGCATGGAGATATTAAGATATAGCCGCCAGGCCCCACTGTATTTCACAAGCGTTTGTATAAACGGGTGAACATCCATTTTTCCACGAACAGGAATTGTCCCTTTGCTCTTGCCGGCCTGTTTGAATAAATGATTCAATACAGCTTGAGGCAGAAAGACAAAAGGATTAATGCCAATCTTTTCTATGCGTGCTGAAAATTGTTTCATGAAGAGGAATATCTGCGTATGAAATTATTTCAAAAAGATCGGGTCGAAAAAATTATTATTTATTTTTTGCAAGCCAGCCATAAAAAGAAAAGACAAAACGAATCCGAACACCAGCCTTGGAATTATTTTATAAGAAGGTTTTGAACGAATGACCCAGAGAAGAATCCCGGCAAAGAAGAGCGCCAGAAAAAACCAATCAAGCGCATGGCCAGAATAAGAAAGACCCAAAGCAGATTGTGCTTCCTGGAACTCGGTTTCATCATGGCCCCTGCCTTTTAAAAGAAATAAAAAGCTGTAAATTCCCGGTGTAGCAAGTGCTCCCGCTAATATAGAGCTGTTGAATTTATTGGAGTTTTTTACAAACAAAAAAATAATCAGAAGAGAAAAAAACACAGTGCCCAGAACTCCGCCAAGCGAAATATACCGGTTTAAATCTGCAGAAACGGGATCCAGGAGATATTCTTTTGCCGGAGTTGGTACAGCCCTTTTTCCATGTAACCAGGCAACAACGCAATGACCCAATTCATGAATAAAAAAAGCAAGAAAGATGGTTGCGAAATAAACACTCCATTTTTTTAATTCGCTTTTATAGTTCAGATTCATTTTTGTTTATTTAAATGACATCTTCGGTTTAATGGTGGGGTTATCAGAGATCCAATGTAAAGGGAACAAAAAATCTAATGATCCACACTCACAATTCTTGTAATCTTCCAGCCTTCTGCTGTTCTCTTCCAGATATGGATAAACTTGAATGTTCCGCAATCGGGCTTGCCGTTTTCTGTATGACAAAAACGGTGTGAAGCAATCTGTACTGCACCGTAATTGGGAACAGGGAACACTTCCATATCTTCTTTTACAAGCGTTCTTGTTAAATCGCCGCCCTTTGCAAAATTGGTTTTGAACACATCAACATTAAATGCATAATCGGTAAGCCCTGATTTATCATGATAAAATTCCAGGTCTTTATCGAAGTACTTAATAAATGTTTCTGTGTTTTTTTCATTAAAGGCTTTAAATAAAATACTGTCGAGATGAAAAATGGTATCAAATAATTCTTTTGATACCGGAGGCTTCTTTTCTTTAGCAGATTGTGCGACAGAAGTAGATAAGCTGAAAAAAGTTAGTAAGGTTAAAAAGAAGAAAAATTTAATCTGTTTCATGCGAAATGAGTTTATAATTAAGAAATCGTTGAATAATAAAGACTGCTTCGACCTGTGCTTGTAAGTTTCGAACGGTTCTCACTTACTCGCAGTGACGGTTCAAGGGATTTAAAAAAGCCCCTCCGTTTTCTTCAAAACATCGGGGCCGTTGGCTGTTCCAACTTTAACCAAGGTTACAGTGCGTTTACCGTCATAGGTAAAAACGGTCCGTCACTGGATGAATTTAATTTCTGTACAATCTGTTTGGTATTTTTCTCAGGTGCTTTTGGTGAAGCAGGCGTATAACGGTAGCGATTACTGTCGGTATCTTTTGCTTTTTGTTTTAATTCCTGTTCTTTTCTGTCCAGTTCAGACTTCTGTTCCTGAATGTTTCTCATTTCTTCATCAATTTGCTCCTGATCTTTTTCGTTTGATTTGATGATTTTATCTTTTCCATCAGCTCTCTGTAAACCATCAGCTGTCATGATATAATCTGTATCTGCATCATAATCAAAAGACATATCTACATCAAAGTCGAAATCACTGTCGTTGTCTCTCCAGTAGCCGTTGCTTCGGCCACGGTTGATGTGTACATTAAACGGATGCAGTTTGTTTGAAAGTGATTTATCGAAACGGATTTTTTGACCAACAGGAACACTAACGACTACCAAAACCTTCTGTCCGCGGAACTTGCTGTGTTTGTCAATGGCAATACCATTTCCAAGATCAAGTACACTGTCTTTATAGTTTGTGTTGAACGCAATCTTACCGGCTTTTGTTTCTGCGTCTTTCCTGTTCTGTCCGTAACTGAAGCGGATTGTTTTTACACTGTAAGCAGAATCTTCACTTTTTTCAACACGTACTTTAATATTGCTGATCCACAAAGTATCTTCATTGACATCCCAACCCTGATCATCAGTATCGATCCAGGAGTAATGACCGCTGTAACGTAAAGATGGTTCTGAAACTTTTACCAGGATTTTTTTAGCAACCGGCTGAGTAATAGGAATTGATTGTTCAACCCGCTCATATGATCTGAAGTTTTTGAAAACACTTCCTACCAGCATAATTGCACAGATCCATCCAATTGTCCAGAGACTTCCGAAGATCCATCCGAGATAACTGTTTTTTGAACGGATACCGAAAATTCTGCGGATAGTCCATATAAAAAACCCAATTACAGGAACAAATAAAAAGAAAATTAACGTGCCCCATACTGAGAAGTTCTGACCTGCACCTTCAAAGAAGAAATCTTTCAAAGGCCAAACTGCAACACCACCCATTGTAACACCAAACAAGGCTACCAGTAATACAAAGGCAATGATGATGGCAATAAAGAGAAAGAAAGCTTTGAATAAAATACCAATGGCATTTCCAATTCCATTACCTGCATTTCTTGCAACAGGACCGGCTTCAATAGCAAAGGCTTTACTTTTTGAGCTGATTTCCTCTCCCATACGGTGAGCACCTTCACTGATTGTTGCACTCATTTTCTGTGCACCCGATTTTATTTCATCGCTCATTTGTGCTGCACGTTCTTTTACTGTGCTACCCATTTCTCCCTGTACAGTATTTTTAATACTGTTCACATCAATCTTTTCACCACGCATCTGTAATTTATCTGTTGCACTGCTGGCCAATGGTAATACGATCCATAACACTACATAGGTTACAAAAAGAGTTCCGCCGAATCCACCGAAAACAAAGTTGGGTTCAAAATCAAAAAACTGTCTGCTGAAAACAGAAGAAAGAACACCCAGGATCAGTGGTAAACAAAACACAACACGTGGAATCCAAACGGGGATATTAAAATAACTGGCAATACCACCGGCAACACCACCAACCACTTTTTCATCGGGGCTGCGGAAGAGGCGCTTGCGCACATTTGTTTTGAGATCTCTTACCGGAAGAATCACCCACATAATAATATAGATCAGTACACCTGCACCAAAACCACCCAGTGTGATCAGCGCAAACAGAATACGAACGATAGAAGGATCTATTTTTAAGTTATGAGCAATACCACTGCACACACCACCTAAAATTTTATCGTTAGCATTGCGGCTTAAACTACCTCTTGGTTCTTCTGCTGTTGCATAGGCAGATGAAGTTGACGACGAGCTGCTCTTGCTGTGTCCGTTGCCTGTTGTGCCGGGCTCATTATCCAGTTCCTCAAACTCTTCCACACTTCCCATACTGCCTGTAATGCTGCTTACACTTGCTTCAGTAATGCAGGTTGCACCCTTTTTCAGTTCTTCATCAAAGAGCTCAGCAATACGATCTTCAATATCATTGATGATCTCGTCTCTGCCTTCTTCATTGGCAAAGTACCGGCGGAGGCTCTCAGTATATTTTTGCAATTGTTCAAAAGCGGCTTCCTCAATTGGAATCACCCGGCCCTTGAAATTTATATTAATTACCTTTTTCATAATAAAGACAGTTTAATGGTTAAAGTGGATTTTCAGATTCCGATGAAGGGTGAACCTCAATTGTTTCGCCTGTAACTGTTGCATTTGATCTGCCGTTCTGTTTGGTTACAGCTTGCACTGCTCCCGACATTTCGTTCCAGGTTTGTTCCAGCTCTTTGTAGAAGGCTGCACCTTTTTCGGTTAATGAAAAATATTTGCGGGGCGGGCCGCTGCTGCTTTCAATCCAGCGATAGGTAAGAAAGTCGGCGTTTTTTAATCGGGTAAGAAGCGGATACAGGGTTCCTTCGAGGATGTTAAGGTTTGCCTTTTTCATTTCCTCAATAATATCACTGGGGTAAACTTCGCCCCGCTTGATAACGGAGAGAATGCAAAACTCCAGTACTCCCTTACGCATCTGGCTTTGTGTGTTCTCGATATTCATAACCTGAGGAGTTTTTTTTGATTCGATTTGTGTTGATGGTAAACAATTTTGGGAGAGCTCTTCCTTGTCCTGTTTTCCACTTTCCACAAACCATAATTACATTGACAATACAAATCTATGTATAAATTCAGTACTATGCAACACAAAGTACCATCTTTTTTTTAGTAGTTGGCAGAAAAGGATAGTGATTTTGAACAAATCAATTGAAATTCAATCATTTAGTTTTAAAACTATTTTTTAAAATGGAGAAAATTATTTTTGACTTGCTGGAAAAATATAGACGAAAGAGCCAAAAAAGACAAGAAGATCTGTTTTTCTGGAAGTAGTCATGGCTAAAGCCGCACCCTCCTTAATCATTTAACCCCGGCCTTAAGGCCGGGGTTATGTGTCTATGAGATCTGGCTACAGCCATGATTGTATAAGAGAATTAAAACAATCAGCATGAACAAAGTGTCACCTGCCAGCTTATTTTTCTAATTTTTCAAATGGCTTTTTCAGCAGCGTCAGCACATCCTCGTCTTTATCTTCAGGATAATACCGATCCAGTCCATATCGAACCTGTTTAATATCCAGACTTTTAAATGTTCCCAGCAAACGGTCCCAGATAGAAAACACCGCACCATAATTACTATCGGTATAAGGCTGTTTCCAGTGGTGATGCACTTTATGCATGTTGGGAGAAATAAGAATATAGCTGATGACTTTGTCAACAGACACCGGCAAGCGCATATTGGCATGAGTGAATGCAGTTGCAATTACCACCAGTGTTTGATAAATCATTACACTGTACATCGGAGCTCCTGAAATAAAGATGAGTAACAGAAAAAAGATGCCACGTAATAAACTGTCGCCGGGATGATGACGGAGCCCGGTTGTTACATCTACATTGGTATCGCTGTGATGAATGAGATGAAAACGCCATAACAAAGGAACCTTGTGCATCACCAAATGAACCAGCCAGCTGCTGAAGTCGAGTGCCAATACACCAATGAAAATGGTTGCAATGATGTTTGCACCTGTCCAGTACACAATACCAAAACCATTTTGCAAACACCAGTCAGATAATTTCACAATCAGAATGGCAAGAAACGTATGAATGATTAAATGAATAACGGTGAACACTAAATTGACACCTGCATGGCGCAGTTTTGTTTTTTTATATTTCAGTGGAAACAACGGAATAGCTCCTTCTATGATCCAGAAGAGCAGCAGTCCGCCAACAAGGATCGCCATTCTTTCAAGGGGACGTTGTTCCAGTGTTTGAAAATGTTCAAGCAATTCGTTCCACATATAACAGGTTGATTAAAGGCAAAAGTTACGAAGGAAAATGAAAATCTATTTGTTTTCCTCTTTTTCTGTCTGGATGTATAATTTACCGGAAATGTTATCAAAGTAAAAAATCCCGCTCTTTCAAGCGGGACTTTTTTGTTCGTATTGGTTTCTTCGTTCGTTATTGATTCAACATCAATGGCATTACCAGCATCAACACATCTTCACCATCGTTTTGTTCGGTTGGCTTAATCAAACCGGCTTTGGTTGGAGTACTCAGTTCCATGCGTACTTCGTCTGTTTCAACGGCAGTTAACATTTCTACTAAGAATTTTGCATTGAATGCAATCTGCATATCCTCTCCATCGTATTGACATTTCATCCGTTCTGTTCCTTCAAAACTGAAATCAACATCCTGCGCTGCCAATTGCAACTGGCTTCCGCTGATACTCAGTACCACCTGGTTGGTGCTCTTGTTACTGAACACACTTACACGGCGTAATGCACCTGCCAGGTCATTGCGGTTGGCAATCATGTTATAAGGATTGTCTGCAGGAATCACTACTTTATAATCAGGGAATCTTGCATCAATCAACCGGCACACCAGTTCTGTTGTACCATGCACAACAAACAGGTGGTTGCTGTTATAAGAAAGAGTGATTTCGTCGTCTTTATCAGGCAAAGCCGTTTTTAATAAGTTCAACGGCTTTTTAGGAACAATAAAGTTTTCGCTTTTGGGGCAGCTTACATCGGTACGTTTGTAACGAACCAAACGGTGAGCATCGGTTGCAACGAATGTTAATCCTTTTTTATCCAATTCAAAATAAACGCCTGTCATTGCAGGACGCAGATCGTCATTACTTACTGCAAACAACGTTTTGTTGATGGCAGTAACCAATGCTGAAGAAGTGGTTGTAAAAGAAGTGGTATCGTCAGAAACCGGTTCTTTCGGGAAGTTGTCAGGATTTTCACCCATTACTTTATACTTACCATTATCGCTGGTAATTTCAACTCCAAAATTCTTATCAATATTAAAGGTCAGTGGCTGATCGGGCAGGTTCTTTAAGGTATCCATCAAAATGCGGGCAGGGATACAAACCCGTCCGTTATCTTTTGCTTCAATATCCATGTGGATCTTCATCACCGTTTCCAGGTCTGTAGCCACTACGGTCAGTTTGTTCTTGTTGATCTCAAATAAAAAGTCTTCGAGAATCGGCAACACAGTATTGGCGTTGATAACACCATTAATCTGCTGCAGTTGTTTCAGTAAAGCTGATGACGAAACGATAAACTTCATAACTCAGTTCTGATTTATAGCGTGGAAGGTAATGAATAATTACCTGTTAAAGCTGCAAGATAAGGGTTAAATTATCAACTTCTTTTTTCAACCTTTTGTACATTCACCCTCTTAAATAAAAGGAGATGCTGGATAAGTTATTCGGATGGGGAAAGAAAAAAGAAACGCCGGAAGCGGCTGTTCCCCCGGTTATTTTTGGCCGCTACAGCGACAACAACAAAACCCTGCAAAAGACGCAAAGCTGGACAGATGCCGACAACCTGTTTAAAGAAAAAAAGCACCACGAAAGCATTGCTACTTTTTTCGACTACCTGCGGGATGATGCTGCACAGAATGTAAGTAATGGAAAAAACGGGGCGGAATATGAATTCAGTTTTTACCAGGGAAGCAAGATTATTCGTGGCAGGTATGATGATAAAAGACTCACAGCAGAAGTAACACTGGCAAAAATGCCATTACCTTCTGTGCCTGTCATGCGCCGTTTGCTGGAACAGAATTTCAATTTATACTACAGCCGGTATGCACTGGAAAACGAACGGCTCTGCATGCGTTTTGATACAGATCTTGATACCGCCAATCCCAACAAACTCTATTATGCGTTTAAAGAATTAGCCACCAGAGGTGATAAACAGGACGATCTGCTGGTACAGGATTTTGCCACACTACAATCACTCGATACAGATCATATTGAAACGATTCCTGATGCAGAAAAAGAAGTAAAGTATAAATATTTACTTCAATGGATCAAAGAAACCAATGATGTGGTGGAGCCGCTTGATGCGGAAAAAATGAGCGGAGGAATCGCTCATCTCTTACTTAATCTCGCCTACCGCATTGATTACTTACTTGTGCCGGAAGGAAGGCTGTTGTTCGATCTGGAAGACTTGGTGACCATGTATTTTGTAAAAGATGAAAAACCGGTTCCTGAAAAAAACAAGGCGATGCTGAATGCATTTAAAAAAATGCTGACGAAAACAAAGGAAGATGTGTTTCCTTACCTGTTCCGAAGCAAGCACACATTCGCCATCACCATACCGCAAACACAGAAAACAATTTCAGATACTATTTTCGGCGCCAACCAGAACATGGCCTGGTACAGGGATAACGACTATCCATATATAGCCCAGCAGGTAAGTGAATATGGTTTTGGTTATTGTCAGTATAATTTCAGTTTGCCAAAGCCGATCACTGAAATGTACCTGATCTTAATGAAAGTATGTTATGCTGATTTCTTTAAAGAACTTGGATTTAAAGATGAACTGTACAACAGCAGCACAAAGCAGTTCAACAGGGAGCTGATTGAACAAAAGATCAACGCCATTATACAGGAGTGGGCAGAAAAATTTCCACAGATCACTTTTAAGACAGAGAACCTGAGATATGATTCGCTGATGAGCTTCACACATTCATATACAGCAGAAGTGGAATTTGTAAATACGGAATCCAAATGAGAACATCACAACAAATCGTGGATGACTATAAAGATGCCATCATCCAAATAGCCACACAAACAGGAACAGGCACCGGATTTTATTTAAAACAATACAACCTGATTATAACCAATAATCATGTAGTAGATGGAAATGCAGAAGTAACCATTGCCGGGAAACAGTTTGAAAAAATTCTCAGCCGTGTATGGTATACTGATCGCAAACATGATCTTGCTTTTTTACAACCACCAACAGTCAGTTTACCCGAAATAAATTTAGGGGAATATCAACGGTTGAAAGATGGAGACCCGGTGATTGCAATCGGCCATCCGTACGGGTTGAATTATACAGCCACACAGGGAGTAATTTCAAAAGTTGATCGTGTACGGGAAGGGTTGAAGTATATACAGATTGATGCTGCCATCAATCCCGGTAACAGTGGCGGGCCATTGGTAAACATGAGTGGTGAAGTGATTGGTGTAAACACATTTGTGATTCGTGGCGGAGATAATCTTGGTTTTGCTTTACCGGAGAATTATTTACGAACCGCATTGCAGATTTATCTGCCGCATATCGGCAAACCATCTACACGTTGTCATGCCTGCGAGTTTTTAGTATTACCCGAAAATCTTGACAGTGGAAAATATTGCCCCGCCTGCGGCAGTGAAGTAAAACTTCCTGAATTACCGAAAGAAGAATACGAACCTGTTGGTGTTGGTAAAACCATTGAGAATATTTTAAAAGAACTGGGAAAGGACATCAAGCTTGCGAGAGAAGTCGCTAACATCTGGAGTGTAAAAGAAGGCAGTGCAAAAATTATCATCCGCTACAATCCAGAGAATTATTTTATTGCCGGTGATGCCTATTTGTGTTTACTGCCAACCGATGCGTTGAAAATAAAACCACTGTACCAGTATATGTTGCAGGAAAATTATAAAGGAGATGGTTTGGTTTTAAGTTGTGTAAATCAAAATATTGTACTAAGCCGTATTCTGTATGATCTGGATCTGTTGCAGGAAAATGGAGTACGGGTATTTAAAAACCTGTTTCAGAAGGCAGACAGCTATGATGATGTATTAAAAAAAGAGTATGGTTGTCTGGAAAGAATAGAAGAGTAGTTATTTAACCGCAAAGACAGGAAGAGACTAAGAAGCAAAACCATTTCTTCAGGAACAGTTACTTTTGCGCTTTCTATAAACAGGTATTTCATGAAATTATCTCATCTCTCCGAAACATTAGTTGGTTCTGAAATTGTAAAGCTTGGTAACCAGATTAAAGAACGCATACGCTTAGGCGAACGCATTTACAATTTTACCATTGGTGATTTCGACAGCAGTGTGTTTCCCATTCCACAAGAACTGGAGAACGAGATTGTGGATGCCTATAAACATCGTTTCACTACTTATCCGGCAGCAGAAGGTATTTTTGATTTGAGACAAAGTGTTTCTGAATTTTTAAAAGAACGTGAAGGACTGGAATACGGACTGAATGAAATTCAGATTGCATCAGGTGGCCGTCCACTCATCTATTCTATCTTCCGTGCAATTGTTGACAGGGGCGATAAAGTAATTTATGCGGCTCCTTCCTGGAATAATAATCATTACACGCATTTCACCGAAGCACAGCATGTAATGATTGAAGCGTTACCTGAAAATAATTTCATGCCAACAGCAGAAGAAATTAAACCGCATTTGAAAGGAGCAACGCTGCTTTGTTTATGCACGCCGCAAAATCCTACCGGCACCATGTTCCCCAAAGCAGAACTTGAAAAGATCTGTGATTTAATCCTGGAAGAAAATAAAACAAGAAATGCCAATGAGAAAAAACTGTTTCTCATGTTTGACCAGATGTACTGGACTTTAACCTTTGGCAGTAATGAACATTATAACCCGGTTAGTCTCCGGCCAGAGATGAGAGAGATCACCGTGTTTGTTGATGGCATCAGCAAAGTATTTGCAGCAACCGGAGTTCGTGTGGGCTGGTCCTTTGGTCCTGAGCTGATCATTTCAAAAATCAAAGCAATTCTTTCGCATGTAGGTGCATGGGCGCCAATGGCCGAACAGAAAGCAACTGCAAAATATTTACAGCAAAAAGAGAATATCGATCGCTACCTGATGAACTTTAAAGAAGAGATTCGTTACCGACTGGTAGAAATTGCAAAAGGATTTACTAAATTAAAAGCTGAAGGTTTTAAGGTTGATGTAATTGATCCGCAGGGAGCTATTTATCTTACCATTAAAGTTGACCTTACCGGAAAGAAAAAAACTGACGGTACAATACTTGAAACACAAGCTGACGTTACACAATATTTACTGGAGGAAGCCAAACTTGCCATTGTTCCCTTCACTGCATTTGGTGCAGCAAAAACTTCTCCCTGGTATCGCCTGAGCGTTGGTACATGTAAAAAAGAAGAGATTCCAGAATTTTTAGGAAAGCTGAAAGAAGCGATGGAGAAACTGAGTTGATAGAAACACGCCTGCCCGACTTTCTTCATTCAGGCGGGGATGACACAGATTTAAGCGGATACCTAGGGATTGCTTCCGCAATGATTATACACTGAAGTAATAAAATCAGTCTCATCTGTTTACATCCGTGTCATCAGCGTTTCTATCCTCATCTTTTAATCCTGAAAACTTTATTCTTGTCAGCAACCAGCAGCTGTCCTTCATATACAAGTTCAACAGCAGATCTGCTGCAGCATTCATTACTGCAGAAAGTTTTTACAACAATGTATTGCAGTGGTTCATTTTTAATCTGAATTGCCATGGTATCACTGGCGGTCATTGTCCGCATTATATTGGTTGAACTGTCGGCGAAAGTTGTAATCTGTCTGTACGGAGAATTTGATTTCACAAACAATTTTACATCGGCAGGAGTCAGTGTTGGATTGCTTCCAAAAATCAAATCTTTACCCGTTGTTTTATCAACAATAGAAAAATTGAGATTGCTCCAGAAAGCAATACACATAATATCGGCACACATCGGAGTTGGTCCGCAATCATACCTGTTTTCTTCCTGTTTTTCGCAGGAGGCAAACAGCAGGCAAAAAGCCAATAGGGGAAATAAAATCCTGTTCATACCTTCATGACCCGTAAAAAGCAAAAACCGCTGCATGCATATTGAAGCTATCCGTGAATATTGTTTATCGAAGCCCGAAACTGAAGAAACCCTTCCTTTTGGACCGGATACCCTGGTGTTTAAAATCAACAATAAAGTTTTCCTGTTATTACCGCTTGATGGTGAGGACCTGCGTATCAATGTGAAATGCGACCCTGACCTGGCATTGGAATTAAGGGAACAGTATCCCTCTGTGCTGCCCGGCTATCACATGAATAAAAAACACTGGAACACAATCATTGTTGATGGTTCTGTTTCATTTAAACTCATCAAAGAATGGATTGATCATTCGTATGAGCTGGTGAAGGGAAAGAAGAAAAGTAAAAAATGATTGTATTGTCACATTGAGCCTGTCGAAATGTTGACAGGCTTTAGCACCAATGCTGAGAATAAAATCAACAGCTCATCAACAAAGAACTAAACCTTCGGCAGTTTATATCCGTTATGATAGCTGCTCAGTAAATATTGCTGATTGACTGCTTCGTCTGTAAATTTTCCTTTTGCTTTATCCCAGTTCAGTTTCTTTTTGCTGCGGTAAGCAATATTTCCCATTTGAGAAACGGTTGCCACATGAGCACCGGCTTCAATCGGGCAACGCAAGTCTTCATATTTCCTTGAGCGGACAGCAGCGATAAAGTTTTCCCAATGTTTGTTTAAACCATTGTCAACCGATTTGGCAAAAGGTACCAGCACTTTATGTTCTTTCTTTTTCTCTTCTATTACTTCCCATCCACCACGGTTCAAAATGAGGGTTCCGTTGTTACCAATAAAAGCAATGCCATGATCACGGTTATAATTACCATTGCCGATGCCAACCGCATGATCCCACACAATATTGAACTGATCAAATTCATACAACGCCATTAATGTATCCGGAGTTTCATCTGCTGAATTCGGCATTGCGAAATTCCCGCCAAGTGCAACAATTGATTTTGGCACATCCGCTTTCATACCCATCAATGCATAGTCCATTAAATGCACACCCCAGTCGGTCATCAATCCTCCTGCATAATCCCAGAACCAGCGGAATGTAAAATGATAACGGTTTTCATTGAAGGGACGCATCTGTGCCGGACCTAACCAGCTGTTATAATCAACTCCTGCGGGAACAGGTGAATTTGGTTTTACAGAAAGAGGTTGTTTCCAGTCGATATAGCTCCACACTTTGGCTGTACGGATATTTCCCAGCTGCCCACCATGAACAAAATCAATGGCATCTTTAAAATGCTGCTGACTGCGTTGCCATTGTCCGGCCTGTACAATTTTGTTATAACGTTTTTGTGCTGCCACCATCCTGTTACATTCAATGATGGAGTTGCCAACGGGTTTTTCTACATACACATCTTTGCCAGCTTCGCATGCGTGAATCATCATCAGTGCATGCCAGTGATCGGGTGTGCCGATGATGACCGCATCAATATCTTTCTGATCGAGAAGTTTCCGGTAATCACCGTAGGTTTTTATTTTAGAAACATCCACATTCTTTTTACTTAATTCGCCAAGCCGCCTGTCAAGTACGTTTTTATCAACATCACACACTGCAACAAGATTTACACCGGGAACATTTAAGGCTGCCATTACATTACTCCAGCCCATCCCATTGATACCGATGGCGCCAATATTTACCTGGTCGGCAGCTGAAAAACGATTGCGGAAAATGGCGAAAGCTTTATTATCAAAAGCAGGAAGAAGGATGCTTCCTGCTGCAAGCAAAGCAGAGTTTTGCAGAAATTTACGACGGGCAATCATGACTGTTGTTTTATTGATACAGAAAGATAGGATTTTTTACATCTGCAACAACAGCCATCCCAACATCAATTACTTACCGGCCTGCTTTGTAAAAAAGTAATAAACTAAAAAGCTCAGTGAAATACTGAATGCCATTGTAGCCAGTGAATGAATGCCCAGTGGCTGGGTGTAATTTACAATCATTAAGCCGCCGCCAATACCGGCTAAGATGCAGACCCATTTGATGGTTGCAAGCTGATCATTTTTAGGCGTTGTTTGCAAAAGAGAAGAAGCGGCACTTTCAGATACACCCTTGTCGATGATTTTATGTTTCATGCGGTTTTCAAGAAACAGTTTCAAAATATTTACAATAAAAACCATGAACAGGATCACAACAAAAATCACCGAAACGGTTCTGAAGACTTCTCCATTATACGAATCCCCACTTTGGGCATTTGCAAGAAAGGCCGTAAAAATCAAAGCTGCTGTTGTAACTATTTTTTTCATTTTATACTTTATTTATAGATGATGAGACGGATGAGCTGTATTTATGTTGCAGTCTTTTTAATAAAAATCAATTGTTTTCATTTTCTGCTGATATGTTTTATACTGATCTATACAAAGAAAAATCAGCAGAACTGCTACAGAAACTAAAGTTAAATAAACAGCGAAATTGCCTGCACCGCTGAACAGTTCAATCATGTACCCCCTGAAGAAATACAACATTGCGCCTGTCAAAACGATCATCACAAAAGAAAACAGGTAAATGAAAAAGTCTTCCGGCAGCAATTTTGTTTTAGCCGATGGTTGCAATTGTTTTACCACCAGTTCTGAAAGATCAAACTCAAAAGCAGGAATATTCTGTGAGCTGATGCCCGTAAATAATAAGCGATAGGTTTCAACTGCCGCTTTACAATCTTCACAGAAATGTACATGCTCGGAAATGGTTGAATCGCAGTCTGCACTGTTTAATGCATATTGCTGCAATTCATCATCGGTAAGATGTTTTGAATTCATAAATCATCTTTTTTATAAGTAACTAATAGTTCGTTCTTCAGCATTTTTCTTGCACGGAACAGGTAATTTTTTACTGTTCCATCGGGTAACCCTGTTATCTGCCCGATCTCTTCATAACTCATTTCTTCCTGGTGATATAAACTGATAAGTGTATTATACACAGGAGGTAATTTACTGATGGCAGTTTTTAAAATAGATGCTAATTCTTTTTTATGAACCATTGAATCAACAGCAACTTCTGAAGAGGATGAAATTTTTTTATTGGTGAACCATCCATCATCTTCTGCTTCATTTCCTTCCGGCCCATCACCCGGCAGGAGCAATTTTTTCTTCCGCAGGTAATCAAGACAGGTATTGTAACCCACCTGTGCAACCCAGGTAGTCAATTTCGATTGGAAGTTGAAGGAAGGAAGTTTCCGGTGAACCTTCAGATAAATATCCTGGGCAATATCTTTCCGGTCTTCAGGATTGCTGATCATTTTAAACACGATCTGTGCCACCAGTCTTTCCGTATGCCGGATAAGCTGCGTATAAGCATGTATGTTGCCATCCAGGACCTGCTGAACCAGTTCACTATCTGCCGGAATATTCCTGTTGCTGTTCGTCACTTGTCAGTTAGACGGGTGAGTGAATAAAATGTTGCAGTAAAGGTAGACGCCGTTTTTGGGAAAGAAAAGATAAAAGAAGGGAGAGAGCTCCTGAAAGAAGAGCTGCTGATTTGTATAGTATAACGGGAAACAGAATAGAAACCCTGAATGATGTTATGTTGCCTTGTCGTTTGTATTTCTTACCAAACTGATGCCTGCAAAAAAGAACAAAGCACCCAGAATGCCCGATACCACAATGAGTTTAATATTTCTTGTACTTGATCCGCCATTTAAAAAGCTGATGGCGCAATAGATGACCCCGGCTATTCCGAGGATAGATAAAATAATTCCCAGTATTCGTTTTTCCATACCTGTTTTGTTACAAGGTAGGCTGATTAAACAGTAGTACATCCGAATGTGTGAATGATGTAAGAGTGGAAGGGAATTGTGTAAGAAATGACAATGGCAGGATGCGTTTATTAAAACTTACATGTGCAGCAGTAATCTGTCAATAATTGCAACAGCTTTTTGAAACCGTTCTTCCCAGTTGCCGGAAATAAGTTCAAAATTAATTTCTCTGTCAACCAACTCCTTTTTATGATACTCGTCCAATTTATCTCTTCTTTCTTTGTCTAATCTTGTTCCGTCCTGAATATACGGGGAATCTTTTTCCAGATATAAATAAAGGTCAAAAGTATTTGCCTGTTCTATCCAATCGGGTACCAGAAGTTTCTTATGAAAAAGAAATTGAGAATAAGACCGTGTAATATTTAAATCAGTATCAACAAACAATAATTTATTTGCAGTCAGTATTGTTTCATTTATCGTTTTTGCATGCAGCTCAGCAATTTCTTTCAAGTGCAGTTCTGTACAGTCATCAGTTTCTTCAATTATTTCTCTTGCCATTTCAGGTACAAATGCTGTTTTATAATATGCTGCAAGATTTTCAGTTAAAGTTGATTTTCCGGTACTTTCTGTCCCTGTGATACAAATTTTTTTAACGAAGTTAGGCTTTGCAGAATCAGCGATGTATTCCCAGAATTTAAACGGGTTTTGCCTGATTTGCGATGCAGAAATACTGGCTGCGGTTCTATCAGGATCGTATGAAATACTTTTGCATTTTAACGCATGTGCTAAATATTCACCGTAAGGCTCTGAACTAAAAATTATATTAATGTCGGGAAAAATGGTGGAAATTTTCACTGCCCAGGTTTTTGAAACATCTTCTGAAGAAACGGAGGTATTGGGCAATTCCTTTTCTGAGTATTTTAGAAGAACCGGCCTAATGTTTAATTTATTTGCAAACGTTTCTTCTAACCATTGCAAACGCTTTTCTCCTTGTATTGCCTCTTTATCAGAAGCACAAATGAGTACATAAAGAAGGTCACAATTTTTTTCAGCAAATTCTATTAAACCGATATGCCCTGAATGAAGCGGATAAAACTTACCTATTATTAAGCCAGTAATCATTTGAGTTGTTTCCTGTAAAATTCAACACAAATTAAAGGAACTGTGTTTTAGTCTGTCTGTGTTTTTTATTCCCCTAATTTTATATCCTCACATTACAACACATGAGTCCACAAATCAATTCCAAACTTCCCAACGTAGGTACTACCATCTTCACCGTGATGAGTGCATTGGCAACAGAACACAAAGCAGTCAATCTTGGTCAGGGTTTTCCTGATTATCCTATGAGCGAAGAACTCACAGCCAAGGTTTATGAAGCCATGAAACAGGGACATAATCAATATGCACCCATGCCCGGACTGGTTAGTTTGCGTGAATCAATTGCAGAAAAAGTACAGCATCTGTATCATACATCCGTCAACCCCGATACAGAAATCACCATTACTCCCGGCGGTACCTATGCTATTTATTCAGCATTAACAACCATTGTTCGACCGGGTGATGAAGTGATCATTTTTGAACCGGCATACGACAGTTATATTCCCAATATTGAAATCAATGGAGGCGTTGCCATTCCATTACCATTAACTTATCCTGATTATAAAATTGACTGGGATTTAGTCCGATCGTCCATCAGCCCGAAAACAAAAGCCATTCTGATCAACTCACCGCACAATCCAACAGGAAGTGTACTTGATAAAAATGATATTGAAGAACTGAAACAGGTTGTTGCCGGAACAAATATTTTTATTGTCAGCGATGAAGTGTATGAACATTTAATTTATGATGAACTGCCGCATGAAAGCATGTTGAAATACCCGGAATTGTTTGAACGCAGTTTTGTTTGTTTTTCATTTGGCAAAACCTATCACTGTACAGGATGGAAGTTGGGTTATTGTATTACTCCGGCTGTGCTGATGAAAGAATACAGGAAAGTGCATCAGTTCAATGCCTTCAGTTGTTTTACACCTGCACAGGCAGCATTAGCTGTTTATTTAAAAAACAAAGAAGCGTATTTGTCGCTGCCACGTTTCATGCAGCAGAAAAGAGATTATTTTATAACATTGATGAAACAGACAAAGTTTGATCTGCTTACCACACACGGCAGTTATTTTATCTGCGCCAGTTATGGACGCATCAGTGATGAAGCTGATAAAGAGTTGGCCATACGATTAACCAAAGAAGCAGGTGTTGCCACCATTCCGCTTTCTGCATTTTATCATAATGGAAAGGATGATAAAGTGGTTCGCTTCTGTTTCAGTAAACAGGACAGAACATTGCAGCAGGCAGTTGAGAAACTGATGAAGATTTAGATTACTTCCTTGCCAGTCATCTGACTCCGACCATAGAGTCGGAGCAACGAAGAAATCTTGCAGAAAAGGAGATTTCTCCCTGCGGTCGAAAAAACGCTTAATACTTCCTCTTCTTACTCTTCAGGTATTTACCATGTATAATTTCACTCATGGTTTTGTTTTGCACTTTACTTTCCAGCCAAGAGATGATGTCGAGATATGCAAACGATCTTGTTTCAAACCTGTTTTTTTCCAGGTGTTTGATCTGATCAAGAAATTTCTTCAGTGCTTCTTTAATCTGGTCGGGAGATTTATAACTATTCTTCAGAAATTTAAACATTGCTTCTTCAACCACGGTTAAGTTTTTCATCTTGGCCATAAAACGATGAACAGACTTTGCCAGCGAATCAAGGATTTCATAATTCCCCAGTTCATAATGACAAAGCATATGCATCAGCCGTGCATAACTCTGCAGATCAATACGCAGGTTCATTGGTCCGTTAATGATGAGTTGCAGGTAATCAAGTGCTTTTTCATAATTGCCACTGCCAAAATACAGCGAAGCAATTTTATAGTTGAACACAAGAATGCGGTGCTGATCAACATACAGTTCATATTCGTTCAGCTTCTCTTCAATTTCACTTACTATTTTCAACCCTTCTTTAAAGGTTCCTTTCATAAGGAAACCGTTGAGCTTTGCACTGTTGATATAAATAGAAGTATGTGTGCGGAAATTATCGTGTACCTGTGCTTCCTGTGTTTTACCGTAATCTTCAAACTGTTGTAATGTTTCATCAAACTTCTGAAAGTTGCGCAGATCAAAATGTGCATTCAGCAACGTATGCAAGCCTTTAATGTAATGGCCTGTTTCAACTGTTTTCAGGAAAGGGTCTTTATTGTACAGATCAACCCATTTCTGGCTGTAACGGTAATACATTAAAAAATCCTGGCGAATAAACGCATACCAGCAATAGCTTTGATAGAGATACATCTCTTCATAAAAACCACTCACCAGTTCAAGGTCCTTTGGCAAATAGCTTTTGAAAAATGTTCTGATATCTTTTTCATCTTCAACATTTCTTGCATGACCATTAAGTACATACCAACGGTAAAGCAATAATGCAAGATTGGAAAGACGTGTAACCCGATCAATATGGCTGCTGATTTCCAGAGCCTCTTCAGCCATCTTTTCTGTTTTCTCAGTAGTGCTTCGGGTAATATGAAGGATTTCTATTTTCTTTTCAAGTGAAATCAACTGCACCAGTGTATTAAACTTTTGATTGGCCCTTGCCACCTCTTTTGCTTTTTCAATAATGCGGAGACTTTGCTGCTTCAATCCTTTATTATAAAGAAGACGGGCATTGTCTAAGTGTTCACTCAGCTGCAGATCCACATTTTCACCGGTTTTCAATAAACGTAAACTGGCCAGAAGTTCCCTGTACAGATGTGTTTTGAGGTTTGCCAGCTTGGTTTTACTGTTATCGGTTAGTTTTTTAAGCAAAACCTGTTCATCATACTCCTGCATTTTGTCTAAAGCATCAAAAAGCTGGATGATTTTGAGGTCTTCTTTGGAGGAACTTCGCTTGATATAGAGTTTGAAATGCCGCTTTTCGGCTTTTTCAAGGGAGTGAACTAAATGAAATAATGTATCGGAAAAGCTGTTGGCCATAATAATTTTTTTTCGTGAAAGCCTTTGCCAATCTACGTTTCCCTCTTTCAGGATGCCTTAGGCATCATATAAAGAGACGTATTTTGATTTGATGTGTAAACACCGTTGGGCTAATTTTACATCATCATTAAGGCTTGAAAAATTATACAGCAAGCAATCGTTAAAAGTTGGAAAAGCAAAAGTAACGGCCTCGATGACAACAGCTTTAAGCTGTCAGAAAAACTACTTCGAACTATTTTTTTATATGGCAAGCAATCGTTAACGGTCAACTGTTTCTACAGATGACCTTTTTTTTGCAGAAACTTTGCTAAGGTAGTATAAAAATTCATTTAACAAACTCTTAAGATCAGTCTTTTTCCACATGCTGTTAATGCAACCTGTATTACATTCGGGGAGTTATTGCTATTTCTGCACAGAACGAAGGAGTTACACAATAAAACATACAGTTGTTATTCTTGGTAAATGAAAATTTCTCCTGCATATCGTGGTATTTTATTCATGCTGCTGGCAGCCTTGGGTTTTTCAATTATGGGAGGCGTAGCCAAAGCCCTGAAAGGAAGTTTCAATGCCGGGCAACTGGTTTTTTGGCGTAATACTGTTGGCATACTTGTACTGGCGGTAAGTTTTGCTAACCGGAAGCCGGTAAATACTGGCGGCAATCTTCCCCGTCTCATTTTCCGTGGTTTGATGGGAACCACCGCACTTTATACCCTTCTTTATTGTATCCTGCACCTTCCGTTGGGAACAGCGATGAGCTACAGTCTTACTTCAGCTTTATTTATTGCCTTATTTTCTTTCCTGTTGTTTCGTGAATATGAAGGCAAATGGGTTTTGCTGGCGGTGTTCATCGGGTTCACTGGTATGCTGCTGATTTATAAACCTAATATTCATCTGCCCTGGTATTATCATATTGCCGGATTGATCAGCGGTATTTCTTCCGCCATTGCTTACTTAACTATAGGAAGACTTACAAAGTTTTACGATACAAGAATCATTGTGTTATCATTTGTATTAACAGGTGTACTTGTTCCTTTATTATTTGTGTTGATAAGAATTGTATTTCAACTGCCGGTAGATGATTTACTTTTTATTGCCTGGAAATGGCCGCAGGGAAATGAATGGTGGTTGATTTTGTTGTTAGGATCGGCTGCACTGTTTGGACAATTTTTTGTTACAAAGGCTTATGGTGCAGACAGGGCCGGTATTGTTTCTGCCATTGGTTATGCCAATATTATTTTCAGCATTTTTATTGGTATGATGCTGGGCGATGCTTTTCCTGATAACATTTCATTACTTGGTATTGGCTGCATCATTGGAAGCGGATTAATGATTTCGTTCATTAAAAAGAAGAAGGAAAACGTTTCCGTAAAAGATAACTTGCAGTAAGAATTTTTATGAACAGCACACCTACTTTTTTAATTGCGGGCATTGGTAATACACTCCGTTCAGATGATGGAGTTGCTGCATTTGTTTGTGCTGAATTAGAAAAGAAGAAGCTGCAGAATGTAACAGTGATAACCAGTCAGCAATTACAAACAGAATTTATTGATCAGTTTCTGCAATATGATTATGTACTGGTAGTTGATGCTTCCATTAGTGCAAAAGGAATCCTGTTTGAAAAAGTTCCTGATACGACCGAAGCTGTTCTTCATTCTTCTCATCATATCAACCTGGCCACGCTTAACTCACTAACGAAGCAATTGCACGGAAGAGCAATCAATTTATATTCCTGCGGAATAGAAACCGAAAGCTTTGAAACAGGAGAACAGCTTTCAGCAAAGGCCAAAGCCAATGCAGAGAAAGCTGTTCTGTATATAACTGATTGGGTAAGCTCGTTAACGGCGAAGCCTTAATTTCTTTCAATACGTTTGATCAATTCTCCTGCTGCATCTTTTACTTCAATGATCATTGGCATTTGTCCCATGGCATGTGTTGAACAGGATAAACAGGGATCGTAACAACGGATAGTCGATTCCACTCTGTTCAGCATTCCTTCTTTCAAATTGTTCCCATCTACATATTGTTTGGCCACTTCTGTAATGGAACGGTTCATGGAAGGATTGTTCTGCCCGGTGGCAATGAGCAGGTTTACTTTTACCAGTTTACCGGTTTTATCTGTTTTATAATGATGGAACAGTGTGCCTCTTGGTGCTTCAGAGCTGCCGATTCCTTCTTCATAATTCCAGCGTCCGTTATACTGAATATGCAAGGATGTAACCTGCGGATCATTTAAAATATGCTGTGCATCTTCCACATCACTCAACGCTTCAATTAAACGTGTATAGTGAAAGTAAAATGTTCCGTGTACGGGTTTCCCTCCGTTCATTGCTTTGAATAGTTCAAATTCTTTCTGAGCTAAAGGCGTCCGCATTTTGCTGGCAACATTTAATCTTGCCAACGGCCCAACCCTGTAAAATCCTTTATCGAAACCGAAGGGTTTATAATAAGGAAACTTCAGGTAAGAAAAATTAACCGAACGTTCTGCTATATAGTCGAGATATTTTGCCGGCGATAACTGATCGTGTAAGATGGTGCCATCTGCATCCATGAAGCGAAGCTTACCATCGTATAATTCATGTTCACCATTTGGACCAACAGTACCGAGATATAAAGTTGGAGAAGTTGCAAATGTTTCCACCATCTCTGCATTTTCATCATGAAAACGTTTGATGATTTCTATTCCCTTTTGCACAGTTTCAATTGCTTCAGGAATCCAGTTAAGCAATGCTTTCCTGTTTTCCTCTGTTAACGGGTAAGCCATACCACCGGGAACAATGCCCATGATATGAATTTTTTTACCGGTAATGCGTTCACTTAACTCCTGTCCGAATTTGCGTAAACGGATTCCACGTACTGCGATGTCGGGAAATTTTTCTGCTATACCGAGTATATTTCTTTTTGCAGGATCACTGTCGTAGCCCAGTAAAAAATCGGGAGAGGAAAGATGGAAAAAAGACAATGCATGCGAAGAAAGATTCTGTCCGATATGCATTAATCTTCTTAAAAGATTTGCTGTGTAAGTTGGCTGAATCCCCTGGATCATTTCGCAGGCTTTTACACTGGCCAGCGTATGACTGGTGGGACAGATTCCGCAAATGCGTGGAGTAATCGTTGGCATTTCTGTGTACATCCTTCCTTCACAGAATTTTTCAAAACCCCTGAATTCATTTACATGAAACAATGCATTATCCACTTTACCATTATCGTTGAGCTCGATGGTGATTTTCGCATGCCCTTCAATTCTTGTAACAGGAGAGATAAGGATTCTTTTTTTATCTTGATTAACCATAACGCAATTTTTTTACTTTGCTTAAATCAGGAACGCGGTCGTTTAAAAATTCAAACAGTACATAAAAGATCGTATCAGCATCGGGAGGACATCCCGGAATAACAAAATCAATATGCACCAGTTCCTGTAGTGGAACTACTTTATCATTCAGCTTAAGCAGTGCAGGATGATTGGGAACTTCACCTTCCTGGTCATTGCTGATCGCATTCACATAAGCCGTATCAAACACATCTTTCAGGTTGAAATAATTCCGCATGCCGGTAACATTGGTTGTGACGGCGCAATCACCCAATGCAATCAGAATTTTTGAATGTGCACGCATGTGCATCAATTCGTGCTGATGTTCATCACTTGTTACAGAGCCTTCAATTAAGGCAATATCAACATCGGGAAATTCTTTTCCATCTACAACAGGCGACTTAACGATATCGGCCAGCTTTGCAACATCGAGAATGCGTTCATCAATATCCAGCAAAGACATATGGCAACCGGAACAACCACCCAGCCAAACCGTTGCTAATTTTTTCTTAGCCATTTTATGAATTCGTTTTTAGTATCAACATAAATAAAAGAAATGATCAGAGTTTCATGGCTCTTTTCTCCATCAGTTCATTGATCATTCCCGGATTTTTTTCAAGCTGTCCCTGCACAATTGCTTTCGGCCAGATAGCGCCGGTTGGACAGGCATGCAGACATTTACCGCAGGAAGTACATGTTTCAGATTCGCCCCATGGCGTATCAAAATCAGAAATGACCCGTACATTATAACCACGGTTCATTACATCCCAGTTGTGTGCGCCTTCCACTTCATTACACACTCTTACGCAACGTGTACACATAATGCAGCGGTTATGATCAATCACATACCATGCATGCGATGTATCCACTTCGCAATGAGGAAACAGGAATGGATAGCGGATGCGGTCCATACCAACTTTGTAACCAAGCTTCTGCAGTTCGCATTTACCATTGGCCACACAAACGGAGCACACATGATTACGTTCTGCAAAAAATAATTCTGTTGTAATGCGCTGGTATTTTTTGATCCGTTCTGTATTGGTACGGATGATCATGTTGGCTGCAATCTTAGTAGTACATGCAGACAGCAGTCTGCTTACACCTTCAATTTCAACAAGGCAGAGACGGCAGGCACCAATATCCAGTATTCCTTTTAAATGACACATGGTGAGAATTTCGATATCATGTGCCCGGCAAACTTCAAGAATGGTTTTGCCTTCTTCAACCTCCATTTTTTTATCATCGATCTCTATGGAAATCTTGTTCATACATCAGGTTGTTGGTTGTAAATCTGTTTTCATTTTTTCTTCAGGATTGCTGATCCTGTTTTCATATTCTTCTCTGAAATGACGGAGTGTGCTCAGCAATGGATTGGGTGCAGATCCCCCCAGTCCACAAAGACTTGATTCCTTTACATATACGGCCAGCTCTTCCAATCGTTCAAGATCAAGTGCGGTTGCTTTATTATCGCAGATTTTTTTCAGCAGATCATGCATCATCTTCGTGCCCACTCTGCAGGGAACACATTTACCGCAACTTTCATCCATGCAGAACTCCATAAAGAAACGGGCCACATCAACCATGTCTGAACTTTCATCCATTACAATCAAACCACCTGATCCCATAATAGAACCCAAGCTGGTTAATGATTCGTAATCCATTTTTACATCGAGATGTGCAGCAGGAATACAACCACCGGAAGGTCCGCCTGTTTGTGCAGCTTTAAATTCACCACCACCCTGTATACCTCCACCGATATCATAAATAATTTCACGGAGTGTTGTACCCATTGGCACTTCAATTAAACCGGCATTGTTGATTTTTCCAGCTAATGCAAACACTTTTGTACCGGCACTTTTTGCTGTTCCAATATCACTGTACCATTCACCACCATTATTGATGATGGGTGAAATAGCCGCAAGCGTTTCTACATTATTAATAAGTGTTGGCTTTCCCCAAAGCCCGCTTTCAGCAGGATAAGGTGGTCTTGGTTTTGGTGTACCTCTTTTACCTTCAATAGAAGCGATCAATGCTGTTTCTTCTCCGCAAACAAATGCACCTGCACCAATACGCACTTCCACATCAAATGAAAATTCGCTGCCGAGAATATTATTTCCAAGCAAGCCTAATTTCTTTGCCTGTTTAATTGCAAGCTCAAACCGTTTAATTGCTAATGGGTATTCACCACGGATATATGCATATCCTTTACTGGCACCAACAGCATAACCTGCAATGGCCATTCCTTCCAATACTCTGTGCGGATTACCTTCTAATACACTTCGATCCATGAATGCACCGGGATCACCTTCATCACCATTACAGATCACATATTTTTGTTTGCTTACATATTTATATACAGTCTCCCATTTAAAACCTGTTGGATAACCTGCACCACCACGGCCCCTGATGCGGCTTTGTTTGATTTCTGCAATCACATCTTCCGGACTCATTTCAAACAACACTTTATCAAAAGCTTTGTAACCATCGTGTACTAAATAATCTTCAATTTTTTCCGGATTAAGGTGGCCACAATTTTTCAAAGCAATTTTCTGTTGCTTTTTAAAATAGGGATCTTCCTGCGCATCAATAAAAGGCTTAGGTCTTATGTCTGCAAAAAGCAGGAGATCTTCAATTGGCTTTTTATCAATCAGCTGACTTTGTACGATGCGGGAAATATTAGAGCAATCTACCTTTTGATAAATAGCATATTCAGGCAGGCACTTGATCAATGGACCCTGGTTACATGGACCCATACAACCCGTGGGAATAATATCTATTTCACTTTCAAGTCCACGGTTCTTTACTTCTTCCTGTAATTTTTTCAATACATCTTCAGAACCGGAAGAAAGACAACCTGCACCACAGCAAACACATATTTTATGCCGGTGTTTATTACTCTGATCTTTCGCTTTTTCAGCGTAAATAATAGTTTTTAAATCGTGCCTGTTCATACCGTTTCCATTTTAGATTTAAGTTTGGCAACAACGGCTTCCGCACCTGCTTTTGCCTGTACCTCCTCATCAATAATTACAGCAGGAGCCAATCCGCAGGCACCAATACAACGGGCAACCTGTACGCCGAGTTTATTATCAGCACTCACTTCGCCGGATTTTAAATTGAACACTCTTTCCACTTCATTCAGGATTTGCTGTGCGCCTTTTACATAACATGCAGTACCTGTACAAACCAAACAGGTATGTTCACCTTTTGATTTCAGTGAAAAGAAATGATAAAAGGATACGGTTGAAAAAACCCGTGAAGGCGGCAGGTGCAGTTTTTTGCTGATATATTTCAGCACGTTCATTGGCAAATGTCCGTAGCTGTTCTGCGCAGTATGAAGAATTTCAATTAAGGCATCGGCCCTGTAATTTTCTTTTTTCATTTTAGCTGCTATCAGCTTTACACGGGGGTCTGTTGCAGAAAGCTCTTTTTCATGAGCATGATGGTGATGATGTGTATGAGCAGTCATATCACTTTATGATTTAAATCAAACATTGAATTATTTTGAAAAACATTCATACAGAGGTCTCTGTAAAAAACTATTATGGGAGGGTGACTCAATCGCTTTGACACAAAATGTCATTTATATTTTCAGGCGCCTAAAATAGGATGTACTTTAAAAAAGAGAGATGATGAATATCATCAGTATTGCTGTTTGTTAACAATGGAAGTTTCGATTATTCCTTTTTTAATTGATATGAATCATATTATACTATGACGCAACTGTGTTGTTTTCTCGTTCACAGGCTGTACTTTGTTCTCCTCTTCAACCTTTCAATACCGTTCAATGAAAGAGCCGCTGCAAACCCAACTGATGGATCATCTTTGGGAATTACAATTAAAAGGTGGTTATATTAATGATGAAGATGTAAAAAGACTCGCACATCAATTTAATCTTTCCGAAACAGAAGTAGAAGGCGTAGTATCTTTTTATCATTTTTTTCACCGCAAACCCACCGGCAAATACACCATTTATCTTAACAACAGTATTGTGGCTGATATAAAAGGATTCGGCCGTATTAAAGAAACACTGGAAAGAGAAACCGGTGCAGTTTTCGGATCGGTTGACCGCACAGGTACATTTGGATTGTTTTTAACTCCATGCATTGGCCTCAGTGATCAGGAACCATCAGCATTGATCAACTTCTATCCATTTACCAATCTGAATGCCATTAAAATAAAGGACATTATTTCCTCACTGAAAAAAGGAGCAGAGCCGGCAGCTATTTGTGATACACCGGCCGTTAATATCCGCTATTCACCACAGGGAACAAAGTCTTTTTTCTTTAAAGAATTTATTGATGGATCAGCATTTGCAAATGCAGCAAAGCTGCAGCCCACCGGAGTGCTGGAAGAATTAAAAAAAGCAGAACTGGCAGGAAGAGGAGGAGCTTATTATCCCACCTGGAAAAAGTGGGATGCCGCAAAGAGCCAGCCGTCGTTACCTAAGTATGTAATATGTAATGCTGATGAAGGAGAGCCGGGCACGTTTAAAGACAGGGTATTGATGCAGACACAGGCCAAATCGCTGATTGAAGGAATGCTTATTTGCGGATATGCTATTGGGTCTGAATATGGAATCATTTACCTGCGGGGAGAATACAGATGGCTGAAAAGCAAACTTGAAGATGCTATTCAGGAATATAGAAACTCAGGATTGCTGGGTAAAGATTGCGGGGGGATTGCAGGCTTCAACTTTGATATACGTGTGCAGATAGGTGCAGGTTCCTATGTATGTGGCGAAGAAACCGCTTTACTTGAATCGCTGGAAGGAAAAAGAGGAGAACCGAGAACCAAGTGGTTTTTCCCTGTAGAAAAAGGATACCTGCAACAACCTACTGTTATAAATAATGTAGAAACATTTTGTGCAGCAGCAAGGATTATTGAAATGGGCACAGAAGAATATATGAGCCTTGGAATCCCGGGTTCACCAGGAGTAAAACTGCTCAGCGTTTCAGGCGATTGCAAATTACCCGGTATTTACGAAATAGAATGGGGTATGACGGTTGCAGAATTGCTTGAACTATGCGAAGCAGAAGATCCTTATTATATACAGGTTAGTGGCCCGTCAGGGGAATGTATTTCCATCAAAGAAAAATACCGCCGCATCTCAATGCTTGATCTTATGGCCCGTAAAGACATCCGGTGCGGTGGAGCATTTATGATTTTTAATAAACAAAGAGACCTGGTGAAAGTGCTGCTGAATTTTACCGAATTCTTCAAATCAGAATCATGCGGCATCTGCACTCCATGCAGAGCCGGCAACTTTATTATTCAGCGAAAATTAGAAAGGCTGAACAACGGTCTTGCGAATGAAAAAGACCTTGAAGAATTAAAAAGCTGGGGAATGATTATGAAAAATACAAGCCGTTGCGGATTGGGTAAAACAGCCACCAACAGTTTGATTTATGCAATGGATAAATTTCACAGTTATTTTTCTTCTAAACTGGATAAAGAGTTTAACGGACTGAATCTGAAGTTTGACATAGAGGCCGCAACAAAAGAGTACGAGAAATATAAAATATGAGTGTTATGCCAAAAATGGTTACCATAACAATTGATGGAAAAAATATAGAAGCAGAAGAAGGGAAAAACCTGATTCTCGCTGCTAAAGAACATGGAGTTTTTATTCCTTCTCTTTGTTATTTCGAACATATAGAACCGCCACTGGGAACCTGCAGATTATGCACATGTAAGATCAATGGAAAGTTTGCACCTGCCTGTACAGAAAAGGTAGCTGAAGGTCTTTCGGTAGAAGTAAACTCAGAGGAGCTGATTGATACCAGGAAGGCGTTGGTGGAAATGATGTTTGCAGAGGGGAACCATATTTGCCCTGCCTGTGAAAAAAGTGGTCATTGCGATTTGCAGCATATGGGTTATGAATTGGGGGTTTCCTCCACACGTTTTCAGCATTTATTTAAAGACCGCATCATTGATTTCAATCCATCCCGGATGGTACTGGAACATAACCGGTGTATTAAATGCATGCGTTGTGTTGTAGATGTAAAAACAAGCGATGGTAAAAGAGTATTCAATTACCAGAACAGAGGCAATGAAACATTTGTTGGAATTGATTATGAGCAGGAAGAAAGGCTTACCGAAGAACAGGCGGCTAATGCAATGAAGATTTGTCCAACAGGTGCCATTATTATAAGAGGAGTCAGCATGTCAGAACCTTTTGGCGAACGGAAATTTGATATGGAGTCTGTTCAGAAAAACTATCATAAAAAGAAACCGCAAAGAACTCATTCTGAAGAGATGAGTAAAAAAATTATTGCCACCGTATCTCTTGCAGGTTGTTTTGGTTGCCATATGTCCTTACTGGATGTGGATGAAGAAATACTTGATCTGGCTGAACTGGTTTCTTTCGACAAATCGCCACTTACAGATTTCAAAGAGTTCTCTTCACGCTGCCATATTGGACTGATTGAAGGAGGTATTTGCAATTCTGAAAATATAGAAACACTCCGCAAGTTCAGGGAGCATTGCGACATTCTTGTTTCACTTGGTGAATGTTCCATCTGGGGTGGGTTGCCTACCATGAGAAATTCAATTCTTTTAAGTGAATGTCTTGAGGAAGCCTATTTCAACTCGGCTACAAGCGAACCCGGTGCAAATATTGTTCCTTACCATGAAGACTTACCTAAGATCCTTGACAGAGTATATGCCTGTAATGAAATTGTAAAGATTGATTATTATATACCGGGATGCCCTCCTGATGCAAATCATATCTGGAAGGCGGTAAAGAATATTCTTTGGGGAAATGAGTATTCCATTTTGTATTCAGAGTTTAAATACGATTAACGCATTTACTTATGAACAGAAAAATAACGATAGATCCTGTTACAAGAGTAGAAGGACATGGAAGGGTTACGATTCATCTTGATGAATACGGACAAGTGAAAGACTCTTTCTTTCACATTGTGGAGTTCAGGGGTTTTGAACGGTTTGTTCAGGGCCATCCTTATTGGGAAGCACCGGTGCTTGTTCAACGGTTATGTGGCATTTGCCCTGTCAGTCATCACCTTGCTGCTGCAAAAGCAATTGATCAGCTGGTTGGTATTGATCCCAAAGATCTTTCACCCACCGCTTCAAAACTTCGCAGGCTGATGCATTTTGGACAAATTTTTCAATCACATGCATTGCATTTCTTTTACCTGGCATCACCCGATTTATTATTTGGTATGGATGCTCCGGTGGAAAAAAGAAATGTGATGGCCGTTGCTGTTGAAAACAGAGAGCTTGCAATAAAAGGCATTACGATGAGGAAGTTTGGCCAGGAAATTATAAAGGCCGTTGCAGGTAAAAGAATTCACGGAATACTTGCTGTGCCCGGCGGTGTTTACAAAACATTTACAGAAAAAGAAAGAGATTATTTTCTTGATAATAAAGAAATAGAAGACATCGATACCATGATCGAATGGTCACAGGGTATGATCGATTTTATGAAAGGATATCATGAAAAGAACAAAAAACTGCTTGATGAATTTGCTGCTTTTCCTTCCGGTCATCTTGGAATGGTGAATGAACAGGGTGCTCTCGATTTGTATGATGGAAAGTTAAGAGCCATCGATAGCGAAGGAGAAGTTACGCTCAATGATATTTCTACTGATTTATATCAGGACTATTTTTCTGAAGCTGTAGCGCAATGGTCGTACATGAAGTTTCCATATCTGAAAAATATTGGCAGGGAAAAAGGATGGAACAGAGTTGGCCCGTTAGCCCGTTTGAATATATGCAGCTCCATTCCTACTCCATTGGCCAATGCAGCAAGAAATGATTTCATTGCATTTACTGGGAAAAAAGTCAACAACAGTACCATGTTTTCGCATTGGGCAAGATTAATTGAAATGCTGCATAGTGCCGAAGTAATGAAAGAATTGCTGAATGATCCTGAACTGCTGGGAAACGATCTCATCCGCAAAGGCACACCACGCTTGAAAGGGATTGGTATTATTGAAGCACCCCGTGGCACACTTACCCACCATTATGAAGTGGATGAAAAAGGAATGATTACACGTTGCAACCTGATTGTTTCCACCACACATAATAATGATGCAATGAATACTGCAGTGAAATGGGTGGCCAATAATGTTATCAGCCGGAAAGGAACCATTACCGACAGTATGCTGAACCAGGTTGAAGTTGCCATAAGAGCCTATGACCCCTGCCTGAGCTGTGCAACACAATCATTGGGCAGGATGCCATTAAAAGCTGAATTATATAATTATAAAGGCGAACTGATTGATGAGCGATTTAAAAACTGAGAAATCAGACATATTAATTATAGGAATTGGCAACAGTGGCCGTAATGATGATGGCCTTGGATGGAAATTCGTTGATATTATCAGCCAGTCGATTCAGAATAGTTTTGATATTGAATACAGATATCAGCTCCAGATAGAAGATGCAGACCTTGTAAGTAAATACAATAAAGTAATATTCGCCGACGCTTCGCAGGCAGCAACACAAAATGGATTTGAAATCATTCGGTGTAAAAAAGCGGGGCATTATTTTTTTTCATCGCATTTGCAATCACCCGAAACAATTCTGTACCTGGCCGAAATGCTGTATAATAAAAGGCCTGAAGCATATACTGTTGCAATTGAAGGGCAAAACTGGGGGCTGGGTAAATCATTAAGCAAGGGGGCAGAAAAAAACCTAAAAAAGGCACTTGCATATTTTGAAAAATCTTTTTTGCCTTCCATTCAGCCATTTAAATTGGATTATCAGTAACCGGAAGGGCTTGTTTATGAGCGGTTTATTTTATCTATAAGCCACATCATGTTTTTAAATGATAATTATCATTCCCTGATGAAAAAGTAAGGACTAATATAGCAGCCTCTTTTGACAATTAAATTGCTCAGCCATGTATTCTCTTATTGCCGGCTTGTTTATCCTGCCGGTTATTGTCAGCGGATTGTTGCTTGTATTGTCTAAAAAAGCCGCAGGTGCTTTAATTATTATTTCTGCAGTGTTGTTATCGGCACTGTCCCTCTACCTTTTTATTAATGCAGACAAGCCATTCTATTTCAGTGTACCTCATTATGTAAACGAAATTGTTGCAGGAGCTGATATCCTGTTGCTCCTTTATTTTGGCTGGGTAGCCCTTCGTAAAAAAAGCTGGCTGGTTGGTCTCATGAGTGTTTTACAGCTTGGCGGTTTACTCTACCTGTTGAAAACATTACCATCTGGCGAGGCCATGCAGTTCATGGTTGATAAGCTGAGTGCATTTATGTTCCTGCTCATCAATGTCATCAGCGGCATTATTGCTATTTACTCGCTGCGGTATATTGCAGAAGAAGAATGCAGCAACTTCCGAAAAAAATATTTTCTATCTACCATGTTCTGGTTCATTGCTGTCATGAACCTGGTTGTTTCATCAGATAACATGGAATACTTCTTCCTGTTCTTTGAATTGACCACCCTGGCTTCCTTCCTGTTTATTGGTTTCAGAAAAGATAAAGAGTCCGTTGAAAACGCAATAACCGCTTTATGGATGAACCAGATTGGCGGACTGGCTATACTTGTTGCCATCTTCTTTATTGCATATAACGGATACGGTGAAGCAACATTCACGAACCTGCTTGCACATGCTGGTGAGCCCGGTATTCTGTTGCCTCTTGCTTTACTGGCAGTGGCTGCTTTAATTAAAGGAGCACAGATGCCCTTCAGTAAATGGCTGCTTGGTGCAATGGTGGCACCAACTCCTGTGAGTGCTTTGCTCCATTCTTCTACCATGGTGAAGATTGCTCCATTTATGATTCTTCGTTTAGCGCCTGCATTAAAAGAAACACCTGTTGCAACAGTCGTAATTGCATTAACAGGTTTTGTTTTTGTAGCAGCAGCAGTACTTGCGCTGTCGCAGGATAATCTGAAACGGATACTTGCTCATTCAACAATTGGTCTGCTTTCATTAATGATTATGATGGCAGCCATCGCAACTCCTGTAACCACTATTGCTGCGCTTGTACTTATCCTGTTTCATGGTATTTCAAAATGTATGCTGTTCCTTAATGCAGGAGTATTGGAAAGAGTATTTCATCTCAAGCAAACTTCTGATATGGATAAGCTGGGAGAGCTTGGGCCTTACACTTCATTGGCGGTAACCATTGGCTTTATGTCGCTGCTGCTGCCACCGTTTGGTGCGTTTGTTGGTAAATGGCTCAGTTATTTAACGCTGGGTGTTTTTCTACAGGAGCAAAGAGTGTTTGGTGCGTTGGTAATCGTGTTTGTTGCCATAGGAGGCGCTGTTTTTTCATTGCTTTATTTTAAAGTAATGGGAACACTTATTTCAAGAACAGGGGATAATGATCATGTTGTGTTTGAAAAAACGGGCAAAACGTATAAAGCAATCATCAACCTGTTAATGGTTCTGATTGTATTATGTATGGTTGGTTTACCATTACTGTTGACCCACATGTTTTCACCTGTAGCATCTGATCTTATCGGCTCACCTATTCCTATTGTTACGGAAGGATGGAATTATTATATCGGGGCAATGAAACTGCCAATGGTACCGTTGCTGGTTGCTTTCTTTTTGCTGCCGGTTACAATTGTTGCTGCCATGTTTGTACAGTTTAAAAAAACAGACAGGGCGAAAGAATACATGTGCGGTGAAAAAATCAATTATTCTTTTTCTTCATTCTATTTCACAACCGATAAAGCAGCTCCTTATTTTTCAACAGCAGGGATTTTATTTTTTATTGCACTGATAGCTGTGGCTTTGATATAAAACGAACTTGTTATGAACAACGTATTGCTTCCTGTTTTGCTCATTATCCTCGCTCCTTTCATTGGTGGATTGGTTTATGGATTTGAACGCATCGTTAAAGCACGCATGCAGAGAAGAGTCGGTCCGCCATTACTGCAGCCATTTTATGATTTCTTAAAACTGGCTGATAAAAGACACATGATGGTGCACTCTGCTCATGCTTTCTTGGGCATTATGCACTTTGTTTCATTGTGGTTTGCGCTGGCCGTTTTGCTGTTGGGTGGTGATTTGATTTTAGTGGTTTTCCTTCATCTGCTTTCCTCTTCACTCATGATTCTGGCAGGCTACAGTACACGTTCTATTTTCAGTCATCTCGGTGCAAACAGAACAGCAATAACATTGCTGGCTTATGAACCTGTACTGATTTTGATTGCTGTTTCCATGTACCTGGTTACCGGCAGTTTTGATGTTTCATCTGTTTACAAAATGAGTGAACCTTTATTATATAAAATGCCGCTTGCGTTTGTTGCGCTGCTGCTCATACTTCCCATCAAACTGAAAAAATCGCCTTTTGATATTGCCGAAGCACACCAGGAAATAACAGGTGGTGTAGAGATTGAGTTTTCAGGAATTTTCTTTGAAGCAGTGTATACAGCTAAATGGCTTGATTATGTTTTCTGCTATACATTGGTTTTCCTTTTTGCAGGCAGTAATATTTTATTAGGTGCAGTACTGGTTGTGTTTACATTCTTTTATCTGAATGCATTAGATAATTCAAGTGCGAGGGTGAATTACCGTCAGATGCTCCGGTTTTCATTAACAGTAGCATTCTCTCTTGCCTTTATTAATTTATTAATAAACAGTTTATCATGAACCTGGCTTCTTTCAGAAAAAAATCACCCTGGATTCTGCATTACAATGCAGGCGGATGTAACGGCTGTGATATTGAAATCCTTGCCTGCCTTGGACCTAAATATGATATTGAACGTTTTGGAATGATCAACACAGGTAATCCAAAGCAATCAGATATTTTACTGGTAACAGGTCCGGTTACCAAACGTTCACGTGAAAGACTGGTAGAGATTTATGCCCAAATGCCTGAACCGAAAGTTGTGATCAGCTGTGGTGCATGCGCAAGCACAGGAGGTGTGTTCAGGGGAATGTATAATTGTGAAGGCGGGATTGATCAGTTCATTCCTGTAGATGTCTATGTATGCGGCTGCGGTACAAGACCTGAACAGATTATTGATGGTGTTGTGCAGGCCCTGGCTATTTTAGAAACAAAAACAAAGGAAATTGAAAAATCAGTAAGGCTGAATAAAGAAGTAGTGAAAGAAGGAACACAGATCAATAGAAGAAATATTGCGGATGAAATTAAACCGTTACTAGCATGAAGAAGATTGAAACAACAATAGAAAAATTAAAAAGCGATATCGCTGCTTATTACAAACCCGATCAGCATCATTTTATTGTAATGAATGCAGTTGATTTGGGAGATAAGATGGAGATACAATGGTTCTTCAGCGATTATGCATATCCCTGCGAAACAACCTGTTTTTTTGCAATCGTTAATCCCGCTGAAGAAATTCCAAGTATCAAAGAGATTATTGTATCAGCATGGGTTGCCGAAGCTGAGCTGGTGGATTTGATGAATATCAAAATCGAAAACACCGAAAAAGGTTTTGTACTGGAACCAGATTTTGAAACCGGACCATTAAGAAAGAATAAATAATTATGGGAAAGCAATATGAAATACCGGTAGGTGCCCAGCATATTTCACTGCTGGAGCCTCTCCATTTTAAGTTTACTACAGTAAACGAAAAAATTATTTCTACCGAAGCGAATGTATTTTATGTACACCGTGGAATTGAACTGGCATGCTGTTCAAAGTTCAAGTTCAGGCAGGTAAGTTTTGTGGTTGGACGTGTATGCGGTTTATGTTCTATTTCACATTCAACTGCCTATTCACAGGTAGCTGAAAAATTACTGAAGATTGAAATTCCGAACAGAGCAAAGTATTTACGGATGCTGGTCATTGAACTTGACCGTATTCATTCGCATTTATTATGTCTCAGTCATGTGGCAGAAAATTCAGGATTCGAGGCATTGTTCATGAAGACCATGCAGTACAGGGAATTTTCAATGGAACTGTTAGAAGCTGTTTGCGGCAACCGTGTACAATACGATTTTGCAATCGTAGGCGGCGTATCCCGTGATTTAAAACCAGAGATTGGCAGGTGGATTTTAGAGCGAATGAAAAACTTTATGCCGCAGTTAGAAGAACTGGTTGATATCTATCAAAACAACTGGACACTGTCTTTAAAGAATAAAGGCATTGGTGTTCTTACAAAAGAAAATGCCATGCGGTTGAATGTAGTAGGACCGTTTGCAAGAGCTGCAGGTTTAGCAATTGATGTTCGTAATGAAACAGAAGATCTTCTTCCCTGGAAAGAAGTGGGATTTGAAATGATCACCGATACAGCGGGCGATGTGCATGCAAGAAATATGCTGAGGCTTCGTGAAATCTATGTTTCTATCCGCATCATTGAAAACATCATCAACGGGTTACCCGAATCAGCACTTATCACCGAAACAAAAGCCTTTCCTGATGGTGAAGCAACTGTAAGATTAGAAGCTCCGAGAGGGGAATTATTTTATTATGCAAAGGGAAATAAAACGCAGGTGCTGGAACGGTTAAAAATTAAAGCACCCACATTCTCTAATGTTGCTGCCATGGCTGAAACATTCAAAGGAAATGAATATGGAAGCACGCCGGCTATTATTGCATCTTATGACCCATGCCTTTCATGTACTGCGAGATAAAATTGTAAGCAATGAAAACATTCCTTAAAGCACTTGGAAACGTATTTAAAAAACCGGTAACAACAAAGTATCCGTTTGAGCAAACCTACAAGCCCGATGATTACCGTGGTTTAATTGGTTTTGAAGAAAGTCTTTGTATCTGGTGCCGCCGTTGTGAAATGGTCTGTCCGCCGGGTGCCATTGTTTTTTCACAGGATATGGAAGGAAAACAAACCTATCATTATAACCGTGCTGTCTGTATTTATTGTGGTGAATGTGTAAGGGCCTGCCCAAAGGAAGGTGCGATTTTCCAGACTGCCGAGCCAGCTCCCTGTGCATTAAAAGCTGAAAATATTAACAACGGTTGGAATAAATTATTTGATGAAGCAATTGCAAGCCGGGAAGCATATGCTGCTGAAAAGAAAAGGAAAGCAGCAGCTGAAAAATCTGCAGCCGTTAAAATAGATACAGAAAACAAGGAGGGTTCATAGTTTTGCATTCAACAACCTTATCCAATTCCTATGCATGAACTTTCTATAGCACATTCCATCTTATCCATTGCGGAAAAGTCAGTTCCTGCGGGCAGCAAAGGAGTTGTTACTGCTGTATCCATGCAGATTGGTCAGCTCAGCAGCATTGAAATTGATTCTCTCCGTTTTGCTTTTGAAGCAATAAAATCAAATACTGTACTTGAAAAGGCTGAACTCGATATTGATATAATACAAGGTGAAGCAAAATGCCTGGATTGTCAAACGGTGTTTCAACTCAATGCTTACGGAACAGCCTGCTCCAATTGTAAAAGCTATAGCGTCACGATTTTGAAAGGAACAGAAATGAAAATTCTCAGTCTTACAATTGATGAATAGTTTCTTCGTAATGACTGAAGCATCCCCTGTAACAAAAACTAACGATTGTACTGAAAAGGGAAGGATTACGGGTTTCAAAAATTTTATGTCTTTCTTTTAATTATATCAATTACTTTTGTTCCTCAATTTTTTAAAGCAGTTGACAAACACAAATACATATCAAATTCAGGAAGTAAGTGCCAATAACAGCACTGCTAACTTCCATGTATTTTCCCCACGACCTCGACGCATCGTCTGATAGGACGAGCCCTTCACCAAGGCCCCTGTCAGTGAACAACTCCCCGGTAATACTCTTAGGATTGGTCATCCCGTTTTTGTTAAGCAATTACAGACATGGAACATCAGGATATTATTATACGTGTAGCCAATAGTGGCGATACCCAATATGCAGAAACCATCACCAGGGAAATGGAGGAAAGTGCCAAAGCCCGTGGTACAGGAATAGCAAAAAGAAGCCCCGAATACATAGCCGATAAAATGAGCGAAGGCAAAGCAGTAATTGCACATAACAAAGACGGCGTATGGGTTGGCTTTTGTTATATTGAAACATGGAGCCACGGAGCATTTGTTGCCAACAGCGGACTAATCGTTTCTCCGGCTTTCAGAAAAAGCGGTGTGGCCAAAAGCATTAAAGAAAAAGTTTTCCAGCTTTCACGCCAGTTATTTCCCGATGCAAAAATCTTTGGCTTAACAACAGGTCTTGCAGTAATGAAGATCAACTCCGATCTTGGTTACGAACCCGTTACTTACAGCGAGCTGACACAGGATGAAGAATTCTGGGCCGGTTGCAAAAGCTGTGTGAACTTTGATATCCTCATGAGCAAGGATCGCAAGAACTGCATGTGTACTGCCATGCTCTACGATCCCAAAGATCATTACGAGCCTGCTGAAACAAAACAATACTTCGAAGAAAATAAAAAAGGATTTGAACGTCTGCTACGTTTCAAGGAATGGAAGCTGGTCAAAGCTTTTATGCGCAAAGACAAGGATGAGAATGGCGGCAGCGAAAGCAGATCAAAAAAGATCCTGCATTATTTTTTTCATTTATAAGCCACCAACCTCTGAAGGGGAGGGATGGACATTGTACACTTAATTCAACTCTTTCTTAAATACTCAACTTAATAGTTATGGCTGATCATATTAATAAGCACGTTGCCGGAACCCCTTTAGGGGCAGGGGCAAAAATTGTACTCGGATTCAGTGGCGGACTTGATACTACTTACTGCGCCAAATACCTCAGCGATGAAATGGGATATGAAATTCATTCGGTAATTGTTAACACCGGAGGTTTCAGTGAAGAAGACTTGAAAAAGATTGAAGAACATGCATACAAACTTGGCGTAAAAACTCATACTGCTGTTGATGCGGTGAAAGGTTATTACGAACGCATCATTAAATATTTAGTGTTTGGCAATTGCCTAAAAAATAATACGTATCCGTTAAGTGTAAGTGCCGAACGTTTAAGCCAGGCTTTACATATTGCAGAGCATGCAAAGAAATTAAATGCTGATGCAGTAGCACATGGAAGCACCGGAGCCGGTAACGACCAGGTTCGTTTTGATATGATCTTTCATATCATGATTCCCGGAGTTGAAATCATCACTCCCATCCGTGACATGAAGCTGAGCCGTGAAGATGAAATCACTTACTTAAAGAGTAAGGGGGTGGAAATGAATTTTGAAAAAGCAGCGTACTCTATTAATAAAGGACTGTGGGGAACAAGCATTGGCGGAAAAGAAACCCTCAACAGTAAAGGTATGTTACCAGAAGAAGCATGGCCAACACAGGTAACAAAAACCGGAAGCGAAGAAGTTAAACTTCATTTCGAAAAAGGTGAACTGAAAGGAGTAAATGATCAGCAGTTTTCACACCCGGTTGAAGCTATTAACTATTTACAATCATTAGCAGGTCCTTACGGTATTGCAAGAGATATTCATGTAGGTGATACCATCATTGGTATTAAAGGGAGAGTTGGTTTTGAAGCTGCTGCTCCAATGGTGATTTTGAAAGCACATCATGCGCTGGAAAAAAATGTACTCACTAAATGGCAGCTGCAATGGAAAGATACACTGGCGCAGTTTTATGGCAACTGGATGCACGAAGGGCAGATCCTTGATCCGGTTATGCGTGATCTTGAAGCTTATTTTGAAAGCAGTCAGCGGAATGTTACCGGTGATGTATTTGTACAGTTGATGCCTTACCGTTTCCAGGTAATTGGTATTGAAAGCAAATACGATCTCATGAGTGCGAAGTTTGGTAAGTATGGTGAAATGAATACAGGATTTACCGGTGATGATGTGAGAGGGTTCTCAAAAATCTTTGGCAATCAAACTTCTATCTGGACAGCTGTTCAGGCAGAGAATCAAAAATAAGAAATGAAAAATAAAGAATGAGAAAGTAAATGCATTCACTTCTTCATTTCTCATCATTAATTCTTTATTTCTAATTATAAAACATGAAAATCAGAGTTGGAATTATTGGCGGAGCCGGTTATACGGGAGGAGAATTGATCCGTTTGCTGATCAATCATCCTGCTGCTGAACTTTCGTTTATTCACAGCAGGAGCAATGCAGGCAAAGCTGTTTATACTGTTCACCAGGATTTGTTTGGTGATACAGAACTGAAGTTTACCGGTGAGTTATCAAATGAAGTGGATGTATTGTTTTTATGTTTGGGTCATGGTGAATCAAAGAAATTTTTAGCTGAGAATGTGATTGATGAAAAGATAAAAGTCATTGACCTGGCAAATGATTTCAGGTTGCAATCAGGTTCACAAATAGGTAACCGAAAATTTATTTACGGTCTTCCTGAATTAAACAGGGAGCAAATTAAATCTGCTCAGAACATCGCAAACCCCGGCTGTTTTGCTACAACATTGCAACTTGGTTTGTTGCCGTTGGCAAAAGCTGGTTTGCTGAAAGATGTTTACACCACGGGCATTACTGGCAGTACAGGTGCAGGGCAGGGATTATCTGCTACTTCACATTTCAGCTGGAGAGCTAATAATATACAGGCCTATAAAACATTAACGCACCAGCACCTGGGAGAAATCGGCGAATCTCTTTTGCAGTTACAGCCTAACAGTGATATCGCCGTCAACTTTGTTCCCTGGCGTGGCGATTTTACAAGAGGAATTTTCATCAGCTCACAAATGCACTGCGACTTAAGTTTAGTTGAGTTAAATAAGCTTTACGAAGACTTTTATGCAGGTGCTGTGTTTACACATGTAACTAAGGAAGCTGTTTTTTTAAAGCAGGTGGTGAATACAAATAAGTGCATTATTCAACTTGAAAAAATTGGAGACATTGTGGTTGTTCATTCAGCAGCAGACAATTTATTAAAAGGAGCAAGCGGTCAGGCAGTACAGAATATGAACCTGTTGTTTGGATTAGATGAGACAACCGGACTGAAGTTGAAAGCAAATTATTTTTAATAGCCACAGAGGCGCTGAATCACTGAATAAAACTTCTGTGTTTCTGAGCTTTAGTGGCAAAATACCAAAACATGAATTTATTCGACGTTTACCCGCTTAACAACATCGCCATTACAAAAGCCAAGGGCAGTTATGTATGGGATGATAAAGGCGAACAGTATTTAGATCTTTATGGCGGACATGCCGTTATCAGCATCGGACATACTCATCCGCATTGGGTAAAGCGAATTGAAGAGCAGTTGAATAAGATTGCTTTCTATTCCAACTCTATCAAAATTCCATTGCAGGAACAATTGGCTGAGAAATTGGGAAAGATTTCCGGCAAGGAAGATTATCAGCTGTTCTTATGCAATTCAGGTGCAGAAGCAAATGAAAATGCATTAAAACTTGCAAGCTTTTACAACGGACGCAAAAAGATTGTAGCCTTCAGCAAAGCATTTCATGGAAGAACATCGCTGGCAGTAAGCGCAACAGATAATAAAAATATTATTGCCCCGGTGAATGAAACAGACAATGTGATCTTTCTTCCGTTCAATGACCAGAAGGCACTTGAAGATTGTTTTAAAGAGCAGGGCAAAGAAATTTCATCAGTGATCATTGAAGGTATTCAGGGAGTTGGTGGTATTAATGTAGCCGACAGTTCTTTCCTGAAAAAAATCAGAGCACTATGTGATGAATATGGTGCAGTATATATTGCCGACAGTGTGCAATGCGGTTATGGAAGAAGCGGAAAATTCTTCAGTCATGATTTATCCGGTGTGAATGCTGATATCTACAGCATGGCAAAGGGAATGGGCAATGGTTTTCCTATTGGTGGGATTATTATTGCTCCGCATATCAAGCCTAAACATTTTATGCTGGGAACCACATTCGGCGGCAACCATTTGGCATGTGCCGCAGCGCTGGCTGTACTGGAAGTAATTGAAGAAGAAAAGCTGATGGGTAATGCGGTGATGGTTGGAAAATACCTGAGAGAAGAACTGGAGAAAATTGAAGAGTTGAAAAACGTAAGGGGAAAAGGATTGATGATTGGATTTGATGTACCCGAAGAGTTAAAAGACCTGAAGAAAAACTTACTGATCAACCAGAAAATATTTACAGGCGAAGCAAAACCAAATGTGATCCGTTTGCTGCCAAGCCTGGCATTGAAGAAAAGAGATGCAGAGCATTTTATTGAAGCAGTCAAGGAAGAAATTGAGAAAATGAAAAGCTGAGCCACAAAGACACGAAGGCGCAAAGAAGCACAAAGTTTTTTAAGAACGTAAAGACATAAAAATTGAAACAGTTCATTTCAGTACACGACGTTGTAAGCCCCTCTACCGGAGGGGTTGGGGAGGCTATCAATGCTTTGATTGAAAAAGCATTAGCCTATAAAGCAAACCCGTTAAAGGATCAGGAACTGGGTAAAGGCAAGCGTATGGGTTTGATTTTTTTAAACCCAAGTCTGCGTACCAGATTAAGCACACAGATTGCGGCTGAAAATTTAGGCATGCACCCGATTGTGTTTAATGTTGGTAGCGAAGGCTGGAGCTGGGAGTTTGAAGAAGAAGCGATCATGAGCGGAACATCCGTAGAACACGTAAAGGATGCCGCACCTATCCTCGGAAATTATTTTGATGTATTAGCTATACGCACATTTCCTTCTTTACAAAATAAGAAAGATGATTACAGTGAATTGTTCATCAAACAATTCATTAAGTACGCAGGTGTACCTGTTGTAAGCCTTGAGAGTGCAACACTTCATCCGCTTCAATCGTTGACCGATATCATTACAATAAAGGAAACTTTCACAGAAAAGCGTAGACCTAAAATAGTTCTTACCTGGGCGCCGCATATTAAACCGTTACCTCAATGTGTAGCCAACAGTTTTGCACAATGGATCAATGCATGGGGCGAAGCAGATTTTGTGATCACACACCCGGAAGATTATGAACTGGATGAAGAATTTACAAAAGGAGCAACCATAACACATAACCAGGATGAAGCATTAAAAGATGCTGATTTCGTGTATGTGAAAAACTGGAGCACTTATACAGATTACGGAAGAATTTATTGTAACGACCCCGCCTGGATGCTCACTGAAGAAAAATTGAAAGCAACGAACGATGCCAAGGTGATGCACTGTTTACCGGTAAGAAGAAATGTAGAACTGAGTGATGAAGTACTGGACAGTGAGAACAGCATTGTCACGCAGGAAGCAAGTAACAGGGTGTGGGCAGCACAAACAGTTTTATCAGAAATTTTAAAAGCAAATGGATAAGCTGTACGTTATAAAGATTGGAGGAAATATTATTGATGATGAAACAAAGCTTTCATCATTCCTGCAATCATTTGCTGCTGTGAAAGGCAAAAAAATCTTGGTACATGGTGGCGGTAAGGTTGCTACAAAGATTGGAGAAGGACTCGGGATAGAAAGTAAGTATGTTGATGGAAGAAGAATAACCGATGCAGCTACCATTGACCTTGTAACAATGGTATACGCAGGATTGATTAATAAGAAACTGATTGCACAGCTTCAATCACTTAACTGTAATGCAATTGGTGTTACTGGAGCCGACGGAAATTTAATTCCTGCAAATAAACGTCCCGTAAAAGAAATTGATTATGGGTTTGTGGGTGATGTGCTGTCAGAAAAAATTACGACAGACAGCTGGAAGCATCTGTTAAACAATGGATTTATTCCGGTTGTTGCACCAATTACACATGATGGCAAAGGACAATTATTAAACACCAATGCAGATACTATTGCACAGGAAGTGGCAAAAGCGATGGGCAGCCTGTACGAAGTGCAGCTGGTATATTCATTTGAGAAAAGCGGCGTATTGCTTAATGCAGAAGATGACTCAACAGTTATTGCGCAGATCAACCCATCAGCTTATCAGCGTTTAAAAAGTGAAGGAAAAATATTTGCAGGCATGATCCCCAAATTGGATAATGCATTTGCAGCACTCAACAGCGGAGTGAAAAAAGTCATTATCGGTAAAGCTGAAGAATTAAACGGATTAATAGAGGGAACAAAAGGAACAACCATTAATAATCAGTTATGAGCGAACAAATAAACATATTACAGCAACAGGCCATTGAGTTATTAAAAGAATTAATTGCTACTCCTTCTTTCAGCAAGGAAGAAGAAGAAACAGCAGCGATCATCAGCAAATTTTTTGCACTCAAGGGAATACCTGCAAGCAGGGTTGGCAATAATATTTATGCATTGAATAAAAATTATGATGCTGCCAAACCTTCTGTTCTGCTCAACTCACATCATGATACGGTAAAGCCCAACAAAGGATACACACAGGATCCGTTTACGCCTATTGAAAAAGATGGAAAACTGTTTGGCCTTGGCAGTAATGATGCAGGAGGTTGTCTTGTTTCACTGATAGCTACATTTCTGCATTTTTATGAGAAGGAAAACCTCTCACACAATATTGTATTTGCTGCAAGTGCAGAAGAAGAGATCAGCGGTGTGAATGGAATTGAACTGGTTCTTCCATACCTCGGCAATATTAACTTTGGTATTGTTGGTGAACCAACTAAAATGGAAATGGCTGTTGCTGAAAGAGGCTTGATGGTGATTGATTGTGTTGCTAATGGCAAAGCCGGTCATGCTGCACGAAACGAAGGTGTGAATGCATTGTATATTGCCATCGATGATATTAACTGGATTCGTAATTGTAAGTTCGAGAAAGTAAGTCCGCTGCTTGGTGAATCAAGAATGACAGTTACAATCATTGGTACAGACAATCAGCAGCACAATGTGGTGCCACCACAATGTAAATTTGTGATTGATGTAAGGGTGAATGAACTGTACACATTTGATGAAATGCTGGATTCACTGAAACAAAACCTGAAGAGTCAGTTCAAACCACGTACAACAAGAATGAAATCAACTTCAATATCAATGGGTCATCCGTTGATCAAAGCCGGTATTGAATTAGGCAGAGGTTATTACGGTTCACCTACAACAAGTGATAAAGCATTGATGCCTTTCCCAGCGTTGAAAATGGGTCCCGGCGACAGCGCAAGAAGTCATACAGCTGATGAATTTGTATACATAGACGAAATAAAAGAAGGGATAGAATTATACATCAAACTCTTAAACGCCATTCTATGAAATTGTGGAGCAAAGAAAACAGCAGCACATCTGCATTGGTAGAACAATTCACCGTTGGCCGTGATAAAGAATTCGATCTGCTTTTGGCAAAGTATGATGTGCAGGGTTCCATTGCGCATGTAACCATGCTGGGCGAAGTTGGTTTGATGACAAAGGAAGAAGCTGATATTGCCATCAACGGATTGAATGAAATTCTGGAAACAATTGAATCAGGATCTTTTATTATTGAAGAGGGAATTGAAGATGTACACTCACAGGTTGAAGACCTGCTTACACAAAAGATCGGTGATACCGGAAAGAAAATTCACAGCGGCAGAAGCAGGAACGACCAGGTAGCTGTTGACATCAAACTTTACCTCCGTGCAGAAATCATTAATATCAAAAATGAAGTAAAGAACCTGTTTGATTTACTGGTTGTACAAAGTGAAAAAAACAAAAACGTTTTATTGCCTGGTTATACGCATTTGCAGATTGCAATGCCATCCTCAGTTGGTTTGTGGTTAGGCGCTTATGCAGAAAGTTTAGTGGATGACATGGAACTGCTGGCAGCCGCTTATCATGTTGCCAATAAAAATCCATTGGGAAGCGGTGCGGGTTACGGATCTTCTTTTCCACTCAACAGGAAGCGAACAACAGCCTTGCTGCAATTTGAAACATTGAACTGGAACAGTGTGTATGCTCAAATGAGCCGTGGTAAAACAGAAAAGTTTACAGCTATTGGTTTGAGCGGATTTGCAGCATCGCTCAGCAAACTGTCGATGGATTGTTGTTTATATATGAATCAGAATTTTGCATTCATTTCTTTCCCTGATGAATTAACAACCGGCAGCAGCATTATGCCGCACAAAAAAAATCCCGATGTGTTTGAATTGATCCGTGCAAAATGCAACCGCATACAAGCCATTCCAAACGAACTCACTTTACTCATCAATAATCTTCCATCGGGTTACCACAGGGATTTGCAGCTTACAAAAGAAATTTTGTTTCCTGCTATCGAAGAACTGAAAGCCTGTCTGCAATTGATGCAGCTCATGCTCAGCAATATGAAAGTGCGGGAGAATATTCTTGTGGATGAAAAGTATAAATATCTCTTCAGCGTTGAAGCAGTGAATGAACTGGTGAATAAAGGCGTTCCATTCCGTGAAGCTTATCAACAGGTGGGTAATGCTATCAACAAAGGTGAATTTGAGTTTGATCTGCACCAACTCCATCATACACATGAAGGCAGTATCGGCAGTTTATGTACTGCAGAAATTATCCAGGAAATGGATAGTGTTCTATCTGAGTTCAGGGCATAAAAAAAGCCATACACCAATCAGCGAATGGCTTTCGTCGGGGACGGAATTCTATCTATTATTGTTCCGAAACGAAACTTTTCAGTCTTCTGAACTGCCTTGTTTGTGGTGACTCAAACGACTCAACCAGCAAATGAACAATTTGTTTGATTGACTGTAAAACAGACGAACTCTTGCGTACGGTTTGGTTTTTTGACATTGCCATTGGATTTAATACTATAAAAGTAGCAATCATTATGCCATACGGCAAGAGTACAAATGATATTTTTTTGCATGTGAAAAATACGGTCTGTCACCATACAGAACTCTTTATATTAGCAGGATGGAACTGCTTATTTTAGCCTGGGGTATTTACTTTTTCCTTCATAGTTTCATGGCAAATGATGCTGTGAAAAAGCAAACAGGTAAAATTACGGGGTTATCAAACAGGGGATACCGGGTCGCTTATAATCTCTTCAATTTTGCTGCACTGGCCTTCCTTCTCCTTTATTTATACAGAACTCCATCTGCTGTTTTCTATCAAACAACTAAATCCTTTATTACAATTGGCGCACTGGCATCTTTAACCGGTTCAATCATTATGTTTTTTTCTGTGAAAAATTATGACCTCAAAGCCTTCTTTGGTTTCAGAGAAGAAACAATGATGCCATTGCAGATCAGGGGACTCAATAAATATGTACGGCACCCACTTTACAGCGGAACAATTATCCTGGCACTTGGATTTTGCATTGCACTCCCTTACACAAAATGCTGGTTATTGCTTGCCCTGATGATCATTTATATTTTTATCGGAGTGCAGTTTGAAGAAAAAAAACTGGTGCAGTGTTACGGAGATGCGTACAGGAATTATCAAAAAAAAGTAAAACGGTTGATACCGCATGTACTTTAAATGATAAATTAGTTTTCCTATATTGCATTACAAATCTGTATCCATGAAACGAAATCTACTGCTTCTTACGGCATGTTTATTTTCTGTTATTATTCTGTCTGCCCAAATCAAAAGCCCGTTTACATCCATCAGGCCACAACTTGAAAAAGTAATCAACGATTATCCCAATCAGTTTTCTTCAATCAAAGGAAACAGGAACCAGGGCGATCCCAACACCATTCAATATGCATCAACAGTTGAAATGAAAGGTGCTGTTGAAAGTAAAGTGATCGGCTATCCAACTAAAACAAAAATCAACTGGTTGTGGGAAGCTAAATTATTTGTTACGGATGATATGACTGAACTGAAAAAGCAATACAGATCCTACTATAATGATATTGCAGGTAAATCGTTCATGAGCAAAGGTTCCAATAACAGTATTAATGCAACCGGGCCATATAACGCACCAACAGAAGAGCTGCGTTTATGGACCAACCAGTTTCGGATGAATGATGTAACAGGTGAGTTCGGTAACCTGGTAATTGATCTTGTTGCAGAGTACGCCAATTTTGAATGGATTGTTTATGTGCGTATTTATGATAAAGAAAAGGATGAAGACATGAAACCTACCAAAGACAAGAACGAGAAATACAGGTATTAACAGATAAATAGCCATTGCACGCCTGTTAAATAATTTACTGCCAGTCTTCCACCTAAGCGGCCTTCAGCTTTCAATAATACATTGCCTCAGTGGGCAGTTCAGCATTTCAACATTCATTTCTTCATTCTGTTTTTTCATGATATAAATCAGGTCATCCATCATGATACAGTCATGTTTTCACAGGAATTTATTCTGGATATTTGGCCGCAATAAACTCAAAAACTTGCCAGATGAAAGAGTTCCAGATTGTTGTGCTTGCCAAACAAGTGCCTGATACAAGGAATATTGGTAAAGATGCCATGAAAGCCGACGGCACCGTTAACAGATCGGTTTTACCCGCCATTTTTAATCCCGAAGATTTGCATGCGCTTGAGCAGGCGTTACTGATCAAAGATCAGTTTCCCGGTTCTACAATTACCCTGCTTACAATGGGTCCGCCACGTGCAGTAGAAATTCTCCGTGAAGGTTTTTATCGTGGTGCTGATGATGGCATCCTGCTTACCGACAGAGCTTTTGCCGGTTCGGATACATTAGCAACATCGTATGCCATTTCCTGCGCCATCCGTAAAATAAAGAATGTAGATATTATTGTTTGCGGCCGTCAGGCTATTGATGGCGATACAGCACAGGTTGGTCCGCAGGTTGCAGAAAAATTAGGTATTCCGCAAATCACTTATGCAGAAGAAATCGTGTCGCTGACGGAAAGTAAAATACAGGTGAAACGCAGGCTTGAAAGAGGAATAGAAATTGTTGAATGTGTATTGCCGGTACTCATTACCGTAAACAGCTCTGCTCCACGTTGCCGCCCGAGAAATGTAAAGCGATTGATGAAATACAAACATGCATCCACCATCAGCAACCGGCAGGAGAGCAATGAAGATTACCTGGCTACAGCAATATCAAATACTCATCTTACCATCAAAGAATGGAGTGTAAATAATATTGATGCCGACCCCGAACAGCTTGGACTTGGAGGTTCTCCAACAAAGGTAAAAAAAGTGGATAATATCGTTTTTCAATCAAAAGAATCCAGAACACTGGAAGACTTTGATGAAGATATTGACGGGTTAATGAATGAACTGATTGAAGCACATATTATTGGTTAGAAACCTGAATTCTCAAAACTTTATTTCATGAACAATATTATCGTTTATTGCGAACTCGATGAAGGCAGGATTGCAGATGTAAGTCTGGAGCTTTTGACAAAGGGCCGCAGCCTTGCCAACCAGCTGAACTGTAAACTGGAAGCGCTTTTGATTGGTGAGAATCTGACAGGATTTGAACAGGAAATTTTTCCTTATGGTGTTGATACAGTTTATATGGCTGATGACAAAAGACTTTCGCCTTACTCAACTTTACCACATACATCCATCGTAGTTAATCTTTTCAGAGAACAACAACCACAGATTGCATTAATGGGTGCTACAACGATTGGTCGTGATCTGGGTCCACGGGTTTCATCTGCATTAAAAAGTGGACTCACTGCCGATTGCACCGAACTGGAAATTGGCGAACACGAAGACAAAAAACTAGGCAAGGTTTATAAGAATTTATTGTACCAGATCCGCCCTGCATTTGGCGGAAATATTATTGCTACCATCATTAACCCTGATTGCCGTCCGCAAATGGCAACTGTAAGAGAAGGTGTAATGAAGAAAGTCATCGTTGATCCCGCTTACAAAGGAGAAATCGTCAATCTTGATATAGAAAAATATGTTGACGATACAGCCTTTGTAGTAAAAATGATCGAACGTCATATGGAAACATCAAAAGTGAATATAAAAAATTCACCGGTGATTATTTCAGGTGGCTTTGGTGTAGGTTCTGCAGAAAATTTTAAACTGTTACACAAGCTGGCAGCCTTACTTGGTGGTGAAGTAGGCGCATCAAGAGCTGCTGTTGATGCAGGATATGCAGGCCACGAACGCCAGGTGGGACAGACGGGTGTTACGGTACGTCCGAAATTATATATCGCCTGCGGTATCTCCGGGCAAATTCAGCATCTGGCAGGAATGATGGAATCCAGCATTATCATTTCAATCAATAATGATCCCAATGCACCCATCAACAAAATCGCCAACTATGTAATAACAGGAAGAGTGGAGAATGTAATTCCTAAAATGATCAAGTATTATAAAGAGCATACAAAATAATTTGTAAAATTCAATTCAGCTTTTATGGCAAATTTTTTTACTGATAACCCCGATCTTCAGTTTCATCTTTCACATCCATTGATGCAGAAAATAGTGGCGCTAAGGGAAAATAACTTTCATGATAAAGATGCGTTTGACTTTTCTCCTAAAGATTATGAAGATGCAATGGATAGCTATGCACAGGTATTGGAAGTTGTAGGTGAAATCAGTGGCGATATTGTTTCACCAAACGCAGAAGCTGTTGATCATGAAGGACCAACGCTGGAAAATGGAAGAGTAACTTATGCAAAAGGAACCCAGGAAAATCTTGATGCCATCAAACAGGCCGGACTGATGGGCATTACATTGCCCCGTGAGTTTGGCGGACTTCATTTCCCTATTGTGCCTTACATTATGGCGGCGGATATTGTTTCCCGTGCGGATGCAGGATTTGTAAACATCTGGGGGCTGCAGGACTGTGCCGAAACGATCAATGAATTTGGTTCGCTGGAACAACGTGAAAAATATCTTTCAAGAGTTTCCAAAGGCGAAACAATGGCAATGGCGTTGACTGAACCAGATGCCGGTTCTGATCTGCAGGCAGTAATGCTGAAAGCACATTTTGATGAAGAAAAAAATACATGGCTGCTGAATGGTGTGAAACGGTTCATTACAAATGGTGATGGCGATATTTCGCTTGTGCTTGCCCGTACAGAAGAAAAAACACAGGATGGCCGAGGACTTTCCATGTTTATTCATGATAAAAAAAGTGGCGGAATTACAGTAAGAAGAATAGAACATAAATTAGGCATCAAAGGTTCTCCTACCTGCGAACTTGTATATAAAAATGCTCCGGCAGAACTTTGCGGACAACGCAAATTTGGTTTAATCAAATATGTAATGTCGCTCATGAACGGTGCAAGACTTGGAATCGTTGCACAGTCGGTTGGTATCAGTGAAGCTGCTTACCGTGAAGCATTGACGTACGCACAAAAAAGAATACAGTTTGGCAAACCCATTATTAAGTTTCCGGCGATTTATGAAATGCTTGCTGTGATGCATGCAAAGCTGGCAGCTTCCCGTTCATTGCTTTATGAAACTGCACGTTTTGTTGACATCTATAAAACCTACAACCATATTTCTACCGAAAGAGAATTAACAAAAGAAGAAAAAGAAGAGCAGAAAAAATATCAGAAGCTTGCAGATGTGTTTACACCGCTGGCAAAAGGAATTACTTCCGAATTCTGTAATGAAATTGCTTATGATGCATTGCAGATACACGGTGGCTCAGGGTTTATGAAAGATTACCCCATAGAACGGATTTACCGTGATGCCCGCATCACAACCATTTACGAAGGAACCACACAGCTGCAGGTAGTGGCCGCTACGAAAGGAGTTACTACCGGTGCCTATCTTGCACAGATGCAGGAATATGAAAAAGCTACGATTAAACCCGAAACAGAATCGTACAGATCACAGCTTATCACCATGGGATTTGATTACGAAGAGGCTGAAGCAAGAGTAACGTTTCATAACAATCCTGAGTTTATAGAGTTTCATGCACGCAGGTTAGTTGAAATGGCAGGAAACATTATTATGGGTTACCTGTTGCTGAATGATACACAGCGTGATCATGATTACTGGAAAACGCTGGAAGTATTCCTGCGTTATGCACGTGCAAAAAATCATGCACATGCAGCATTCCTTGGTCATTCCTCAGTGAATGATATGGGGAAATATAAATAGCAGCAGAAGTGCTTTACAAAGTTTGGAAAGCGCATGAAAACCCGATTGTACTAACAACAATACAAAAAGTGTATTATCAAGGGACTGATTTCTAATACCAATATTTTTTGATACCTGCATCCTGTAACATAAATTCACGTGTTAGCAGTAACCTTTAGAGATACTAATATTTAAATCGGAAATGAAAAATATCACAATCATTATTTTAACAATTGCCTCTTTGGTTTTTTCAAATTTGATAATTGCTCAAACTGTTGAGGTGATCAATAAATCTGAATTTCAACCTGAAACAAAAAGCAAAGATTTTGCTTTCATTGAACCAACCACCGACACAACGAACATAAAATATATTGCTACAATTAAAGCGTCAGGAGAAGGTAAAAAAGTAGATTTGGAGATGCTCTTTTATAAACTAAAGGCAAAAGCTCAAGAACTTGGCGCTAATGCTTTTAAACTTAATAGGTTTGAAAAAATGGGCAGTAGTAATATTTCTGTCCTGATTCTTGACACTTACTATGGAACAGACTCAGCTTTGAATTTAAACTTCAAAAACCACGAAAAAAACGTTGTATACATTTTTGGTGACTCAGAAAAATCCGAAAAAACATATTCCTTCAAGATAGACAATACTAAAACGGAAATAAAAGGCGGAACTTTTTACAAACATCATAATAAAGAAGGGCAGGAGGTGAAAATTAATAAAGGTGGATTTACCGGGGCAACCATGTGGGTAAAGTGGGAAGAAAATAAACCTGCAACTTTTTTAACTTTGACTGGCTTTGGACTTGGAGGAGCACCAGTACCAGTTGGACAAATTGGTATGTCATTCAATACAGGAAGAATTAATTACATTGACGGTAATCTAGGGCATTTATTGGTTTCCCTTTTGACTCAAAACGAAAAATAAGGCTACTGTAAACAGCGAGGTTTTTGCATCAGAGGGGGACGATGAATAAGCACTCGCCGTCAGTACTACGATCAGCCCTCTCTTCAAAGTCTACCGACTTTGTAATTGTATGCAAAAAGTCTTTGACTTTTAATAAATATAATTGGCCGTAGACCAATGGCATAAAACTGCAAATTTTTGGAAACTTTGCTGAGCATAGAAGTTTGGTACTTTAATTCCGTCAGACGAGGGCATCAGACGGGGTTTCCCTTTGTGCTTCTTTGCGCCTTTCTGTCTTCGTGGCAAATTTTTTTAGCAAATCCTTGGCAATTGTTCACCCGTTAAATAATTCACCACACGTCTTCCGCCAATGCGGCTCTTCATCAACACTTTTCCATGATGATCATCAACCACTTCACCAATGAGGGCGGCTGAAGCAAACTCAGATTCTTTTTTCAGCTGATATAAAAAGCTTTCTGCAATTAATGGATTTACAATTGCAATAAAGATCCCTTCATTGGCAACATATAATGGATCAAGCCCCAGCATTTCGCAGGCACCTTCCACCTGTTCATCAACGGGAATTTGTTTTTGATCAAGAAGATATCCAAGCTGGGTCATACCTGCCACTTCATTTAAAACAGAAGCAACACCACCACGGGTAGGATCACGCATGAAGTGAATATTTGATCCAAACAAATCGAGTAACTGTTTTGTAATATGATTCAGGTTTCTTGTATCGCTTTCAATGGTTGTTTCAAATTCCAACCCTTTACGTAAGCTCATGATGGCAATTCCATGTGCAGCCATTGGTCCGCTGATGATGATCTTATCACCGGGCTTGATACGGTTGTGATGAATATTTGCTTTTGGATGAACAAGACCAATACCGCTTGTATTCACAAAGATCTTATCACCTTTTCCTTTCTCCACCACTTTTGTATCGCCTGTAACAATCTGCACACCTGCTTTTAAGGCTGCTTCTTTAATGCTCACTAATATTTCCCAAAACTCTGTAATAGGTAAACCTTCTTCCAGTATAAACGCAAGCGTTAAGTATTTCGCCTGTGCACCGCACATTGCCAGATCGTTTACTGTTCCGTTAATTGCCAGTTCACCAATATTTCCACCGGGAAAAAAAACAGGGGAGATAACATAGCTGTCGGTGCTCATCGCAATTTTTCCATTCAATTCTAAAATAGCGCCATCATGTTGCTGATCTAGCATATCATTTTTCAATACATCAAAGACGCCACTTTGTAACAACCGCTGCGTTAACAAACCACCGCTTCCATGACCAAGAGTAATAATATCAAAATCGAATTTGGGTAAAGGACAATCTAATCTCATACTGCTTCTGTTAATTCTTGTGATTCTACTCCCTGGTAATGATAATAAGCTGCACAGGCGCCTTCGCTGCTTACCATTGGAGCGCCCAATGGATGTTCGGGATTACATTTTTTTCCAAAGTGCGGGCATTGAAAAGGCTTCTTCAATCCTTTCATAATTTCACCACTGATACATTCATTCGTTCCATCAATTGCTGTTTCACCTAAACTGAATTTGATGCGTGCATTAAATTGTTTGTAGTGATTATTCAGTTCATATCCGCTTTTCGGAATTTGCCCGATGCCACGCCAGCTTCTGTCGGCAATATCAAATACTTCATGAATGGTTTCCTGTGCAATCAAATTTCCTTCACGCTGTACAGCACGCACATATTGATTCTCTACTTCATACTGTCCACTTTCCAGCTGATGCACAGCCATCAATATTCCCTGCAATAAATCAACAGGCTCAAAACCTGTTACAACAATTGGTGTTTTATATTTTTCAGCAACCGGATAATATTCTTCCATTCCCATAATGCTGCACACATGACCTGCAGCAAGAAATGCATCAATTTTATTTTCAGGGTCACCAAGTATTGCTTCCATTGCCGGTGGCACCAAAACATGCGATGCAAGGATACTGTAGTTGTGTACATTCATTTTGGCAGCATGTACAACACTTAATGCATTTGCCGGAGCTGTTGTTTCAAAACCCACTGCAAAAAATACCACTTCTTTATCTGGATTCTGTTGGGCAAGTGTTACTGCTTCCAGCGGAGAATAAAGAATACGTACATCGGCGCCTTCCGCTTTTGCTTCAAGCAAACTTTTTTTGGTGCCAGGTACACGCAGCATATCACCAAAAGAACAGAGAATAACATTTGGCATTTCACTTAGCAGAATGGCTTCATCAATAATACCAATGGGGGTAACACAAACAGGACAGCCCGGTCCATGCACCATCGTAATTTCTTTGGGCAGCATTTCAAGAATGCCATTTTTCACCAGGCTATGAGTTTGCCCTCCGCAGATTTCCATGATGGTCCATGGTTTTGTAGTAATGCGGTGCAGTTCGTCTGCAAACTGGTGCACTAACTCAGGGTCACGATATTCAGATAAATATTTCATACTATAAATGTGCTTTCATTGGTTTTAAAACCGATTCGGTTGAATGCAGTTTTTCAACTTCGTTCAATTCTTTATCCTTCAGTTCCTCTAACTCTCCTATCTGTTTTAAGTATTCAAAAGTTTTGTGTGCCTCTTCTTCATCTACTTTACTGATGGCAACACCCACATGAACCAGCACATAATCATTTACTTCTGCTTCGGGTACCATGCAGAGATTGATTTCTTTCATGATACCGCCGAATGAAACTTTTCCCATGCGGAAGGTTTCATCGAGCTGAGCAGTGATAGAAATAATTTTTCCCGGAATTGCTAAACACATAAGTTTCGTTTTTAATTTAATTCGTTACTGCCTGCAGCAGGTTCCTGTTATTTTTTACTGATGAAAAATGTACAAAGGCCAGCTGACCAAATGAGATGTTTTCATCGTTAGGTGATAACTGCTGATGAAAAAATAGTTCATAGTTTTCTTTTAACCGGTCAGCAAGCAAATCAACCAGCAAAGCATTTTGCATTACACCGCCACTGAACGCAATTTTTTTCACGTTGGCATTAATGGCTATCTGTTCAACCAGTTTTGCCAGGGAAAGATGAACCTTATACGCAATGTTTTCTTTTGGCACCTGTTGTTTTAAATCACTCATTAACTGCCCTGTCATTTTTTGCCACTCAATTTTATTTCCTGACAGAGAGAATTCATAAGTCTCTGTTCTCGGATGTTTGCATTGAAGTGCCAATGCTTCCAGTTTCATCGCCGCTTCACCTTCATAGCTTACGGTATCAGCTACTCCGAGCAAAGAAGCAATTCCATCGAGGAAGCGTCCCATGCCGGAGGTATAAACAGGTTGCAGATTATTATGCAGTTGATTTCTGAAATGACTCCATTCGGCTGATGTAAATTTTTCTCTAAGGAGATTAACTGCGTCATTATCCGAATCAAAAAGAGAAAGTGCAGATAAACGTGGCTCTCTTGCCATTTTATCTCCCATCAAGATACTGAAATAGTTCAGCTGCGCAAAGTGCTTCACCCGGTTATCAACGTATGTGAAAAACTCACTGCCCCAGATATTTCCATCTGTTCCATAACCGGTGCCATCCCAGATAACTCCCAGTACAGGTTCATCTGTTTCCAATAAATTATTTTCCGCTAATACAGCTGCAAAATGTGCCTCATGGTGCTGTACTTCAACAAGAGGAATTGCATTTTCAGCTGCATAATTTTTTCCCGTTTCTGTTATGGAGTAACCGGGATGTTTATCAATAATACAAACATCTGCTTCAAAACGGAGTAACCTGCTTACATGATTAAGCGTATGCTGATAGCTTAACTGTGCATCATAACTTCCCTGGTCGCCTAAGTACTGACTGATATAACAACGGTTGTTTTGAAAGAGAGCAAAACTGCTTTTCAATTCTGCACCCATCGCAATGATTTGTGTCTCGTTATCAGAAAATGGAACAGGATAAAAATTCGGTGCCAATCCTCTTGAACGGCGCAGAATAATTTTTTGCTGATGAACAGGTGTAAACTGCATCACGCTGTCATCCTGCGGTACAACAATTTCCCGTTCGTAGGTTAAAACAAAATCTGCAACCTCTCCAAGATATTCAAGCGCTTCATCATCGTTATAAATAATTGGCGAACCGCTGATATTGCCGCTTGTTGCAATCAAAGGGTTATTAAACTGTTCTGCAATTAAAGCAAGCAATGGTGAATACGGAAGCATCACACCAATTTTATGTAAGCCGGGAGCAATTAAATCGGCACAGAGACCAGAACCGGGTTTGTCTTTTAACCTGCACAATACAATAGGAGCCACAATACTTTGCAATGCTTCTTTTTCTTTTTCACTGAGCAACACATCCTTTTCAGCGGATTGAATGGAAGGGTATAAAACCGCCAATGGTTTTGAAGGCCGCTGTTTCCGTTCACGCAGGGTATTGATGGCAAAATAATTGGCAGCATCGGCCATAAGCAGGTAACCACCAATTCCTTTTACTGCAATGGTATGTCCGTTTTGTAATGCATCCTTCAGCATCACTAAAATACAATCGTAATCGTTGCATACATTTTCCCCGTCACTGTTATATAAATGCATGGGAATACCACAGTCTTCACAGGAGTTGGTTTGACTGTAGTAGCGCCGGTGTAAAGGATTATGATATTCTTCCTTGCATTGCCAGCATTGTTCATACTCTTCCATTGTTGTATTGGGCCGGTCGTATGGCAATGAGGTAATGATAGAATATCGTGGGCCGCATTTAGTACAGGTGATAAAGGGGTAATGATAGCGACGGTTTTTTTGATCAAACAATTCGCTTCTGCATTCTTCGCACAAACCAAAATCGGTAGTGATCATTAATTCAGGATGCTGATGTTCTTCACTTTCACGGATACTGAATTCTTTGAACTGCTGCAAAGCAATTAAACCAGCATCATGATGCGTAATGATGGCATTGGCAGGAGGATGATCAATAAGAGTTTTATAAAATTCTTTAAGCAGAGTTTCTTCAGCTGTTGCAATGATGTGTACACCATTTGTTGTATTGGATACAGTTCCTTTAATCTTCATTTCTTCGGCAAGCCGGTACACATGCGGACGAAAGCCCACGCCCTGTACCATTCCACTGATATGAATATGCCAAGACTGCATTTGTATAAATTTTCAACACTGAATGTTGTTTTGTTTTCCAATAAGCAGATTAGACCAGGGCTGTCTGTTCAACTTTTTGTTTCAGCCAGTTGTACCAAACAGTTAATCCTTCTCCCTTATAAGCACTCACTTCAATAAATACAAGAGAAGGGTTTATTTTTTTTGCATTTTCTTTAAATGCTTCCACACTGAAGGGAACATAAGGTAAGAGATCGGTTTTGTTGATGATGCAAACATGTGAACTGTAAAACATGTCCGGATACTTCAACGGTTTATCATCTCCTTCCGTAACAGAAGCAATCACCACTCTTGCGGTTTCGCCCAAATCAAACATCGCCGGACAAACAAGATTGCCAACATTCTCAATAAACATTACGGCGTTTTCTTTCGGCTTCATGTGCTGCAATGCATGCAGAATCATATGTGCATCGAGATGACAGCCTTTCCCTGTATTGATTTGCACAACAGGTGTTCCGGTTGCATGAATCCGATCGGCATCATTACTTGTTTGCTGATCTCCTTCAATTACATAACAGCTCAGTTCGTTTTTCAGATCTGATAATGTTTTTTCCAGCAGGGTTGTTTTACCGGAGCCGGGCGAACTCACCAGGTTGAGCGCCAGAATATTCTTTGCTTCGAAATAACCACGGTTGCGTTGTGCCAGCAGATTGTTCTGGTACAACACATCCTGTTCAACATCTATTACTTTTTTATGATGATCACGATCATGGGGATGATTGTGATCGTGTTGATGCCCGTGATCATGTGCATGATCGCTTACATCATGCATAGTAACATTTCCGTTTGAATCACAACCGCAGGTAGCACACATGTTTTAAATATTTAAGTTATACGTATAATAACAATCAGGTAACGATCAGCGACTTTACCCTCAGTTCTTTTCCTTTTAGTACAGAGATGAAATGTTTGCCGCAAACAGGGCAGGGATCGTACAATTGATGAACGGGGAATGCGGCATCACATTCCATACACAAACCTTCGCCGGGTATTTTATTAATTACCCTTTCTGCATTGTTGAGTACCGTATCTTTTACTGCCTGCTGCCAGGCAAAATCAAAAGCCTGTTCTTCAATGCCACTCAGTTCGCCAATATCCAGTTCAATTTCATCTACTGAAACAGCATTTGCTTTTTTAGTTTGCTGTTCCGCAATATCAATGATGCTCATCACAATGGAGAGCTCATGCATTACTGCTGTTTTTGTTTTTTCGCATCATGTATTTCCTTGCTTCTTCCAAGGAAAAAAATTACAACAGCCATAGCCAGAAACAGAAATACCAGGTGACTTGGTTCTGTGAAATAATGTTTAATAGTAAAGCCTTCTGTTTCTCCATGTCCGGGATGAGCATTACTGATGAAAGGAAGTAATGAAGCAAGGAAGAGCATAATCTTTTTCATCTGAAACTTTTTAATTTTTTTTAATGACAGAAATCAATCGCCTGGTTTATTCAATGTTTTTTACCCGGGCTGATGGATTAAGCGAGATCAATTTTAGACGAACCTTGAAAAAGAGGCAATGACTACAGTCACCGCATGTGCTAACGAGTGTCATTACAAGAGAAAAATGAGATTTTCATCTTTAAGAATCTTTCCATCTTCAAACTCTAATTATGCCAACGATTGCCGAAAAACAAATGCCCACCTATTACGATGAGGTGGTGCGAAAAGGGTATTCCCGAAGAGATTTTGCAAAATTCTGCGCCATGATGAGTGCCTACATGGGCTTAAGCCAGGCCGGCCTCGGACAGGTTACCGAAGCCTTGAAAACCAAGCCCCGTCTTCCTGTTGTATGGCTCCACTTCCAGGAATGTACCTGTTGCAGTGAAAGTTTTATCCGCTCCTCTCACCCAATGGTGGCAGATATTTTACTGGATAAGATTTCACTCGATTATACAGAAACCTTAATGGCAGCATCCGGCTTCCAGGCAGAAGAAGCATTAAAAAACACAATGACCAAATACAAAGGTCAATATATCTTATGTGTAGAAGGAAGTGTTCCAGTAGCTGCCGATGGTGTGTATTGTATCATTGGCGGAAAAACTTCTATGCAGATTCTGGAGGAAGCTGCAGAAGGTGCTGCTGCAATTATTGCATGGGGCAGTTGCGCAAGCAATGGCTGTGTGCAATCAGCAAAACCAAATCCCACATCAGCAACTCCTATTCATAAACTGGTAAAAGGAAAACCGATTATTAAAGTACCCGGCTGTCCTCCGATTGGTGAAGTAATGGCGGGAGTAATTGTTCATTACTTAACTTTTGGAACTATTCCTGAATTAGACAGAATGGGAAGACCCAAAGCATTTTACAGCAAACGTGTTCATGATTCATGTTACCGCCGCCCGTATTATGATGCCGGTTTGTTTGTTGAAACATTTGATGACGAAAATTCCAAAAAAGGATATTGCTTATATAAAGTTGGTTGTAAAGGACCTTCCACCTACAATGCCTGCGGTGTAATGAAATGGAATAACGGAACAAGTTTCCCGATTCAATCAGGTCATCCCTGTATTGGTTGCAGCGAAGAAAATTTCTGGGATAACGGAAGATTGTACGATCGTGGCTCTTCGTTCCCCGGATTTGGTATTGAAGCAAATGCAGATACATTAGGCAAAGTGGCACTGGGTGTAACTGCTGCTGCTATTGTCGGACATGCTATTGCAACCAATGTGAGTAAGTATAAACTTATTCACAAGCTTGAAGAAGAAGGAAAGGAAAGCGAGCACGAATTAAAATCATAATTATTCCAACTTATACTAATTTATATGAGTAAAAGAATTGTTGTTGACCCAATTACAAGAATTGAAGGTCACTTACGTGTTGAAGTAGATATCGAAAACGGAAAGATAACTGATGCATACAGCAGTGGCACCATGGTTCGGTTGCTGGAAGAAATACTGAAAGGCCGTGATCCAAGAGATGCCTGGGCTTTTGTTGGCCGTGTTTGCGGTGTATGCACTTCCACTCACTCTTTAGCTTCTGTGCGTACAGTAGAAGATGCACTGGGGATTGTTATACCGGCCAATGCAGAATTGGTGCGTAACATAATGCATTGTGTATTGTACATGCACGATCATGTTGTTCACTTCTATCACCTGCATGCAATGGATTGGGTAGATGTGGTAAATGCATTGAAAGCAGATCCAAAGAAAACCTCAGAGTTGGCACAGAGTATTTCACACTGGCCAAAAAGTTCACCCGGTTATTTCAGTGATATTCAAACAAGAATTAAAAAATTTGTTGAAAGCGGACAGCTTGGAATTTTTGCCAACGGATATTGGGGGCATCCTGCTTATAAACTTCCTGCTGAAGTAAACCTGATTGGTCTTGCTCACTATCTTGAAGCATTGGAATGGCAGAAAGAAATTGTAAAAGTGCAGGCCATCTTTGGTGGTAAAAATCCACACCCGAATTATTTAGTTGGTGGGATGGCTTGTGCTATTGGTTTGGATGATGTGAGTGGTATTAACGCAGAACGGTTGGCTTATGTACAGCAACTGATCAAACAGGGAAAGGAATTTATTGAGCAGGTGTATATTCCCGATCTGATGGCTGTTGCATCTTTCTATAAAGACTGGGGAGCAATTGGTGGCGGCCTTGGAAACTATATGGTATATGGCGATCTGCCAACAAATGGCATCAGGGATACTGCAAGCTATAAATTTCCTGCAGGTGCAATTTTAAATAAAGACATCAGTAAAGTGTATGATGTTGATTTGAAAAAAGATGATGAAGTACAGGAATTCATTACACACTCCTGGTACGATTACAAAGAAGGAAAAAATAAAGGATTGCATCCATGGAAAGGTGAAAGTAAGATTAATTATACCGGTCCAAAGCCCCCATTTGAACATTTAGATACATCAAAAGAATACAGCTATCTCAAAACTCCTAGATGGAAAGGCAATGCAATGGAAGTTGGTCCGCTTGCAAGAGTATTGGTTGGTTATGCAAGAGGAAAAGAAGAATACAAAGCAGTTGTTGATAAAACACTGAAAGATCTGGATGTTCCAATTACTGCATTGTTCTCCACATTGGGCAGAACAGCTGCACGTGGACTTGAAGCAGTATTGGCAGCAGGATGGGTGCAGGAATTTTATGATCAATTAATCACCAACATTAAGAATGGTGATACACGTATGGCTGAGATGACAAATTTTGATCCCAAGACATGGCCAAAATCAGCAATGGGTGTTGGACATTCAGAAGCTCCACGTGGAGCATTGGCACACTGGATCAATATTGAAAATGAAAAAATTGCCAACTATCAGTTAGTGGTTCCTACAACATGGAATGCATCGCCAAGAGATCACAAGGGACAAATGTCGGCGTATGAAGCTGCATTGATTGATACACCGGTTGCAATAGAAAATCAACCGCTGGAAATTATCAGAACCATTCACAGCTTTGATCCCTGCATGGCCTGCAGTGTGCACCTGTATGATGAGGAAGGAAAAACCATCAGCAGGGTAAGTGTATTAGGCGATTAATTTATAAACCAATTTTATGGCCAACAAATTATTATATGTTAAAAGACTCCGCAGAGTATATGTATGGGAACTGCCTGTAAGGGTGTATCACTGGCTCAATGCACTTGTTTTACTTGCATTAATTATTACCGGTTTTTATATCGCTGACCCCTTGGCATTAATGAGCAAACAGGAGGCAAATGCTAAATACACAATGGGTTGGTTCCGCTATGTTCATTTTGCAGCAGCCTATTTATTTTTCTTCAATTTTATTTTCAGGTTATACTGGGGTTTTGTTGGAAACAAATATTCCAACTGGAAACAGTTTATTCCTACTTCAAGAAGGTTCTTTAAAGAAATGTGGACTGTTATTAAAATTGACATTTTAATGATCAGGAAAAATGGCAAACAACAGGAACATTTAAGCGTAGGACATAATGCATTGGCAGGTTTTATTTACTTCTTAACTTTTATTGCATTCCTGGTACAATGTTTAACCGGCTTTGGTTTGTATGCATCAATGGCCGGCTGGTGGTTTCCACAAATGTTTGCATGGGTGCCTGCAATGCTGGGCGGCGATATACTTACCCGTCAGCTGCATCATGCTGCCATGTGGTTCTTTATCCTGTTTGTAGTCATTCACGTTTACCTTGTTTTCTATCACGACTATATTGAAGGACGTGGTGAAATCAGCAGTATGGGCGGCGGATGGAAATTTATTGAAGAAGAAGTGTTCGAAGAAAATAAACCTCAAACACCCAATCCGGAAAAAGCAGAATTAAAAACGAAAGCATGAATCAGCCGAAGTCAATACTTATACTTGGAATTGGAAATTATTTAATGGGCGATGAAGGCGTTGGTGTGCATCTTGCTGAACAGTTAACAAAGGAAGAATTACCTCCTAATGTTTCTGTGCTGGATGGTGGTACCGGTGGATTTCATTTACTGGAGTATTTTGAAACCCATGATATTGTTATTCTGGCAGATGCAACGCTCGATGGAAATGTTCCCGGTACGATCCGTTTAATTAAACCAAAGTTTGTAAAGGATTTTCCGCAGGCAATGAGTACGCATGATATTGGATTAAAAGATATGGTGAGTGCTTTGCAGTTATTAGGTACTATGCCCGAAATACATTTATTTGTTGTAAGTATTGAAAGCATACAGCAACAGGGAATAGAATTAACAAACGATGTTAAAAAGATACTTCCTCAACTGAAAAACCAAATATTAGAACTGGTTGAAAGACTCAACGAAAGGCAGCCGGTTGCAATGGAAGTGTAGTACGTTACCCATGTAATAACATAAAAGAAGCGCTCTTGTTGTAGGGAGCGCTTCTTTGTTTTGATACCTGCACATACAGGAGTGATTAAGCAATTTTCGTAATTACCGGACTGTTTTTCTTCGCACCGAAATAATTCCATGCCCACATCAATGAAAAGCTGGGAACAAAATCAAGGCCGGGTAATATTTCTTCAATGAAGTTGAAGGCAGAGCCAAAAGCACCTTTCCAGCCGCCAAATGTTTTATAAAAAACAAAAGCCGAGATGGGCGCCCAAACGATATCTCCAAACTCCCCCAGGATCGGAACGGCATAAGTGGCATAACCAAGTGCATCCATCAAGAGGCAAAACAGAAGAGAGGTTTGTTGTTTATTCATTTTTCGTTGTTGTTTTAAACAGATAAAGAGATTGCAAAAGCAATACCAACGTTGCACGCAGGACAAAATGCCGCCTGTTAAAATTTCCGGCAAGCAGATCAGATTTCTTTTTTCATACACACACTGTTGTCAATACCTGCATATTGTCCGTAGTTGGGAATAATGTCATACCCTGATTTTTGATAGAGCCTGATCGCTTCAGGCTGCTTCTTCCCCGTTTCAAGTACACAGGAAGTGTTTTGCAATTCTTTTGCCCACAGTTCCAGTTCAGTTAAAATCAATCCTGCAATTCCTTTACCCCGATGCTGCGGCTGCACAAACATGCGTTTAATTTCAACTGAAGCTGTTTCGTAATTTTTGAACGCACCGCAGCCAACTGCTTCATCTTTTTCATAAGCTACAACCACATGCTGAATATGAGTTGTTTTGTTGAACTGTGCATAGAAGGCATGGTCATCGCCATCACGGATAGCAAGATCTCTGTCAAGCAGTACAACAAGTTGTATAAAATCAGGATTATCTGAATTGGTTCTGATGAGGTTGATCATGTATGAGGTTTCTGAAATAGTAAGATAAGAAAATTGGAATCAACAATCAATTCATAAACTGAAAACAGGTAAAGGATGCTAAAATTGTATCAGTGATGAAAATGGGCTGAAACAGCCTGTAAGTGACAGTTTTCATGATACAATTTTATCATTTTCTATTCAAATTGCTTAAAAAGTATCATGCAGAAAAAAAAGAAATTAATTTACATGTTACAAACGATAGCGAAATAAGTGCATATGAAAAAGAAGATATTTTTTATCATCAGTGTTGTGCTGATATTGATTGGTTGCTCAAAAAAACCAGGTCCAGCTCCAACTCCTGTACCAATACCACCTCCTGTTATTCCTCCGGCAACAGATACATTTACCAAGCTTACTGCAAAGAAGTATATGGTTGATTCAAATGCAACCAAAGAAACCATTGCCTTATTTTATAATTTAAAAATATTGTCGAAGACAGGTTTTGCAGTTGGACAACAGGATGCTTTTTCAGGTTTTTATAACAATGCAGGAGGTATGTCTGATATTAAAAAGACAACAGGAAATGATCCTGCTTTATTAGGATCAGACTTTATGTTTATAACTGATAAAAGCAACGACGGCCAGGCAAGCAACTGGTTTTATCAGCAGGAAGTAGGCATCATCAACAATGTGAAGAAGGCATACGGACTGGGTATGATCAATATTTTTTGCTGGCACCTGCGTGAGCCTTACAACGAAAATTCATTTTATGTAAGTGATATGACGGCTGATCAGAAAGCAAACGCATTTAAAAGTATTTTACCCGGTGGTGCAAATCACAACTGGTATAAACTGAAATTAGATAAAGTAGCTTCTGTGTTTAATAATCTGAAAGGAACAGGAGGAGAGTTAATTCCTGTCATCTTCCGGCCCTTTCATGAATTTGATGGAAGCTGGTTCTGGTGGGGTGCAAATTTTTGTACGGAAGAAGAATTTAAAACAGCCTTTAAATTTACAGTTGAATATTTAAGAGATACCAAAGGAGTACGTAATGTATTGTATTCTTTCGGCCCCGATAACAGTTATGATACACAGGCAAAATATGTAAGCCGCTATCCCGGCGATGCGTATGTTGATGTACTGGGAATTGATAATTACTGGGATCTGCGCAACGGAGCCGGACAGGCAGGTGCAGCACTGGCCAATATAAAAATGAAAGTGGTTTCTGATTTAGCGAAAACAAAAGTAAAAATTGCTGCTATGACAGAAACCGGTTACCAGGTTACTCCAACAACCCCAGCAGTAACAGGATGGTTTTCGAATTATTTATATTCTGCGTTAACGGATAATGGAACTGAAGTTGCTTTTGTGATGTTCTGGAACAATGGAGGAACCAATTATTATACACCACCACCATCCGGCACAAATGTTACCGACTTTATTGATTTTACCAATAAGCCAAAAGCGTTGCTGCAAAACGAAATACCGAAGATGTATGTGCTGCCGAATTGATAGTAAGGGCACTGAGTAAAACCTCCGGTTTTTTTAGAGTTTACTATTATGAGCAAGCAGGTTTATAAAACTTAATCCCAATTAAATGTTTCTGTTTTGCTATTGAGTTTCCATTTTTTTGGAAAAGCATTTTCCATCCAGTCTAATGGTTCACCGACAGGTAACGGTTTTGATGCGAGTTTGAAACAATCCTGTATTGATTTTTGCTGATCTGTTCCTGTTGCTTCTTTTTGTGCAGAAATGAATAAGGGCATTCCGCTTTTGGCAATCAGTTCCATCCACTGTTTGTTTTTATCCCAGGGTACTTTGGACGTTAATCCTACACAATCTCCATCAGATGCATAAAATGTTCCATGCTGTATACCACGAAAGGCCAATGTATTCACGCCCATTTTTTTTGTTCTGGTCCATTCGTTGCCCGATGTATCATCACCCACCCTGTTCAACTCAAACAAACCGGCAGATAAATGACTGAATGTATTGCAGCCAATAACATAAGTTTCACCTGCTGCTTCACGAATGGACTGGTAAAAATGCAAAACAATTTCTGCATTAGTTTTTGATTTGTCGTACATACTCCAGTTGTCAGCAGTGATAGCCCTGTTCTTCAGCATATCAAAACCCCACTGACCAAAAAGGTCATACGAAGTGTAATCGAATTTTACCAGTTCATACTTCCATTGATTGTACAGTTTGAAATATGTTTTTACACGTTCAATATTTTGCGGAATGGATGGATCAAGAACAGGATTGTTTTTATCTCTCCCTTTGATCAAAGGAAGAATTAATGATTTTGCATCAGTTGCAGCTGCACAAAGCGGACGTGTCCAGATGCCAGGCCGCATACCAAGTTTTTTTATATTATCTGCTAACCCAGCCATATCCCTGAACTTACTGTTGGCTTTGCTCACATCGCCCCAGCTGCTGTCGTTGGCAAATGGCGCTTCAAACCACCCAGCATCAATCACTGAAAACGGGCGGTTGTTTAAACCATCAGCCATTGGTGCCATCAGCTGTGTATGTTCAAGAATTTGTTTCTCCGAATTATTGCCGTAAGTAAAATACCAATCGTTAATACCATAGACCGGTTGTTTGGGCATTCTCACTTTCACACACATCAGTTTCATGAACCGTCTTGCTGTTTGAAATGCTGATTCACCTGTTTTGTTTTTGATGGTTACAATTTCAGCTGCATGCAAAATTCTGTCGCCAAGCTCTACACCATTACCACCACAACGTGTATCCATTATCATGCTCAGCTGATCACTGCCCGTTTGCCAGGAACAAAAAGAAGATGTACCTGTTTTTACTCCAAACCCATTGGTGTTTTGCCCGTTGTGCTCAAGGAAATACCAGGGCAGAATTTCTGCTGTATTTGGTTTATGCCAGGAGATATCGCCATAGGTACGCTCCCAGTGATCATTTAAAATGGAAGAAGATTGTTGAACCGGCGTTTTCCATTGCAGTGTTACAGCACTGAGTTTTATTCCCGGTGCATGAATGCTTACAGCTAAACTGCTGCCTGTATTTTTTAAACTGACAGTAAGGTTTTGATAAGTCCAGCTTTCATTGTCCTTACCTGTTAATGTAACAACAGTTCCGTTAACAAGAGCAGTTACTGCATCAGGAAAACTGATGAGTTGGTTTCCGGGTAAGCCGTTACTGAAAACAGCATCACTGATGAGCAAAGTGGCGAAAGATAATCCGGAGCTTTGAATAAAATGTCTCCTGTTCATACTGGCAGTTAAATGTGTAAGAAATCTTGTGAAAGGTAAATGACATTATTCAGAATGTTGTATCGGATAAAGCAAAAGTTTGATTCTTTCTGTAATTGTGATGCCGGTTACAAACCACAGGTTTTTCATCTGTGTATAAGTGCAAAACATCTGCACAAAAGGAAGTAACTCTTTCAGAGCTTCATCTTCTCTTTTGCTTTAAATTGCATCAGCGAAAAACATTCACCCGCTCTTTTCTTACAAATTAAATTTTAAGTTATGGTACTCCTGATTATTCTTGGCGTAATCGCTTTACTTTTATTATGGATCGTTGGCATGTACAACGGAATGGTAAAAGCAAAAATAAAAATTGATAATGCCTGGAGCGATATCAGCGTTTTCCTCAAAAAACGTTTCGATCTTATTCCGAACCTTGTTAATACAGTAAAAGGATATGCAGCACATGAAAGCCAGACGCTGGAAAAAGTAGTGCAGGCACGTAACGCAGCAGTAGCTGTAGCTCCCGGCGATGTGGCAGGTATGGCAGCTGCCAACCAGCAACTGGGCGGAGCTTTAAGAGGATTGCTGGCTATTGCAGAAAGTTATCCTGATCTGAAAGCAAATGCACAGTTTCTTGAACTGCAAACAGCCCTGCAGAATATTGAAGGCGACCTTGGTAATTCACGCCGATATTATAATGCGACGGTAAGGGATTTCAATACATCCATACAACAGTTCCCCGGTGTACTTGTTGCAAATGTATTTTCATTTAAAGCACGTGAATTCTTTGAACTGGAAAACAAAGAAGAAGCCAAAAACGTGGAAGTAAAGTTTTAAACAACAACCTGTGAGAAAAATATTCCTTTCACTGCTGTTATCAGTTTGTGCTGCACTGTCTGTACATGCACAGGGAGGTTATACCATTCAGCGGTACCATGTAGATGTTACCGTTAATAAAGATGCATCGCTCGATATAACCGAAACCATCCTGGTAAATTTTACCGAAAGCCGTCATGGTATTATAAGAATGATTCCTTATAAATATGCACTGGCTCCTTTACCTGCAGGCACACAAAAAGCAGAACGGCAGCTTGAATCAAACGGACAGGCACAAACTATTCTTGAAAATATCGGGGTAAGAGATCAGAAATTTTCTGTAAGGAACCGTGGTAATTATAAAGAAATAAAAATTGGTTCAAAAGACATCTATGTTGATGGAGTGCAGCAATACATCATTCATTACCGAATGCTGAACGCCATTAATTTCTTTAAAGATCATTCAGAACTGTACCTGAATATTATCGGCGATCAATGGGATACAAACATTGACTCTGCCAGTTTTTCCATTGAACTGTATAATGCGTTACCGGCAACGCCTTCTTTTTTTGTTGCAACAGGATCAACAGGTTCGCAGGAAAATAATACCGTTTCTGCATGGACAGGCAATCAAACATTTTCAGGAAGTACAACTGTTCCATTGCAGGCCAACCAGGGATTAACTGTTGGCATTGCTTTTCCTGATCAGTTTTTGATGAAACAAAATTATATGCTGCGTGATATGCCCTGGCTGTTTTTGCCTCTGCTTGTTTTTTTTCTGATGTTCTGGATCTGGAGAAGAAGAGGTAAGGATGAAAGCCTCACCATTACTACACAATATTATCCTCCCGATAATATCAGCCCCAGTGTTGCAGGATATATAATTGATAATGCATTGAACAGAAGAGACCTCACTGCACTGATACCTTACTGGGGTGCCGGAGGATATTTACAGGTGAAGGAAACAGAAAAGAAATCGCTGCTGGGGTTAATCAAAACTTCTGAATACGAGTTCATCAAATTAAAAGACCTTCCTGCAACTGCTATGTCTTTTGAAAGGACACTGTTCAACGGAATTTTTGCAAGCGGCAGCACAGTTGCACTCGACAGTTTGAAAGATGTACTGTACAAAACCATGAACAAAGCAAAAACAGAACTGGAAGGCGAAGTAGACAGAGATGCTTATTATGTAAAATATTCAAGAGGCCTGGTTTATTTGTTTTTGATCCTCGGTTTGGCATCGCTGGGGATTGGTGGTTTTCAGCTACTCACCAACTGGGGTAGTCCTTACTGGTTTCCTGTTGCATGCATCATCAGCGGAGTTATCATTATTGGTTTTGGAATTTTTATGGTGAAGAAAACGGCCAAAGGAAATGAACTGTATCAGCAGCTGGCAGGCTTTAAAGAATTTATACAAAAAGTAGATAAAGACCGGCTGGCACTTTTCTTAAAAGAAGACGAACATTATTTTGATAAGGTATTACCCTTCGCCATTGTATTTAGTATGGCCGATACCTGGAAAGATAAACTGCAAGGCCTTGATGTACCGCCACCCAACTGGTACGTGGGCAATTACAACGGCTTTAATACTTATCTGTTTTTAAATAGCCTCGATCATTCCATGAATGAAATGTCGAAAAGCTTTTACAGTCAACCAAGCAGCAGCGGCAGTAGTGGCGGAAGTTTTGGAGGTGGCGGTGGTTTCTCCGGTGGTGGATTTGGTGGTGGAGGTGGTGGAAGCTGGTAAAAGACAAAGAGTATCTGATTCTGAGAACGTATTTATTTATTCACTCACCTGCGAAAGTGGAATCATGTATAAATAAAAGAGATCCTTGTTATTTCAAGGATCTCTTTTATTAAAGCAGAATAAAATTAATTATGAAGTATAATTTTTGCACCAAGGGCCGGAGTACCACCAACAATGCCATTTGCAAAAACAGTATAAATTTTTCCCGCCTGCAAAGTGATATTGTTCAGTGTTAAAACAGAAGTTGATGTTCCTGCAACACGTACATCAAAATTGTATGTACCGGCATCAACGGGAGCAAAAGCCTGGTTAGAGGTTGCTGAAGACTGAGTTTCAAATGTTCTGTTTAAGAATACAGGTGTAAATGTTTCTCCACTTAAAACACCTACTGTAACTGCCGGAGCTCCCGGGCTTAAATGAAAAAAGCGGATATGCGCCTTACCTGAAGCTGGGGTGGCCAGGTTATCTTCTACCAGGACAGCACTAATAGAAGCTAAGCGGTTGAAAGCGAACAGTGAATAATTCTTGTCTTTGGAAAAAGGAATATCCGCATTGATTACTGTTGTACTTGTACCTGCTGCATTCACTTTTATATTCCTTGTTCCCGCAGTTACAGTTAAATAACCGGTATAGTTGGGGAATGTAAGCGGCGATGAATTCACTTTTAAATTGTCTACTAAAAGATCAACACCGGGAGCATCGGGTGAAGCATGTACAACATTCACATTTGATGTGTCTTTCACTTTGTCTTTTTTACAGGAAATAAGTACTGTTGAAAATAGCAGAACCAAAGCTGCTGAAAGGAGAAAAGAAGTTTGTTTCATATTTTTTTGTTTAGCCTTATAAAACAGTCTTTTAAACAAAATGTTCTTTTAATCTTTCTCTTAATGGAATTTTAACAGACGTTTATTTTTTAAAAGCAAATTGTTACAAAAGTTTAATCAGAAAATAAACAAAACTGTTCGCTTTAAAGGAAGTACTTAGGGGTTCTAGATTCTCGATGTCTCTGCTCAGGAGTTGTGTTGTTGGCAGCAGGACTCGTCGTTAATGATAGATTAATTTCCAGAAGGTAAACCTCCGGGGTTTTTCATAGCCTCCGATTATAAGCAAGCAGGTTTACAAAACCCGGAGGTTTTTGCAACTCATTATTTTTCACTTCTGTTCAATTCCCAGTCATCTGTTCTGAATGGATTTACCGGCAAGCCCTCTTTGCTGAACAGGTTGGGCATGGCCGTGCTGCTGTAACCAAAACGTACTGCAACAGGCAGCTTTACCAGTTTACTGAAAACAACCAGCCGGTTATTTTCAATAGTTGAAGAAGCAGGATAAAAGACTTTATCAGCTCCGGCAATGTATAATTCTGTAATGACTTTTCCTTTTACAGCTAATCCTGTTGAAACATTTGCAAAGCTGATAATAATATTATCTTTTTTTATTTCCATACTTTGATAAACCGGGCTTTTATAAGTAATGCCGGGTTGATGGTAGGTTTCTGCCAGTGCCCAAGCTGCAAGCCGGTAGCCAACATCATGTTTGTTTTTTGGGTGAATGTCTTTGATATTATCAACAAGATCTGTTATTACAACCATGCCAACGTTGGGAAGGGTCATTGCTTTGGTTTGCTGCTCACGTACAATGGCAGACGCAAACTTATTATCGTAAGCGTAGGGAGCAATCTGAACATAATAAAACGGAAAGTCTTTCTTCCAGGCTTTTCGCCATGAACCAATTAATGCAGCTAAAAGTTTTGCATATGAATCGGGTGCTGTAGTGTTACTTTCTCCCTGGTACCAGAGAGCACCGGCAATCGTATAATTTGTAACCGGAGCAATCATGGCGTTAAATGAGGCACCGGGTGTATTGGGCCACCAGTCGAATGGCTGCTGTTTTGCTGAGGCCGCTTTTAATTCTGCATCATTTGTAACAGCACTTTCTTCTGCCCATACTTCTGCCGGCGTACCGCCCCAGTTGGCGCTGATTAAACCAACAGGAACATTTAAGCTGCTGTTGGTTTTTTTTCCAAAGAAGTAGCCAACCGCACTAAAGCTTTTCAATGTGTTTGAATCGCAGCTCAGCCAGTTGCCTGCACAATTATCCTGTGGATATACTGATGTTGACTTTGGAACAGAAAAGAAACGGATATTGCTGTTGCTGCATGTTGATAATTCTGCTTTAACATCAGGCAAGCCCCAGTTATAATTCATTTCCATGTTCGACTGACCGGAGCAAATCCACACTTCACCAATCAGTACGTTGTTTAATACAATTGTATTTCTTCCTTTTAATGTAATAGTGTAAGGCCCGCCGGCTGCCGGTGTTTGTATACTCATTTCCCACTTTGCCCCTCTTGAAGTGATTGCAGAATCTGTTTGATTATTCCAGGAAGTTGTTATAAAAATTTTTTCAGCAGGATCGGCCCAGCCCCAGATTTTTACAGTTGTTTTTTGCTGAAGAACCATATTGCTGCTTACAAGATTCGGCAAACGGATATCGGCATTTACAGTTAAAAGAGAAAGAGCAAAGAACGCAACAGCAAGAATCTTTTTCATGTTTGTCCGGAGTTAATATTGAAGAAGCCTAAGGTAGGAATTGTTCAGTTGTTGAAAATAAAATTCTCAGCATTCTATGTTTAGGATTTTGTGTTGATGTCAGAAGGGTTTGCCGTTGATGATGTTTGTTCCCAACAATACAGCAAGTGCTATAAACCCAACTCACAATGCTTTCTCACACTACACCTGAAAAATAAATACTCCTTTGTTGGTATTGTAAGGTTCGGACTAATACCATTTATTTACAGATTAACAAGTTTGTTACACTCAAAATCTTCTTTATGCGACGGTTCGTTTTTTTTCTTTTCATCTCTTGTTTGATTGGCTGTAAGAAAAAAGAAAGCGAACAGCCAAACCCTCCTGCCATTATTCCAGGAGCTGTTTCTGGTTCAGTAATTTTGCCGGCAGGGTCAACAGTAAACACCGCAGGTTGGAAAGTAAATTCGGGGTTTGCGGAAACACAAGTGTCTGGAAATAAGTTTAATCTTAGTAAAGCCAGCAATGATTATGGAATTTTATTTGTATCCGATCAAAACGGCACAGAGCGGCTAATGGGATTGGTGTATGAAGGACAAACCAATTTTGTGATCAACAGTGAAAGCACTGTTTTGGCTATGCTGATGAAAATGCCTGCTGTGAGTTCACTTAATAGTGAGGGGAAGCTGAATCTATTAAAATCAATTACGAAAAACCCTGCTTTTGCAGGAACTGTTCAGGAATTTGAAACAGCATTTTTACAAAACAAGTCATTGTTCGATTCAACTAACTCCATTTTTCTTGCAAAGCTGGTAAATCTTTTTGAGAAGGCTGCATCCAAAATTACAGATAACCGACCCAATGTAAATATTGTGCGGGCAGGCCGTACAATTGCCTTTCAAAATCCAGGATGGGCATTTTCCCAGAGTATCGGAGTTTACAAAAACGGATCAAGAGTTAAATCCATGATTCTTGATCGTTATCAATGGTATGCATCATCAATACCGGAAATTATCACTGCAATTGGTAATCCACCCAATCCGATTGAACAAATCTATACAATGGAGGGAGATGGTGATTATGAATTTAGGGTAAGAACAGGAAGGCCCTTTTCCGGGGTAACAGGTCCGGAAGCCGACGAAGCCTTTATAGATAATTATACGAACCTGATTTTTGATAATATAAGTGCTGTTATTAAAAACATACCGTTTGTAGATTTTAATAATAAATGTGTGAAGGAGATGAGGTCTTTCACTGCGGGACAGGTTGCCGGGTATGTTTCATTGCTCGGACAGTCAAATGGCTCTCCTGCTACTATTTCTCCGATTTTATTACAAATCACTTTGTCAACAGTTGATCTGGCAATCTCATCAACTGAATGTCTTTCAGCTGCAGAAGCCAAAGGCTTTTTTGCAAAAGCAAAACAACTAATGAAGTTTGTTAACCTTGTTTCTTACACAGGGCAATTATTAAATACAACACTTTTTGTAAAAAATTATACTGAAGTGCCGGCTGCTTTTGATACCTGTTTCAGTGTTTCTGGCAATACGGTTTCATCCAATTGTAAATTGTCTTTAAAAGGATGGTACAAAGGAACTTATACAACAAAAAGTGCTGGAAATAGATGTGATTTTTATCTTAATAAGACAGGTTTATTTTATATGTATATTAATTCGAATAATGAATCAGTAGTTTATGTTAAAAGCATTTTTGAAGAAATTCCTAATATACTAGATGACAAAGCACTAGTCCAATATGTATCTGTATCATCTCTAGGCAAAGAGTATTATCAATTTTTGCATAGGGAGCAGGTAAATAATAAATATGGTTTAAAGTGTGGCATTGAATTAGAGGTTGGTGTCATCACAATGAATCGGAACATTGAACAATTTGGTAAGAATGGAGGGAATTTACTAACTGGTTGGACTTTTTCTAGAGCTCCCCTGGGAACTGGTAAATGTATTACTAATAATGATTATGATGTTGATTATCGGCTTGATTATTCGGGTAGTTTTATAGATGTCAAGATACCCCCGTCAGACCTTACTTCACAGGAAATTGCCGCTATTTTGGAGAAAGCTAAATAAGGAACAGCAAGATAGAAGCAGTCTAAAATATTAATTATGTGATTAAACCCCGGAGCTGGATGCTAAGGCGAAGTCTCTGCTCAGGATTTTGTGTTGTTGGCAGCAGGACTCGCCGCTGATGATGTTTGTTCTCTGTAACACGGCGACCCGATAGCTATCGGGTGCCACAACCCCAACTCACAAAGCTATCTGACGCTTCACCTGAGAACGGTTTTATTTATTTACTCGTCTGCGAAAAAAAACGTATTTACTTTGGCCACATTAGTGGTTTTGAATAAACAATTTTCGATCTTTTATATATAAAATTATGTTTGCTTTTTCCTCCCCCAAATATTCTAAGCTTGTCTTTATAATACAGCAGTGAATCCGGTAAAACCTGCATGCGCATAATTGTAAATTTCTTTAGATCCCAATCGAATAATTCCAGCCTAATTTCATTGCCAACGATTTTATAATAGCAATACTGTCCTTCTGTCGAATAAATATTTTTTTCAGTAAAAGGCTCAAGTGTATAATTGCTACGATAAACAACACCATTTGTAAAAAACTTTAAATAGGAATAATAATACCCTTTCTCATTCCTCAGATTAGAAAAAGGTGCGGTTAATTTGCTTTTGCCATCCAGATAAGTTTTAACTAACTCAACACCTAAAATATAAATATGATTTGTATCAAGAGAAGGAAGAATTCGGGAAGAAGTGTCCTTACTGAAAGAATAATATTTTTCAAATAATTGTCCAGATTGAGTAACCTTTCTGGTTGTGCAAGAGCTCAAAAAAATGGAGAGGGTAATAACTGAAAGGAATAAAAAGTGTTTCAAGCTAAAGAAGAATTAAAATGTCGTTTTAAGTTTCGCCTTAGTTATTCACTGCCATTACTCTTCGTATAAAATCAATCCGATCATCAACTCCAAATTATACAAACAAAAAACCTTAATAATCCACCACCTGCTCTTCAATCAGCTGCGGCAATTCTCTCCACTCATATTGCTGGTTACGCAATTGCGGTTCAAAGCCTGCTTCTTTAATGGCTTCCTGAATTGATTTGTAGGTAAAGCGATGCGGTGCGCCTGCAGCACTCACCACATTTTCTTCAAGCATGATGCTTCCAAAATCATTGGCGCCACCATGTAAACAAAGCTGTGCGGTTTCTTTACCAACAGTGAGCCAGCTCGCCTGTATGTTTTTTACGTTGGGTAACATGATACGGCTGATAGCGATCATCCGAACATATTCATCGGCAGTAGTTAAATTATGTACACCACGGATTTTTGCAAGTAAGGTATCTGCATCCTGAAAGGTCCATGGAATAAACGCAAGAAAACCTTTTGCATCTTCGGGCTTTTGACTCTGCACTTCACGGATCTTTACCAAATGTTCAAAACGTTCACGGATCGTTTCAACATGACCAAACATCATAGTTGCTGAAGTGGTAATGTTGAGCATATGTGCTTCGTGCATAATATCTAACCATTCCTGTGCGCCGCATTTTCCTTTGCTGATCAAGCGGCGTACACGGTCAATTAAAATTTCAGCACCTGCACCGGGCAATGAATCCATCCCTGCTTCTTTCAAAGCAGTGAGCACTTCTTTATGTGTGCTTTTTGCAAGCTTTGTAATATGTGCCACTTCGGGTGGCCCGAGGGTGTGTAATTTAATGTTGGGATAAAGTGACTTCAACTGTTTGAACAGGGTTGTATAAAATTCAAGTCCCAGTTCAGGATGATGACCGCCCTGCAACAGCAACTGATCGCCGCCCCACTTAATGGTTTGATCGATCTTTACTTTATAGGTTTCAATATCGGTGATATAAGCTTCTGCATGTCCGGGAATACGGAAGAAGTTGCAGAACTTACAATTGGCAATGCACACATTAGTGGTGTTCACATTCCGGTCGATCTGCCAGGTAACTTTTCCATGGGGCACCTGTTGCTTGCGTAATTCATCAGCCACATACATTAACTCAGTGAGCGGTGCATGTTCAAAAAGGTACATGCCTTCTTCAATGGTTAAAAATTCAAAGTTGGATGCCTTTTTATAAAGTTCGTTCAGATTCATTGTAATTAGATTTCAAAAAGAAAAAATGCTGCTAAAAGGAACAAATAAAGAAAGAGCAAAGGTAACTTTTGTTTTCCTTTGCGCCTTTGCGTCTTAGCGGCCACAAAAGTACAGCCAGTTTCTGTAAGTACAGCGAAGCGTTTATCCTATTTCTCTTGTCTAACTCATAACTTTAATTAATATTGATCCGTGAAGTTGCTAAAAACGATATGCCTGCTCCTGATCTGCTCCAAAATGAGCGCACAGGAAAATGAGCCACCACCGGCTAAACTGCTCACCAGCTTTAAGTTTGAGCAGTTAACAGGAGGTATTGTTATACTGCGGGCAACACTTGATAAATTCCCCGATACACTCAATTTTATATTAGATACCGGCAGCGGCGGCATTTCACTTGATACCCTTACTGCACTCTATTATAAATTACCCATTGAAAACAGCGACCGTACCGTTCGTGGAATTGGGGGCGTAAAACCACTTCAATATTATAAAAACGGCACCCTTCATTTTAAAGGACTGGATGTGGAGAAACTCGACTTTCATATCAACGATTATGAAATTCTGAGTGAAGTATATGGTTTGCGTGTAGACGGGATTATCGGTTTCTCATTTTTCAGACGGTATATCGTTGGTCTTGATTACGATAAACAGACCATTTCTGTTTATACACCCGGGAAATACAAGTACCCCAGGAACGGAACTTATCTTGCACCAACATTTGCAAATATTCCTGTTACCCGTCATGAAGTAATTGATGAAAAAAGTTATTTGCTGAATTTTTATTTTGATACCGGTGCCGGACTGTGTTTGTTGTTTACTGAACAGTTTATGAGAGACAATACATTCATCAGCCGTAAGAAAAAATCGGTGAGTACACAGGTAGAAGGATTGATGGGAAAAATATCGATGCGGCTCACTTCTATTAAAAAAATGAAGCTGGGCCCGTATAAATTCAACAGGGTGCCTGTTCATGTGTATGATGATTCGCTGAATGTGCTGGGTTACCCTGGTATTTCGGGATTGCTGGGCAGTGATTTACTGCGGAGGTTTAACCTGGTGATCAATTATCCGGAAAAAATCATTCACCTCACACCCAACTCACACATGAAAGATCCCTTTGATTATTCTTATACAGGAATGAATTATTATTTTATCGAAGGAAAAATAGTGATTACGGAAGTGCAGCAGGGGTCACCTGCTGAAAAAGCGGGCTTCTTACCCGGGGATGTGATTTTTGGAGTGGATAATAATTTCAGCAATAGTATTCAGCAATACAAAGCATTAATGCAAACGGCAGGAGAAAAATTAAGAATATTGATTTTCCGCAACACCCAACCCCGGCTGATTGAGTTAAAAGTTGGGAGTATTTTGAAGTAATACCTTTCAGCAAATCTTTTTTACCGAATTTTACAGTCGTTTTCTAAAAACTTACAAAAGAGACATGATCAATTTTGAACGCTTTGTTCTTTCGAACGGATTAAAAGTACTGGTACATAAAGATATGGCTACACCCATGGCAGTAGTAAATGTGCTGTATGATGTGGGTGCAAGGGATGAGGATGAAAACCGCACAGGCTTTGCTCATTTATTTGAACACCTGATGTTTGGCGGATCAATTAATATTCCTGATTATGATGAACCCCTGCAACAGGCAGGCGGTGAAAACAATGCTTATACTACCAACGATCTTACCAATTATTACTGTCAGCTTCCTGCTGAAAATATTGAAACCGCTTTTTGGTTAGAAAGTGACCGCATGCTGAGCCTTGCTTTTGATGAAAAAAGTTTAGATGTGCAGCGCAAAGTGGTGAGTGAAGAGTTTAAAGAACACTATCTCAACAAACCTTATGGCGATGTATGGAATAAGATACGGGAGATGGCGTATAAAAAACACCCGTATAAATGGATGACGATTGGTAAAGAATTAAAACATATTGAAGAGGCGCAGTTGCAGGATGTAAAAAACTTTTTCTTTAAACATTACACACCTTCCAATGCTATTTTGGTTGTTGCAGGAAATGTGGACACAGAAAATGTAATGCGTTTGGCAGAGAAATGGTTTGGTCCAATTCCGGCAGGAGATAAGTATGTGCGTCAATTACCACAGGAACCCAAGCAAACAGAAGCAAGAAGATTGCAAATTACTGCTGATGTTCCGCTGGATGCTTTTTATAAAGTATGGCATATGGCATCGAGATTGGAAAGAGGATATTATGTAACAGATTTGATCACAGATATTTTAGGCGGAGGTGCCAGCAGCCGTTTGTTTCAGGCACTGGTGAAAGAAAAGAAACTCTTCAGCAGCATTGACTGTTCTCATTTCGGAAGTACGGATACGGGTTTGCTGAGTATTGAAGGAAAATTAGTGAAGGGGGTAAAGATCGAAGATGCAGAAAAAGCAGTGAACGAAGAAGTGGAGAAAATGAAAACACAACTGGTAGATGAAAAGGAACTGCAAAAAGTGATCAACAAAACAGAGAGCACTATTTTGTTTGAAGATATGAGTGTAATGAGTCGTGCCAACAGTCTTGCCTATTATGAACTGCTGGGCGATGCACAACTGATGAACGATGAATTACAGAAATATGAAAGTGTAACAGCACAGGAACTGATGGATGAAAGCATCCGGATCTTTGACGAACGAAACAGCAATACATTGTATTATTTAGCCAAGAATTAATTACATGAGTGTACTCACTGAACAATTAAACAGAACAACAGCTCCTTTATATAAAGACGCAACAGAGTTTGACTTAAAACTCAAACCTTACGAAAAATATATACTGGATAACGGCGTGGAAGTATATGCCGTTAATGCAGGAACGCAGGAAGTGATGAGCCTGGAATTGGTATTCAATGCAGGTAACTGGTACGAACAGCAGAACAATGTTGCAGCGGCCACCAACTTTCTTATCAAGAACGGAACAAAGAATAAAAACGCATTTGAGCTCACAGAACATTTTGATTACTATGGCTCACACCTGAGCCGTGGCTGTTACAATGAAACTTCAACCATTATCCTGCATTGTATCGACAGGCATTTTACCAAACACCTGCCGGTGATTGCAGAAATGATCACTGATTCCATTTATCCGCAGCATGAACTTGATATCTACAAACAAAACATGCAGCAGCGCTTAACTGTGAGTTTGAAGAAATGTGATTTTGTTGCAACACGTTTGATTGAAGAATATTTGTTTGGCCGTAATCATCCGTATGGTGTGTACAGCAACAAAGAAGATTATGAAGCTTTGCAACAACAGCAGCTGCAGGAGTATTACAAACAGTATTATACCAATGGCCACTGTACCATTTTTGCGGCGGGCTTACTGCCTGCGGATTTTATACAGCATTTGAATGCAACCATTGGTCAGCTGCCATTGAATCAAAAAGAGATTCCATCTATTATTCACCCGATAACTCCGGCTGCTGAAAAGAAATACCGCATTGCCAATGATGTAAATGGAGTACAGGGTTCTATCAGGATCGCAAGGGAATTTCCCAACCGTCATCATCCTGATTTTCAACCCGTGCAGGTATTGAATTCTTTGTTCGGTGGATTTTTTGGTTCAAGACTGATGAGTAATATCCGTGAAGACAAAGGATATACCTACGGTATTCACAGTTATATACTCAATCATATTTCAACAACTGCATGGATGGTGAGCACTGAAGCAGGGAAAGAAGTTTGTGAGGCAACCATTAAAGAAGTGTATACTGAAATGGAAGACCTGCGCAATGAACTGGTTGATGCCGAAGAACTGCAGCTGGTGAAGAATTATCTCATCGGTACCGTTCTTGGTGACCTGGACGGTCCCTTCCATATTATCGGCCGCTGGAAGAATTTAATTTTAAACGGACTGGATGAGAACTATTTTTATTCATCCGTTGATACCATTAAACATATTACGGCAAAGCAGATACAGGAACTGGCAAACAAATATTTGCAACCGGATGATTTTTATGAATTAGTGGTGGTGTAAGTTTCAACACAGAGGAGAGGAGGTACAGAGGAACAAGGAGAGATGAGCTAAAAATATTTGGCAGAAGGAGTTCAGGATTTTGATTGGCTGATAAACGGATCGGATTGTTGATTAATTTTAATGTTGTCTTATTAAAAGACGGCATCCGAAGAAGAATAAATGGAAACCCGGATCTGGATTAACCTCTGTGTTACTCCATTTCTCCAAAACTCAGTGTTGAAATGAAATTTATTTTAAAAGTCCTCATAACAGCCGTCAATGCGTTTGTACTGGCGTATTTATTACCCGGTATCAGCATCAATCATTTCTTAACAGCCATTGCGGTTGCTTTTGTACTGGCCCTGTTGGATGCAATTGTAAAACCCATCCTCGTATTGTTTACATTACCGGCAACGATTTTCACTTTGGGACTGTTCCTGTTTGTGATCAATGCCTGTATTATTTTGCTGGATGCTTATTTTGTAAAAGGCTTTGTGGTGGATGGTTTCTGGTATGCACTGCTCTTTAGTATTTGTCTGTCCATCATCAATTCATTCGTACACAAAATGGTGTTGAAAGAAGAGGATAAGAACAAATCAGCTTAATCTTATTGCAGTAATACTTTCTTTACATACCGTTGGGTACGGTTTTCAATTACACATTGGTAAATTCCTTTGGGCAGTCCATTGAGTGAAACGGAGATGGATTCGATTCCTTCATCAATCATCACAGCTTTCATTACTGAACCGTTGTTGTTGATGATCTTTAATGCAGACCGGAAGCTTGTTTTGGGAAACTGCAGCAGCAGTTCTGTTCCCCTTTGCCTGATCTTAAACTCATCGGCAGATTTGTTGTTTGCAATAGTAATACTGTCTTTCCTGTTAAATTGTGCAAATACTGCAGCCGGATAGATGCTGCCTGTAAGAACAGTTAACAAAAGAAAAATCCTTAAGAATACGACTGAACCCTGAACTTTGTTTTTCACCAGATATTGTTTTTAAAAATGCTGTTTGATCGCAAAAATCTTACCAATGTGGAGCTGATCAATATTTACAGATCCCTGGTCTATCCAAGATTAATCGAAGAAAAGATGCTTTTATTGCTTCGACAGGGAAAAATTAGCAAATGGTTTAGTGGAATTGGACAGGAAGCAATTGCCGTGGGAGCCACGCTGGCACTGCAACAGGACGAATGGATCATGCCACTTCACCGTAATCTTGGTGTATTCACCACCCGTAATATGCCGCTGCATAAATTATTTATGCAATGGCAGGGAAATAAGGAAGGATACAGTAAAGGAAGGGAACGCAGTTTTCATTTCGGCAGCAGGAAACATCATGTTTGCGGAATGATTTCACATCTCGGTCCGCAATTAGCCATTGCAGATGGCGTAGCATTAGCATACAAACTCAGGGAAGAAAAGAAGGTTTCACTTGCCTTTACAGGTGAAGGCGGAACCAGCGAAGGTGATTTTCATGAAGCATTAAATGTGGCAGCAGTATGGGACTTGCCCGTAATCTTTATCATTGAAAATAATGGCTATGGATTAAGTACTCCCACCAATGAACAATATAAATGCGAAAGCCTGATTGAACGTGCAAGAGGATACGGCATTGAAGGAATCAAGATTGATGGTAACAATATTCTTTCGGTATTGGATACCATTAAAGGTGTTCGTGATTTTTGTATTGAATACCAGAAACCTTATTTAATTGAATGTACCACCTTCCGCATGCGTGGACATGAAGAGGCAAGCGGTACGAAATATGTTCCCAAACATTTATTCGATATCTGGGAGAAAAGAGATCCCATTAAAAAATTTGAAACTTTCCTGTTAAGTGAAGCTGTATTAACAGAAGCAGAAATAGAATCAATCAGAACTGAATTAAAACAGAAAATCGAAAGTGAATTGCAGCTGGCGAATACTGCAAAACCAATGGTTGTTGATACAGAAGAGGAGTTGGAAGATGTGTTTGCTGAACCGTCAGTCGTGAATCGTCAGTCGGCAGTCAGAGTAATTGACAACTCGGGAATCTCTCACGCCTCACGCCTCACGCCTCACGACAAACGTTTTGTCGATGCAATCAAAGAAGGCCTTCATCAATCCATGCAAAAACACCCCAACCTGATTTTAATGGGACAGGATATTGCAGAGTATGGTGGTGCATTCAAAATCACCGAAGGATTTGTAACTGAGTTTGGAAAAGACAGAGTAAGAAATACGCCTATTTGTGAAAGCGCAATAGTTGGTGCAGCATTAGGGTTGAGTTTAGAAGGATACAAAGGTTTAATGGAAATGCAGTTTGCCGATTTTGCAACGGTTGGTTTTAACCAGATCGTTAATAACCTGGCGAAGATTCATTATCGCTGGGGTCAAAATGCTGATGTAGTGATCCGTATGCCAACAGGTGGTGGTGTTGGTGCCGGTCCGTTTCATTCGCAAAGCAATGAAGCATGGTTTACAAAAGTTCCGGGGTTGAAAATTGTTTACCCATCATCGCCCATGGATGCAAAAGGGTTGCTGATTGCTGCTATCAATGATCCTAACCCGGTTTTGTATTTTGAACACAAGGCATTGTACCGTTCTGTAAGCGGAGATGTTCCCGAAGAATATTATGAAATCGAAATCGGCAAAGCCCGTCATGTAAGAAGCGGTGATGAAGTCTCGGTCATTACCTATGGTGCAGGAGTGCATTGGGCTGAGGATTATGCATCAGAGCATCCTGAAATTTCCATTGATATTTTAGATCTGCGAACATTGGCTCCACTGGATTATCATGCGATCCGGGAAGCAGTGAAAAGAACAGGAAGAGTGTTGCTGCTGCATGAAGACACATTGATTGGCGGTATTGGCGGAGAAATTGCTGCCTGGATTGCCGAACATTGTTTTTCGCTGCTGGATGCTCCGGTGATGCGTTGCGGAAGTTTAGAAACTCCCATTCCGTTTAATATTGAACTGGAACAGAATTTTATGGCGAAAGCAAGACTGGGTGATTATGTGGAGAAACTGATGAACTATTAAGATAAAGAATAAACATGTTGCGTATCGGACTCATCATTGTGTTTTTAGGCTTTATGTCCTGTCAAAATATTTCGGATGAGAAGAGAAATACAATAAACGTCAAAAAGAAAACAGTCGTATTGCAACCCCTGCATTCTTTTTCAGCAAAAACATTATTGTATTTAAAAGACAGTATCGAACAGTTTTATCCTGTTACAGTTATCATCGCTCCGGTAAAAGACTTTCCGTCTAACGTTTATTATCAACCCCGCAACCGCTACCGTGCTGATTCAACAATTAAATGGCTGAAACAAATTGTACCGGATTCTGTGCGGCTGATTGTTGGTATAACAGATGAAGATATTTCAACCGGCAAAGGATTGTATAAAGATTATGGAGTGATGGGCTTGGGTTATCATCCGGGCAAAGCATGTGTTGTATCAACGCTGCGGTTAAGAAAATCAGCAGCATCAGCACAGCAGTTGCAGCAGCGGATCTTTAAAGTTGTTGTGCATGAAATGGGCCACAACTTCGGTTTGCCGCATTGCCCTGATCAATCCTGTATCATGGTTGATGCAGAAGGAAAGATGAAATTGGATGATGAAAAGGGATTGTGCAAAAGCTGTAAAGCCGGGCTGAAGATATAATTACAATCAAATTCCTTTCCGCAGCAGATCAGCAATATTCTTTGCATCCATCTTGGCCATCATATTTTTGCGGTGGGTCTTTACAGTGAGTTCACTCAGAAATAATTTTTCAGCAATTTCTTTATTAGAGTAACCTTCTCTGAGCAATTCTAAAATTTCAATCTCTCTAGAACTTAATTTCAGCTTTCGGCTGAAGTCATCGTTACTGTGATGATTATTGCTTTTAATCAGGGGATCAAAAAAAAGGTTGCCTTTTACCAGTTCATTCAATGCTGTAAGCAGTGTATCTGTGCCGGAGTTTTTTAATACATACGCATCAATCGGCTCTTTTTCCGGATGGATACGGATATCGGCGGGCATATACATACTCAGAATCATAATCTTGAGCAGTGGAAACTCTTTTTTCAGCTGTGGTAATAAATCAACTCCGCTGATATCCTGCAGATTGATATCAAGGATTAAAATTTCGGGGATATGTTTTTTAACAGCAGACAACACTTCGGCACCAGCCTGCACAGTATCAACAACAATGTATTCGGGGAAGGGCCGAAGGGCATTAATGAGCCCTTCTGAAAAAAAAGGGTGATCGTCAGCTATAAGGATGCGGTTGGGTTGCTTCATCAGTAAGTACAGGAAATTCAATTGAAACTGTGCATCCTTTGTTTATTGATGATTGAATGCTCAGAGTTCCTTTCACGAATGTAACCAATTGTTTGATCTGAGAAAAACCAAGTCCATCCTGTTTGAATGTTTTATCAAAACCAATACCATTATCTTCAACAAAAACAGAAATCAGTTCACTCTCAAGCATCAGCTGAATAATTGCTTCCGTTGCTCCTGCATGTTTGATGATGTTCTGGATTAACTCCTGCAGTATATTATAAATAAGCAGCTCATACCTGAAAGAAACCTTTTGCAAAGAACCAATTGATTCAAACTGTATATAGAGAGTTGAACTTTTATTTACGTCTGCCACAATTTCTTCAATCGCTTCTACCAAACCCTTTTGTTGCAACAACACAGGTGATAAGGTATGAGAAAATTGCCTCACATCATCTGCAAGCCTGCTTACATTGCCAATTGATTGTTCCAGTTTTTCATGGACGAAAGAGTTGATTTCATTGTGCTGAATAGATTCAAGATTGAGGCGGATTGCAGAAAGCCGGGCTCCAACTGAATCATGCAGCATACTGCTGTAACGCTGCATTTCTTTTGCCTGGTAATCGCTGATGCTTTTAAAAATCTGTTCCTGTTGCAGGTTGGAGTTCCGCAATAACTGTTCGGATTGTTCCTTATAATTTTTAAAACGAAGCGTAAGGACAAATGCAAGCAAACAGATTTCGGACGTAAAACCAATGTTCATCATATTACGGGTAACAATGGTATCAGCAATATAACCTGAGAGATACTGCATAAAAAAGAAAAAAGTCAGAAATAGAATAATGGCAGAAGAAAGAATATAAATACTGTAAGGAATTTTTTTTCTGATCCCTGTTACGGCAATGACTATTATCCACACCGCAGAAAGATTCTGGTAAATCTGCATAATCCATACAAGAATGGAACGGAACGGCCCTGTAACCGGCATAAGAAAAACAGCAGTGGTTAGTAATATAAAATAAACAACGAGGTATCGGATGTTCCATTTATAGTAAACAGGAAGCTGTTTACTTACTTTCAGCAGACTAAGCGTAAACAGCATGTAAACAGGTGTAGCAAATGAAATTGCCATAGGTCGTGTAAAATCTGCCGGAAATGGATGATTGGGAAAAAAGTACATGAAAGAATATCCATAGTCGCTGAAAATATAAAAGAACACCAGTGCAATATAAATGGCGTAAAAAATATACAGCCGTTCACGCATCTGGTAAAATAAAAAGATACTGAAGAGGATTAGAAAAAAACCAATTCCCATCATTAAACCTGTAGCCAGGTTTTTAAACCGGTTGTATTTTGTAAAGCCTTCCGCCGAAAGGAAATGAACAGGGATGTTCAGTTGTTCATTCCGTTTATCAATCAGCAGTAATACAGAAATGGTTTCTGTATTTGCTGATTGAACAGGAAAAACAAAGTCGGCGTAAGAAAGTGTTCTGCTGCTGAAAAGTAAATGATCGCCTGTTGGTGGAAATGTTTGAATAATACTGTCGTTTTTCAATATCCAGGCACACACATAATTCACATGCGGATTACGGAGCATTAAATACTCAACTCCTTTCAACCCGGCAATAGCAGAAAGCGGAACCTTCATCCACAGCATTTCATTCTTATAACTTAGGCTGGTATTATTTTCAGGCAGGCGTTTGAATTGATCTTTGATCTGCTCATATCGCAATGAAGTCCGGTTAACAGAACTGTCAACATATACCATTACACTGTTCGTATTTAGTGTATATGCAGATTCATTATAAAAAAAAGAAACCTGGGCCGACGCAATAGTGCCCATAAAAAGGAACAATAAAAACAGGCAGTATGATAAGGGCTTAATGATGGCAATTAGTATAATTTGTTAAACAAATGTAAACGCTGTAAGATAGAAACCAAATAATGAACCTAAAATACCTCTTTGGTGGTATTGTGAAGGAGTAACGTTTAAATACTTTTAATGGCGCCATTGCATACGGGCATCTTTTGTTGATACTTACTAAATACAAACATCATGAAGCAATCTGTACTGCTATTACTCATCTTACTGATCTGCAATCCTATTATGCTTCCTGCACAGGATGCTGATTTTGCAAAAGCAGTAGACGTAATTAATTCAAAGCTAAAAAAATGGGCAGAGGGCGGAGCATCAGTTTATGTTACAGTGAAGGTGAATGGCGACATTAGTATCATCAACAAAAGAAATCAATCCCTGCAGTTCAATTTGTTTGATTTAGCAGCAACACCTGATAATAAGATGAACAGTAAAGCCGGTATAGAAGTGGTTCCCTGCAAAAAGAAAGCTCATGCACCACTTGCATGGATCAACTTTTATACACTTCATGAGCAGGTTGCATTTATTCGTCTTCACTGCAATACGCCGGTTTCAGAACTTGAGAGTATTTCCAGTGCATTTTTACGACTGAAAGTATTGTGCAGTAAGAAGACCAGCTTATCTCCTGCCGATTCAAGACATATAAGTTACAGCATTGCTGATTGATGGTGTTTCTGGATTAATCAGCAATTATTAAAACAAATACTGAGAATACTCCTTTGTTGGCAATTCAACAGGCTCATGTAAAAATAATACACCCGGGTACTTTGATTAAGAATTTTGTTTTTGTAACTTTTCATTACTGTATTACTAACCATTATTTCCCCGTACCAGGTATTTTATTTCTTCACGTTTAAAACCTGGGTGTATGTACATTATCAGAGACATTTTCCAGCTCAAGTTTGGGCATTACCGTGACGCAAAAAAACTGCTCGATGATGCCTTAAAAGAGGCCTGATGCCAGAAAAGAATCAGGCAACAAGAGTTCTCAGCGATTTTACCGGCGATTCGTACCGTCTTGTTTTTGAGGAAGGATTTGAAACACTTGCAGAGTATGAGCAATCACTGACGGGAAGTATGAAAAAAGATGAATGGCAGCAATGGTATGAAACATTTAAACCACATGTTGATTCGTCCTGCCGGGAAATTATGAAACTGGTGAAATAATAAACAACTAAATCTTTTACAATGAAAGCAGTTCAATCTGTTATTTCTTTTGGTCTCTGCATACAATTTGCTTCAAACGTAAGTGCGCAGGTAATGCCAAAGAAACCAACGCCTCAGCAATTTGCGGGCTATCATGTAAAAGAACAGCAGAACTGGCAGGTAAAACAATTGCCTGCCAATTCGGTTACTTATAAATTCAGTACAAATAATAATGCAAACCAGTTGTATAACTTTAATCTTAATAAGCCGAAACCGGTTGTTCAATCACTATCGAAGCTATCAATCAATTCAACCGGTTCAGGGAATAAATATATTCCAGCACCCTATCTGCAATTATATATGAAGCAGGACCGGCAGCAAAACATCAAATGGCAAAAGCAAAGCTGGTGGAAAGATCCTGCACAGGCACCGGGAGCAGAACTGTTAAAAAGTTTTCTGATAAAAAGGTAACTAATATTTCCCGTGAAGGTTTATTCTCCGGGGTGATAGGTTCTTTCAGCATGTTTCAACACATCTTCTTTATAAAACAGTACATCTTTGAACTGCCCTTTCGTGTACATTTCCAATTGATCTTTAAAATGCGGTGAGTTTGGATTGCCGCTGTTGCCGCCTGCCAGTAATGATTTGGCTTTTATCTTTTCTCCAAACTCAACAGCGCAGATAAAACTGTTTCCACTTACACCATAACGTTTTTTTGTGCCTGGAAACGGGCGACTGTTATACGAAGGCAACATACCCCATAAAGCAGATGCAAAAGGAACAGGATAACTGAGCTGATGATCATCAAATTTTTGATTGAGATCATTGCTGATGCGTTGGTAACGGTTTACATCGCCCCATTGTATTTCCCATGTACCAAAATGTTGTTTGAGTTGATTGACGGTTTCTGAAAATGGTTTTACTAACTGATCGGCTGTTGCTGTTGCAGCAAAACGTTTGGTAGAAGTTACCTGGTCGTCCTCACCATCTTCAATATAAATTTTACGGATGGCTGAGTTCAGGCGTTGCGCCCACTCTACAGCCAGTGTTGTTGCAAAGGAATGCTCAGATGAATAATAGTTCCAGTTTTTCAACACTGCAATCGGTGCTGCCAAAGAGCGGTATAATGAATCAGTTGGTTTGATATTCGTTTCAAATGATTTGATCAATGCAGGAATTAATACTTCAAAAGCAGACATATAAGTATCATAACCTGCAGCAATCGTTCTATCAATTGTGAATTTGTTTTCACGGCTCAACACTCTTGCAGCGTTGATACCACGGAAGTTTTCACCATCAGGTGCCATGTAAACAGGATACTCTTTTTTCTTTGGACTTGCATTGCCACTTACTGTAAAAGGAGTAGAATTACAATTCTGTATCCAACCTGTTGACGGATTGTAAATATGTACCGCTTCTTCTGCATCATGTAATCCCATCCATTCGGTTTCAATAACGCTTCCATCAACAGCCTTTCCCCAGTTGAATTTAGTGTTTCGCTTCGGTACGTAGTTGCCATGCCAGTAGGCAATATTGCCAAACTTATCAGCAAACACAGTGCTGTTACTTGTGTTACCACGAAGTGCCATTACTTTTTTATACTCTTCCAATCCTTTTGCTTTGGTACGTTGCCAGCTTTGCAGCAAACCATTCATCATGCGGTTAGCTGAACGAACACTGATGTATTGCCGGTTACGTTTCGCCATTACCGGACCATGATGAGTTGAATAAGTAGTGAATGTTTTAGTGATCAGATCGTTTCCATATTTCACTTTTATGCTGATCTGTTTTTGTTTAACCGGACGGTGAGCATTTTCATAGAGGTAAGTCATTTTACTTCCATTAACACTGATCTTTTCTATGTACATATCGGCTACATCAACATTCGCACTGGTATGCATCCACCCACAATATTCATTGAAACCCTGGTACACAAAAAACTGTCCCCAGGTAACTGCACCATATGCATTTAAGCCCTGCTCACTTACCATATGTACCTCCGGACGGAAGTAAAAAGTTACATGAGGGTTGATATAGAGGATCGCTTTTCCACTTTCCGTTTTCGATGGAGCAATGGCAAACCCATTAGAGCCGCTGCTGTTCTCAACAAATTCTTTTGGACGATAAGCAACCGTTGTATTGCTGTTGCCGTATAAATTCTTTACATCTTCTGCTGTAATATCACCCGTACTGATAGCTCCAATACTTCCATCGGTCCACAGTAATTGATACCAGGGTTTGAAACGATTGAGCAAAGCAGGTTTCACATCAGGATGTGTATAGAGATAATAATTGATTCCATCGGCATATGCCTGTAACAATTGTTTTAACCATTGCGGAGCTTTGTTATAATCAGCAACTGCTTCTGCACTGTCAATCACCAGCTTTAAATAGAGATCATTATACAGCTCTGTTTCACCAAACACTTCAGCTTTGTGGCCAAGCTTTTCAATGTAATTCATCTCCACCCGCTTGAAATCATCTTCACATTGGGCATACAGTAATCCAAACACTGCATCTGCATCGGTTTTTCCATATACATGCGGAATGCCCCAGTTATCACGGATGATGCTGACATTTTTTGCCTGTTGTTTCCATTTGGAAATTTCGGTTTTGCTGAATGGCTGTGCAAAAAGCTGAAACGGTAATACGATAAAAAGCAGAATAAATTTTCTCATGCGTCAACGAATAAAGAAGTAATCTTTAAATGTACAGGAAAGCTTCTTTATTCAGAAAAAACGTGGAAGAACGGTATAATCAGTCGGTTTCAGGCATTTGAAAAGCTGTAGCCTGAGGGTGAGTCTTGTGTTTTTTTCTCAAATCGGGTTTCCAGTAAAAAAACCAACGGAGTGTATTTGCTCTTGTGTATTGATAGCCGCTTAACTTTTGCTGGTACACAAGCATGTATCCAAGATCAAATGAAAGTGAAGGAATGATTTGCTGTTTTATGCCTGTAAAAAAACGGTTTTGATCAAATGGATTATAGATAATGTCTTTGCCCATTTGTACCTGCAGCTCATCTGCAAATACAAGTGAAGGGATGTATTTGTTTTTACTGAGAGGTACATTTAAAGAAAACATATACCTGAATCTTGTGGTATACCTGTATGCATCAGTCAACTGGTTATTTGCAATTTTCTGTGACCATCTTTCTTCAATCCTTAAGCGGTTAAGAGTTGATGTTTTTCCAAGGTTACTGCTTACCTGGAATTGCTGATACAGGCGGTTTTCATTTGTAAATAATTCTGTTAGCGGTGTTTTATTTGCCAGCCACATATGGCCTGCACCGGCAGCAACTGAAAAACTTTTATTTACATTGTATAAAGCGCCCAGCCGTAAAAAATAAAAACTATTGTTCGCCATAAAGTCTGTTCTGCGGATATGAATATCTGCAAGAACACTCCATTTATTACTGACCTGTGCAGTTGTATTTACGCTCCACCAAAAATGACTTTGCTGCTGAACTGATTTTGCCTGCTGTGCATTTATTGATTGAGAGAAGGAAAGAACAAATAAAATTAATGCGACTGATTTCAATGTTGCTTTATTTGAATGAAGCTGCAAAGCTAACCTGTTCAGGTAAAAGGCATAGTGAGTTTCGTCACAGCTTTTGCTGATTATTGTCTGAAAAAAAGGCAGGAAAGAATCCTCTCCTGCCATGATTTGATTTTATATTGAACACAGTTACAGGTAACTCAGCCATTTTTTTTCTTTATGGCTGGTTTTGTACTTATCGTACCATTTGCACAGAGGGTATAACCCGAGAACAATTGTTAGCCATACGAGATAAACAATACCCAACGAAAAACCATATCCTTTCAGGTCTTCAGAAAACCAGAGAGGCTGTTTCAGTATCCAGAGCTTCCAGCTGTAATCTGTAAATAACCCTGCTGCAACCATCGTAAATAAATGAATGAAGAAAATATGCAGGATGTAATAGAACATTGGTACACGGCCATAAACGGAAATGAATTTCGATAGTGCATTGCTTATGTTTTCTGAAAAAGCAAGAAACAGAATTGCAGGCCCAAGCGTCATTAAAATGTATAATAAGGAAGGCGGATATTTCGAGGCCTTAATAAAAGAAAGAAAAGTATGTACTGCAGATTGCTGATAACTCCATGGTGAAGGATCACCATACACATTGATGAAACGGATTAAAATAAATAAAACAATTGCTGAACTGCCAATAATCATCAGCAGTTTTTTTCTTTTTTCAGCAGTGAAAGCAGGAGTATATAAAACACCCATGCAGTATCCTAATGCCATTACACCAATCCATGGAAGAACAGGATAACCAACCAGGATATTTTTTCCCTGCCACATGAAAAAGTTCTGGTCATGCAATAAAGCCCAGCCAAAAGCAGGCAATGTATTTCCTGTTACATGCGTATTGTCGAGCAGGTTATGCCCTGCCACCAATACAATACCAAAGAGCAGAATGATTTTATACGGTAAATGAATTAATCCGGCGAGTACAACCATACTTATTCCCAGTGCCCAGATAACAATAAAATAAATATTGGAAAAAGTTACATCAAAGTTCCATTCAAAACTTATCAGCGTCAGTTCAAGGAGTATTAACCAGAGTCCACGGGTTAAGAGAAAGACGGATAATTCTTTCTTCGTTTTTTTCTGGCCTGCAATAAATGCGGAAGTACCTGCGAGAAACATAAATACAGGTGCACAGAAATGAGTAATCCATCTTGTAAAGAATAAAACAACGCTTGTTTTTTCCAGATCAAGCGGATCGTATAAAAAAGCACCTGCATGAAAATAATCACGCACATGATCGAGTGCCATAATGATCATTACAGTTCCACGGAGCAGATCAATGGAAGTAATTCTTTTTTGAGATGATAAGGCTTGTTGCATGCTGATGTTTTTTCAGATAAGATTTTACCCTGGTTTTTTCATTTCAATTTTCTCGCCGTTTCCGATGAACCAGGATTTGATTACTTTGCCTGTTTGATCTACTTCAAATTCAATAAAACGATCGGAATCATCTGCATAAAAAAATCTTGTTTTTGATTCAGCCTTCAGTTCAATATCCGGAGCACCTTCACGGTGACGGTATAATTTATTGTTCTTTTTTATCAGCTCAATTGGCCCTGTGGCAATATATTTTCCAACATAATTATCTAAAATAGCAGCATCAATTTGTACTTCTTTCGGTGTGTAAGGTATTTGAACAGGAAGATCGAACATGATTGAAGAGAGTGCAGTGCCAAGAGCAGTAGAATTTGATCCGTTATTCGAAATAACAGCAACACAAAGATCATCGGCCGGATAATAGGCGAGATAAGATGCGAAACCCGGAATGCCTCCGTTATGCGATACACGCTTATGTGTTTTTAAACTGTCAACCCCTATTCCGTAGCCGTAATTATTCATATAGGGGGTTATCATTTTTTGTGTACTTGCTGCTGAAAGTACCTGGTTGGTATGAAGAGCTTTTGTCCAGAGGTATAAATCTTCAACGGTTGATACCATGGCTCCTGCGCTGTAAGGTCCTTCCATTGAAATAAACATGGCCTGCTGCCAAAGACCCTGTCTGTTTTTGTCGTAACCTTTTGCCCGAAAGGCTAAAACAGAATCAAGACGGTCCATACCTGTATTTTTTAAACCTGCTTTCTGAATAATATTTTCTTCAAGATATGCAGTGAATTTTTTTCCTGAAACTTTTTCAACAATCACACCCAACAGAAAATAACCGGAGTTACTGTAGTTCCATTTTGTACCCGGCGAAAAATCAAGTGGTTTGTTTTTAAAAAGCGCAATCATTGAATCAGTTGAAAGAGGCAGGATTGCTTTGGGCCAGAACTCAGGAAGGTTCGTATAGTTTTTTATTCCTGAAGTATGATTGAGCAGCATATGAATGGTAATACTGTCGCCTTTTGGATAATCGGGAATGTATTTGTTTAAATGATCATCAACACTCAGTTTTCCCTGTTCTTCCAGTAACAGAATACAGGCTGCTGTAAACTGTTTGGTAACAGAGCCAATGCGGAACTTTGTAGCTTCTGTATTGGGTATATTCCATTCCCGATCTGCCATTCCGAATGATTTTTTGTAAATGGCTTTTCCGTTTTGCATCACCAGGATGCTGCCATTGAATTCTTTTACTTTATACTCTGCCTGGGCATAATTGTCGAGCAGCCGGGAGTATTTTTTTTGTGCAGTAATTGCAAGAGGGAGCAGAAGAAGTACAATCATTTTTTTCATATCTGACACTTATTTTTATTATTGAGAGAAACAGTTATTTTATTTTTCATGAAAGGTTGCCATTTTTTATAGGTTGCACTTCGCCACAACTATTCAATTGGTCCATAGTTAAACATATTTAACCAGACTGAACAGGAATAAGTTTATTTATTGTCATGTTTGGTTAGGTTATAACGCCGCTTCAATAAAGGTATGTTTGCGTAATGGTTGCCATTTCCAGTAGGTTAAGCTGCGCCATACCCATTCAAGTGGCCCGATGCGAAAATAATGCAGCCACACATAACTGAAAAGTATATTGAGGAACCAAACACAGCCAACTACATAATACAGTTGATAGCGCTGCAGTTCGTTGAACAGGTTAAATCCGTGACCATGAAACAAAATACCGCAGGTCATATTTTGTAACAGGTAATTACTGAAAGCCATTTGCCCAACTTTTCCCCATGCATTGAACAGAAATCTGAACCAGCCGAGTTTGTAGAAAAACATAATTAAACCCAGGTGACCAATGGTTAACCCAAAGCGCCTGATTTCATACGTAGCAAATGGAGTTTGCTCCAGCATTTTAATGATGTCGAATTTGGTTGTAACAGCCATATGCAGTTTCCAGTAAGCAATGGGGAAAGCAATTATATAACCCACGAATGCCAGGATGAGATAAAACTGTTTGCTCCGTTCGCCGGTAAGAATTTTCAGCTTAAAGAAAGCAATACCAATAATCATGAAGATGATGCAATCGAGAAAGCCGCTATGATAAAAATCTGTCGTCTGCAGCATGAAGTTGATATCTGCATAATAGGAGAACAGCGTTGCATACGATCCTTTTGTTTTGCGAAGTTCTTTTTCTGTTTCTTTTTGTTTGTTCTCCAGCTTTTGCTTTTCCTGGAACCCATTCCATTTTTCCATTATCTCTTTCTGATCATCATTCAGTTTTATTTTAGTCGTGTCAATTTTCTGAATAACGGCTGCCTGCTTTTTCAACCGCAATGGTTCTTTCTCCATCCAGGTTGATTTAACAGTGAACAGAACCAGCAGTATTGCAGCAACCAGGAAAAGGTATTTCGGTTTCATGCTGCGGAAGGGAAATAAAAACAAACCGCAGAGAGCATAAGAATACAGAATATCACCAGGCCACAAAATCAGAAAAGCATCAATCAAACCAAAGAGCAGCATCCAGATCATGCGCCGGTAATAAATTTCAGCAGCACTGTCAATATGTGCTTTATTTGAAAGCCTTGTTGTGAGTAACACCATACTGGCGCCAAACATGATAGAGAACAAACCACGCATGGATCCTTCAAAGAGTAAACTTACAACCCACCAGGTATAATAATTCGGGCCGCTGTATTCGTTTCTGAGATTAAGGGCAATAGCTGATTCAAAGGGCAATCCAAAAAAAGGAATATTCATCAGTAAAATGCCCAGCAATGCAAAGCCACGGGCTGAATCCAAAACATGAATGCGTTCATTGGGGTCAATGGAACGCAGGGAAGCTGTGCTCATAGCAGGAGAAAGTTGGGTGGTTATTGAAAAAGCCGTTCTTATTAGAACGGCCTGTATAAGGTAGAAAGAAGATTTGATCTTTGCAATAGCAGGTGTTTTTGTTTTTTTCTGCATTCTTCCGAATCAGGAATTTTCAGAATTATTTTCCTGTAATGGCAATACGCTTTATGTAATGATTAATATTTCAGTTGGTAAAGTCGATATGGAATTGCAGGGAATGGATGAGATTTCCTGCGATACTCAGGTAAGTTGAAATTGATGAAAACAGGGTAAGAAAAAAATGATAGAGATAGATCTTGCCAAACTTCTGATCCGGAGTTTTTAAAAAATCTTAGTAAAATAATTAATCAATTATATCTATATTTAGAACAGGTACTGCAATACATTTCCGCACTATAGAAACATATACCATCCAATTCTGTCTGGAAAGCCTGCCCCTTTTTTAAACCCACATGCATCATGGTTAAAGACGCATTGCGCATAGCAGAATTAGAAAAATTGCTGGCAGAACGTACTGCTGAGTTAATCCAGCAAGGAGAAGAACTGGCTGTAATCAACAGTGTACAGGAAGCCCTGGTAAAGGAAATGGATTTGCAAGCTATTTATGACCTGGTGGGAAATAAAATACAAGAGCTTTTTGATGCACAGGTTGTTGGTATCTCCACTGTCCAAATTGAAGACGGAACGGAAAAATTTCAGTACATAGTTGAAAAGGGAGAACGGTTCTACCCTGAACCAAGACCATTGGGAAAATTAAGGCTTCACCTGATTGAAAGTCGGAAAAAGATCGTCATTAATAACCGTGAAGAAGGTATTACCTGGTTCGGATCAGAAGTAATACCGGGTACAGAACCAATAAAATCAGCCGTCTTTGTTCCACTGATCACAGGTGATAAGATTACCAGTTATGTAACCCTTCAAAATATTGATAAAGAAAATGCTTTCAGTGAATCAGAAATCCGTTTATTAGAAACACTGGCCAACAGTATGAGTACGGCGCTGGAGAATGCCCGTCTGCTGAAAGAAACCGAACAGCGAACGGCTGAATTAGCTGTAATTAACAGTGTGCAGGAAGGCCTTGCCAAAGAACTGGATATTCAGGCTATTTACGATTTGGTGGGTAACCGTATCCGTGAGTTGTTCGATGCACAGGTGGTGGGTATTGCTACTTTCGATCATGCAAATTCAATGGAAACGCTGCATTACCTGATAGAGAAAGGCGAACGGTATTATCCTACTCCTAAACCGATCAATTCATTAAGAAGGCATATTATCACAAACCGTGAAAAACTGGTCATTAATAAAAATTTTGCAACGGTTGCTGATACGTTTGGAATTAAACCGGTGCCCGGCACTCAACAGCCAAAATCCGCTGTATATGTGCCAATGTTAATCGGGGACAAAATCACAGGTTATGTAAGCCTCCAGAATATCGATAAGGAAAATGCATTCAGCGAATCTGATTTGAGATTATTGGAAACGCTGGCCAACACGATGGGGGTTGCATTGGAAAATGCAAGACTCTTTGATGAAACCACAAGACTGTTAAAAGAAACTGAACAACAAAAAGCCGAGCTGGGGGTTATCAACAGTGTGCAGGAAGGATTGGCCAAGGAACTGGATATGCAGGCCATTTATGACCTGGTAGGAGAACGGATACGTCTGTTATTCAATGCACAGGCTGTTATGATTGTTACGTTTGATCATGATACTGCAACTGAACACTTCAAATACATCATTGAAGACGGACAGCGGTTTTATCTTGCATCCCGTCCTTACGACAAATTGAGGCAACACCTTATCCTTACCAGGCAGAAAATTGTCATCAATACAAATTATGCAGAAGCCTATGCAAAGTTTGGATTAAAAACTTTGCCGGGTACCAATCCAACTAAATCATCCGTATTTGTACCCCTCATCATTGGTGATAAGGTCAATAGTTACATCAGTTTGCAGAACATGCAAATAGAAAATGCTTTCAGTGAATCAGATGTCCGTTTGCTGGAAACATTGGCCAACAGTATGAGTGTGGCATTGGAAAATGCAAGGCTCTTTGATGAAACCACAAGACTCCTGAAAGAAACCGAACAGCGTACTGCAGAATTAGCGGTGATCAACAGTGTACAGGAAGGCCTGGCACGTGAGCTGGATATGAAAGCCATTTACGATCTGGTAGGCAACAAAATACGTGATGTGTTTGATGCGCAGGCAGTTATTATTGCCACCTTCGATCATGAAAACGGAACAGAAAAATTTAATTACCTCCTTGAAAAAGGGGAACGTTTTTATTCGGAACCACGCCGTTATGATAAGTTGCGTTATCAGTTGATCATGACAAAACAAAAAATTCTGATCAATAGCAATGCAGAACAGGCATTTGCTGATTTTGGGTTGAAAGTGGTCGCTGGTACGGAACTACCCAAATCATTCATATTCGTTCCGTTAATAGTAGGGAATAAAGTAACCAGCTATGTAAGCTTGCAAAATGTAGATAAGGAATATGCTTTCAGCGATGCCGATGTCCGTTTGCTGGAAACTTTAGCAAACAGTATGAGTGTGGCATTGGAAAATGCAAGACTCTTTGATGAAACCACACGTTTACTGAAAGAAACGGAACAACGCACTTCAGAACTGGCCGTAATCAACAGCGTACAGGAAGGGCTGGTTGCTCAAATGGATATGCAGTCTATTTACGACCTGGTGGGAGAAAAAATCCGTAATATTTTTAATGCACAGATAGTTGATATTGTAACCTATGATAAAATAAAAAATCAGATTGAAGACAGGTATTCTTATGAAAAGGGCGACAGAACATTGCTTAGTGCCAGAGAACCGAATGGATTCAGAAAACATGTGATCGGGTCACGGCATGTACTGGTTATTAATGAGGACATGGAAAGGCATATGCAGGAATATGGTAATGAAGTGCTGATTGGTGAAATGTCAAAATCAATACTGTTTGTTCCTCTCATATTAAGAGGAGAGGTAAACGGTATTATCAGTTTACAAAATGTTGATCAGGAAAATGCCTTCAGCGAATCGGATGTGAGTTTGCTTACAACGCTGGCGAACAGTATGAGTGTAGCGCTGGAAAGCGCAGCGCTGTTTCATGAAACCAATCGCCTGCTGAAAGAAACTGAACAGCGTACAGCTGAACTGGCCATCATTAACAGCGTGCAGGAAGGACTGTCACGTGAATTAGATATCCAGGGTATTTATGAACTGGTGGGTGAGAAAATCCGTGAAATCTTCAATGCACAGGTAATTGATATTGTTACCTATGATTCTAAAATGAATTTGATTGAAGACAGGTATGCTTATGAAAAGGGCGACAGAACATTGCTTGGTCCAAGAGAACCAAAGGGGTTCCGTAAGCATATTATACAATCCGGTCAGCTATTGTTGATCAACCGGGATTTCGATCAGTTAAGCCGGTCATATGATAATTCAATTCTGATTGGGGAACATCCAAAATCAGCAGTGCTGGTTCCAATGATTTCAGGGGATAAGGTGAACGGGATGATCAGCCTGCAGAACCTGGACCATGAAAATGCATTTACAGATTCTGATGTAAACCTGTTGACAACCCTTGCCAACAGTATGAGTGTGGCATTGGAAAATGCAAGGCTTTTTGATGAAACCAGCCGCTTACTGAAAGAAACCGAACAACGCACGGCTGAATTAGCTGTAATTAACAGTGTGCAGGAAGGATTGGCGAAAGAGCTGGATATGCAGGGCATTTATAATCTTGTTGGCGATCGTTTATGTGAACTGTTTCCCGATACTCAAACTTTGGTGATCCGCACATTTGATCATGAAACCGGGTTCGAACATTGGCAGTATGCAAAAGAAAAAGGATTACGGCAAAATGTTGAGCCACGTTTATTAAACTGGAACAGCAAGCAATTGATTCTTACCAAAAAGCCATTAGACATAAAGGAGAAGTATGTTGAAATTTCTAAAAAACATGGTGGCACTGGAGTAACTGCAGGGCAGCCACCCAAATCTGCGGTATTTGTTCCTATGCTGGTTGGTGATGTCGTAATCGGTTCTATCAGTCTGCAGAATGTAGATAAAGAAAATGCATTTACAGATTCTGATTTAAGACTGCTTACAACCATTACCAACAGTATGAGTGTGGCGTTGGAAAATGCAAGATTATTTGATGAAACCAACCGCCTGCTGAAAGAAACCGAACAACGAACAGCAGAACTTGCTGTCATTAACAGTGTACAGGAAGGGCTTGCTAAAGAACTGGATATGCAGGGAATCTACGATCTGGTTGGCGACCGTTTATGTGAACTGTTTCCTGATACACAAACATTGGTTATCCGCACATTTGATCATGAAGCAGGAATTGAACATTTTCATTATGCGATTGAAAAAGGCGAACGTTTCCCCATTGACTCACGCCCTTTTATATGGGCGAGCAAAAAACTTATCCAGGATCGCAAGTCTATTTATATCAATGAAAATTATGTAGAAACTTCCAGAAAATTCGGAGGTACAGGTGTTACAAAAGGTCAACCTCCTAAATGTGCAGTGTTTGTGCCTATGCTTACTGGTGATGTTGTAAAAGGCTCCATCAGTCTGCAGAACATAGATAAGGAAAATGCATTCAGCGAATCGGATGTAAGGTTGCTGACAACCATTACCAACAGCATGAGTGTGGCGTTAGAGAATGCAAGATTATTTGATGAAACCACCCTCCTGTTGGCTGAATCAAAGCAACGAGCTGCTGAGCTGAGCACTGTAAACAGTATCAGCAAAGCACTGGCGTCGCAATTAGATGCTGATGATTTGATAAAAATGGTTGGTGATCAGCTGAAAAATTTATTTAAAGCCAATATTGTTTATCTCGCTTTATTAAATCAAAAAACCAAAATTATCAGCTTCCCTTATCAGTATGGTGATAATATGGCTCCGTTAAAACTGGGCGAGGGGCTTACTTCAAAAATTATTCTTAGCGGTGAACCCATTCTGATTAATAAAGATTTACAGGAGCTCAGAAAACAAATGGGTATTCAGCAGATTGGTGTTCCAGCTGCATCTTACCTTGGTGTTCCCATTCCTGTTGGTGATGAAAATATTGGCGTGCTGAGTGTTCAGAGTACCGAACACGAAAACCGGTTTAATGAAAACGACTTACGGCTTTTATCAACCATTGCATCTTCTGTAGGAGTTGCATTAAACAACGCTACGCTTTTTGAAGATGTGAAACTGGCGAAAATGGAAGCAGAAGAAGCGAGTAAAGCAGCAGAAAAAGCAAATGATGCGAAAAGCGCTTTTCTTTCAACAGTGAGTCATGAATTAAGAACGCCGCTTACTTCCGTTCTTGGCTTTGCTAAAATCATCAGGAAAAGGCTCGATGAAAAAATATTCCCGATTGTTGACAGGTCGGATATAAAAACAGAAAAAACAATTGTTCAGATTTCTGAGAACCTGCATGTTGTTATTTCAGAAGGGGAACGGTTAACACATTTAATTAATGATGTATTAGACCTTGCAAAAATTGAAGCAGGTAAAATGGAATGGAGCCAGGAAAATGTTTCTATTCCGGAAGTAGCCGAACGGGCAATTGCAGCAACTACTTCTTTATTTGATCAGAAGTCATTAACGCTGATTAAAAAAATTGACCCAAGTCTTCCTGAAATTACCGGCGATAAGGATAAACTGATTCAGGTGATCATTAATCTTATTTCAAACTCGGTAAAGTTTACAGACAAGGGAACGATTACCTGCAGTGCTTACCAGGAAAAAGATGAACTGATTGTCAGCATCACCGATACAGGTATTGGTATTTCTCCTGAAGATTTCGGTGCCGTGTTTGAGCAATTCAAACAGGTTGGTGGTGATACATTAACTGATAAACCAAAAGGCACAGGTCTTGGCCTTCCCATCTGTAAAGAAATAGTGGAACATCATGGTGGCAGAATATGGCTTGAAAGTGAAGTAGGAAAAGGCAGTACGTTTTCTTTTGCTTTACCCATAAATAAAACAACTGCTGTAACAAGGCCCTTACATCTGAACGATCTTGTAAAACAACTGAAAGAACAGGTAGCCCATTCACAATTAAATATAATAGGACAGGCCTCCAATATTCTTATTGTGGATGATGATGATTCAATCCGCTCGTTGTTGCACCAGGAGTTGGGAGATGCCGGTTATTCTATTGAAGAAGCCCGCAATGGAAAAGAAGCATTGGAAAAGGTAAGAGCTAACCGTCCCGACCTGATCATCCTGGATATCATGATGCCTGAAATGAATGGCTTTGATGTTGCGGCTGTTTTAAAAAATGATCCGCAAACAATGGAGATACCGATTATTGTCTTATCTGTTGTGCAGGATAAAGCAAGAGGTTTCAGGATTGGTGTTGACAGGTACTTAACCAAACCGATTGATACCGGTATTTTGTTTAATGAAATCGGCAGTTTGCTGGAGCAGGGAAAATCGAAAAAGAAAGTAATGATTGTTGATCAGGATGCAGGGGCAGTAAAAACATTAACAGAAGTACTGACTACAAAAGGATATGAAGTAACCGAATCAATCGAAAAAGAACTGGTGGAAAAAGCAATTGCCAATCAACCCGACATTATTATCATTAACTCAGCTCTTTCCGGTAAACAGGATATTGTACAGACATTACGGTTTGAGAAAGGACTGGAAAATGTTTTATTCGTTGTTTATCAATAAAAAAATAACCACCTCATTTTCTAACAAGGAACAATTCAAAAAAAATGGAACAAAAGATTTTAATTGTAGATGATGAAGCACATATTCGGATGCTGATTGAACAAACACTGGAAGAGCTGGAAGATGAAGGTGTGGAATTCTTAACAGCAGAGAATGGCGAAATAGCCCTGGAAATTATTCAAAAAGAAAATCCCCAGCTGGTATTCCTGGATGTAATGATGCCTAAAATGAATGGCATGGAAGTATGCCGCCGCATAAAAAAAGAACTGGGAATGGATAAGGTTTTTATTGTATTACTTACTGCTAAAGGACAGGAAACAGACCGGCAAAAAGGACTTGATGTTGGCGCAGATGTGTATATGACAAAACCCTTTGACCCTGAAGTTTTACTGGGTAAAGCAAAAGAAGTTCTTGGAATTACCTGATCATTAATCTTTCTCCAACACCTGAAAAAAGCAACCTGGAAAATCATCAATACATTTAATTGCATGGCTCAACCAACGTTAAAATCATTACTGGGTAAAAGAAGTGAAACCACAGCTTGGCTTCAACAATGGGCTGCAATAACAAAAACGCATTTCGTTGTTGAAGATGCTCAGCATAATGTTTTATTCGGAAGTCCATTAACCGGCGAACAGAATATCTATCCTGTTTCACTGGAGAATGAAATTGCCGGCTATATAAAAGGAACAGATGATGTTGCAATCATTGCCAGTCTTTTTTCTTTAATGCTACAGAAGGAAGCAGAGAAAAAGAAGATGGGAACAGAAGTGTTGAATTTATACCAGGAGCTGAATGTGATTTATAATTTTTCAGAAAAACTTACTGAAACAATTGACCCCGATGTTATTGCCCGGCTTACATTGGAACAGGCCATTCATTCTATACCTACACACAGTGGCGTACTTGTATTGTGGGATGAAGAAAGCAAACAGTTACAAATTCCTGCAACAGCCGGTGAACCCCTTTTCAATGATGAGCTTCTGCTTGCCAATAGCGGAACACTGCTTAGAATAGGAATGAACGGTCACTCTGAAATCATGAGTGATTTATCTGTTCTGAAAGAAAAGGGAATTATTGAAAATGAAGTACAGTCAGTTATTTATGCGGCCATGAAAGTAAAGCATCGCATTTTGGGTGCCATTATTCTTGCGGGTAAAGATGTGGAGCAGTATTCTGCAGCACATCTTAAATTACTTGTTACATTGGCGCTGCAATCTTCCACAGCTATTGAAAGTGCTATGCTGTATGAAAAAAATATCCGGGAGGTAAGGGAAAGAGAAGAAGCAATTCTGCGTATTCATGAAGTCACCAAAAAATTTGTGCCCAATGAATTCATCCGCTTATTGGGAAAAGAAGCATTAACTGATGTAAAACTTGGCGACCAGGCAGAAAAAATTGTAACGGTATTATTTACTGATATCCGTGATTTTACTTCACTGTCGGAACAAATGACACCCGATGAAAATTTTCGTTTTGTATCTTCTTTCAATGAACGTCTCGGACCCATAATCAGAGCGCAGCACGGATTCATCAATCAATACCTGGGCGATTCTATTATGGCAATTTTCCCCCGTCATCCGGATGATGCGTTGAATGCAGCAATAGGAATGCAGCAGGCAGTGCACGAATTGAATAAAGAACGGCAACTCGTAGGATTACCAATAATAAAAGCCGGGATTGGTATGCATACGGGTCCATTAATAATGGGTATTACGGGAGATGAAAACCGGTTAGATGCTGCTACCATTTCAGATACGGTGAATACTGCAGCAAGAATTGAAAGTCTTACCAAATATTACAGATCTCCTCTTTTATTGAGCGGTGAAACACTTCGCCAGATCAGTGATCCTGGTAACTATCATTTAAGACATTTAGGTAAAGTACAATTAAAGGGGAAAAATAAGTTACTCAGTATTGTTGAATGTATGAATGGCTATTGTGCCGATGACCTGCAAAAAAAGATTCGGAACCTGCCCCGTTTCAGTGAAGGGATGAATTGCTACCTTGAACAGCAGTTCGAACTTGCCATACAGATATTCGAAACAATTTTAGCAACCGATCCTGATGACCGCACAGTAAATTTCTTTATTGAAAATGCATTAAAGTATAACAGGAATGGAGTTCCTGAAAACTGGACGGGCACGGAAGAAATGTTAAGCAAATAATATTGTCATATTTAATCCAGCACTTCAAAAACGACAACCGGTTGAATTTTATTTTTCAGCGATACATCGCCCACCTTCCGGCAGTTGAAGGATGTTTTTACTTTTTCATAGGCAGATTCGTTAATGATGATTTGACCAGGCCCGGCAACAGATTGTAAACGCTGAGCTGTATTTACTGTATCGCCAATAACGGTATAATCCAAACGGCGGAGTGTAACTGAACCAGTATTCCCCGAAATCATTTCGCCTGAATTTATTCCAATGGAAACTTTCGGAGTAAAAGAAATGCTTCCTGATACAGAGGGTAATTTGTCAATTTGTGATCTTACTGCAAGACAGGCATCGATCGCCCTGTCTAAATGATAATTGCCACGGAAAACAGCCATAATTGCATCACCGATAAACTTATCGATATAACCTCCCTGTGCGATAATTTCTTTCACCATGACATCAAAGTAGCTGTTCAATAATTTTACAACGGTATCGGGACCTTCATTTTCACTGATGGAAGTAAAGCTGCAGATGTCGATAAATGCAACAGATGCTTCTACTGTTTCATTCTGCATTAGCGACGTTTCAAATTCACGGCTGCCCATAAAGCTCAGCACGTTCTCATCCACATACATTTTTAAAATATTGTTCTCTTTAATGGCTTTGAGTGTTTCCCTCATCAGCTTTACATGCTGAATCGTTTTTTCCATTGTTTTTTCAAGGTCATCAAAATTTACAGGCTTGGTTAAAAAATCAAAAGCACCCCTGTTCATAGCTGTTCGAATATTATCCATATCACCATACGCAGATACCATCACTGCTTTTACCATGGGAGAAGCTTCGCCAAGTTTTGTGAGTAAGGTTAAGCCATCCATCTCGGGCATGTTGATATCGCTTAATACAATATCCACATCCGGATGCTGCAGCATTTTAGCCAGTGCATCATTACCATTGATGGCAAACACAAATTCATATTGCTGATCCCTGATCTTCTGGCGAAATTTTTGCCGGATGAGCACTTCCAGATCTGCTTCATCATCGGCTACCAAAATTTTTGTCATCAATTGATTTGTTTAAGTTTTTCTTTTAATGCGGTGAAATCAACCGGCTTGGTTAAAAAATCATCTGCACCTAATTCGTTGGCAATTTTAAAATTTTCAGCATCTCCATACGCTGTAATCATCATTACAAGGGGAGGTGGTTTATGATATTTCTGTTTGATATGCTCCAGCAATTCCAGTCCGCTCATTCCAGGCATATTGATGTCGGACAAAATTAACACAGCTTCATGTTCATGCCTGTTGAGATAAACCAATGCCTCTTCACCGGAGAAAGCAAACACAAAATTTATTTCACCGTTTTTGATTTCTTTTCTGAAGCGTTGTTCAAAAAGTACCTGTACATCTTTTTCATCATCTACTACTAAAATCTTCATTTGGCTATTTATTGAGGTAAAATAATAATAAACTCTGCAAATTCATTTTCTTTGGGTTCTACTTTCATCCCGGTAGCTATCGGGACAGCACCCACTATGTTTATGCCGGTAAACTGATTATAAACTCTGTTCCTTCGTTTTCTTTTGTATTCACTTTTATCTCACCACCATGCGCCTTAATAATATCATAGCTTAATGATAACCCCAGCCCTGTTCCTTCACCTGTTGGTTTGGTGGTGAAGAAGGGCTGAAAAATTTTATCCAATACTTTTTGCGGAACGCCGTTTCCATTGTCCCTTACTGTTACTTCGATCCGGTAGATATCGGATTTATCTTTTATCTTTTTTGTACTTACTGAAACAGTCGGTTCGTAGCCATCGCCCAGCTGTTTTTTCTTTTCTGTTACTGCATAAAAAGCATTAGTAATTAAATTCAGAATCACCCGTCCGATATCCTGTGTAATAATATTGACCATTCCAATTGATTCGTCAAAATCGGTTTTCATGGTTGCATTAAATGATTTATCCTTTGCCCGTAATCCATGATAGGCTAACCGTAAATATTCATCAGCGAGTGTATTAATATTAGTCGGTTCCTTTTGCCTGTTTCCGGTACGGCTGTGCTGCAGCATTCCTTTTACAATACCATCGGCTCTTTTTCCATGATGGGTTATTTTTTGTTCATTGTCTGAAATATCATTGGCGAGTGCTTTTACTTCTTCCATATTTCCTTTCTCTATTTCCTCTTTCATTTCAGCAATCAGTTCTGTATTCACTTCAGAAAAATTATTGATAAAGTTTAACGGGTTCTGTATTTCATGTGCAATGCCGGCAGTAAGTTCACCAAGCGAAGCCATTTTTTCAGACTGGATTAACTGCTTTTGTGTTTCCTTTAATTCTCCCAGAGTTGTTTCTATTTCCTGCTTTTGTAATTGCAGTACTGTATTTGCGTTTTGTTTTTGTTTGTTGTTTCTGTACAAGACAACAGCCAGTATTACAAACCCTGTTATGATGCTGATGAGTCCATACATTTTTATTTTGGTTTCATATTGCTGTTGTGCATCTTTACGTTGCTGCTCTACCTGCTGGCGGCGGACTGACTCATTGAAACCAAGTGTTTGAAATTGTCTTACTTTATCGCTATTGTAAAGACTGTCTTTTATAGTAACGGACAAACGCAGGTATTTATATGCACTATCCAGCTGGCCTTTTTCTTTATATAATTCAGCAAGCATAGGACTGATCTCTGCAACATGACTGTCGTTATTTTCACCCCATGCCTGTACTTCAGCCTTATTCGTTTGGAAAAAAATCAATGCCTGACGTGCATAAAACAAGGCAGAATCTAACTGACCTGTTTTCTGAAACAACCTGGCCATACCTGCCTGTATATTTGCAATGGCCTGTGCTGCTCTATCTGCTGAAGCAACCTGTATTGTTTTACGGTAATAGGAAAATGCCGAATCAATATTTCCATTGGCAGAATAAATATCAGCAAGCAACTGGTTTCCTTGGATAATAAATCCATTCCAGACGTTATTTATTTGAACTGCTTTCATTTTTCTGGCATAAAACAAGGCAGAGTCCGGTCTGTTAAGTTTATTATAACCATCTGCTACAGTATAATTTGCGGTCCAGGTGGCCCATGCGTATCCCGGATCATTTTTATTCATTTTTTTTGCAATGGAGTCTATCCGTTTTCCATAGAGTAATACATTCCCGTAATCTTTCATGGAAGAATAATCGAATGTGATTTTGCTGATTGTTTCGATTATTCGCCAATCGATTTTTTCCTTTTCTGCCAGTTTTAAATTTTCGAAGCGCAATTCCAGCGATTTTGAAAAATTACCCAGCGAATGCAAAAGCGATGCAATAACTTCCTGCAGGCCCATTAATTGATAATTGAAACTGCTTTGGCTCTGGCGTTTGTTGTCGGCCTTTGCTTTCATTTTTTCCTGAATGCGTAATGCTTCCTGTGCATAATTGAATGCTGAATCGGCATTATAAAATTCCGGATAGAATGCATATACATTGGCTATAGCAGCCATAATACTTACTTTGTTACTGTCTGCCTGTTCTGATGTAAGAGCAAACTTTTTATCGGTAAGCACTTCATCACGCCAGCAAACCACTGTATCAGTAAATGAAGTATCCCTGCTGATGGTTACAATACGATCGGGTACTTCATCAGCGTTGTATAGCTTTTCTACGGTAAACCAGCTTCCCCGGTGAAATTTATAACGGAGGATACCCGCAGGTACATTTAGGACGATTGATTTTTTATTTTTCCCATAAGGCTGCAGCAGATAGTTCTTATTGGATGTGGAATCCCAGTTACTGAAAGTACCCGTAACATACATACTGTCATGATGAATAGCTGTATTCTCCTGCAGCACAAACCGAACCTTATATTGCGCCTGTGTTGTTACAAAGAAACCCAGGCAAAAAAATAAAAACCATCGTTTTTTCATGAATCAATTAATTACTGATATAAGATAGCAAACATTCTTTAATAACTCTAAACAGACCTAAGCTCAATACTAAATTCACTTCCTTCCGAAGCTTGAGCGATGGCAGGTAAGCTTTCCAAATGTTTCGTTTCCACTTTCATCCCGATAGCTATCGGGGCCCCTTCATGTCTATGCCGGTAAAGTGATTGTAAATTCTGTTCCTTCATTTTCTTTAGTATTTACTTTTATTTCGCCTCCATGTGCTTTTACAATATCATAACTCAAGGATAAACCCAAACCTGTTCCCTGGCCTGTTGGTTTGGTAGTGAAGAAGGGTTGAAAAATTTTATCCAATATTTTTTGAGGAATACCCGGACCATTATCCCGAACAGAAATTAAAACCTGATTGCCAACTTTTTTTGTGCTCACCCAAACAGACGGGTTATAACTTTTGTCAGAGTCTGAGAACCCTCCTTTGGAGGGCAGGGATGCTGCATAAAAAGCATTCGTAATTAAATTCAAAATTACTCTTCCAATATCCTGCGGAATGATATTGATGTTACCAATTGTTTCATCAAAATCTGTTTTCATCGTTGCATTAAACGATTTGTCTTTTGCCCGCAAACCATGATAGGCTAATCGTAAATATTCATCTGCCAAAGCGTTAATATTTGTTAGTTCTTTTTTACCACTGCCGCTACTGCTGTGTTGCAACATTCCTTTTACGATGGCATCGGCTCTTTTGCCGTGATGATTTATTTTTTCTTCGTTAGCAATAACATCATTGGCTATTTCTTTTGCAGCAGCCAGATTTCCTTTATCCATTTCATCCTTCATTTCAACCACCAATTCTTTATTTACTTCTGAAAAATTATTCACGAAATTCAAAGGGTTTTGAATTTCATGTGCAATGCCTGCAGTAAGCTCTCCAAGGCTGGCCATTTTCTCTGATTGGATGAGTTGGGATTGAGTAGATTTAAGATCGTTCAGCGTTTGTTCGATTACTGTGTTTTTATCCTGTAGTTGCTTTTTGGCTTTTCTTTCTTTTCGATTATTACGAAAAAGAAAAAACGCAACAAGTACCAGTATTACTAATCCTGCCGTCAATACATATTGCTTTAATTTGTTTTGATAAGCCGCTTTAGTACTTTCAATTTCTTTCTGGCGTTCCTCTTCATGAGCAACCAATGTTTGCACCGATTGTAAACTTCCTGTACCAAACAAGCTGTCTTTGTAGGCGTCAGCTATTTTGAGATAACGGAGTGATTCTTTTGTATTCGTTGGTTCATATAATTCAGATAGTAAAGAAGCGGCTTCCATCAGGTTCTTTTTTTGAGAGATAGACTCCGATACTTCCAACCCCTTTTTTGCATAATAAATGGCCGAATCTGTTAGTTGAATATTTTTATAAAACGATGCAATTTTATTATACGCAGCCGATAAAGCCCTGCGTTCATTATTCTTAAGTGAAATCTCCAGGCTTTCTCTATAGTTTACTAAAGCCTCAACAGGGTTGTTCCTTTTGATCTGAATGTCTCCTAATATTCTATACACAAGAGGTTCTTCCCGGCCCATACCCCGGAAATGTTTTATCGCTATTTGTTCATAATAAAAAGCAGAATCTAACTGATTCATTTCATAATATGCTAAACCGATATTAAAAGCTGAATAAGCCATCCCTTCGCTGTTTTGCCGTCTTTCAGCATTTGCTTTTTGCAAACGCAGATAATGCAGTGCTTTAGGGTAGTCTTTTAATATGGTATAAGCTTCACCGACAGCATTAAGAGCAGCACCCGTTAAATACGCTAAATTATTATTTGCTTCGGCTACCCTTAACGATTCGAACCCCATTTCCAGCGCCTGGGGTAAATTACCTACCTGGTGTGAGGTAATAGCCAAAAATCCCAGAGCCAATATTTCGCCCTTTGGAAATTTTATTTTTTTTGACAGGGTAAGGGCTTTTTTTCCATAGTATAACGACGAATCTGAATTCCCTAAACGATACTCATAACAAATTGCCAGTTGAGCAAGAACTTTACTGGTATCATCTTTTGAAGTAGCAAGCTTATGATGTAAAACTGAAATAGTATCAATACTCTGACTGTACCCAATTTCGAAAGTGACTAATATGATAAATGTTAAGATGTAATATTTTTTCATTTTCATTTTTAAACCGGTAATTGAATAACAAAATCACTTCCTTCGCCCTTTTTCGTTTCAACTTTTAACTCTCCGCCGTGTGCTTTTACAATATCATAACTCAATGATAAACCCAGACCTGTTCCCTGGCCTGTTGGCTTGGTGGTGAAGAAAGGTTGAAATATTTTATCCAGTATTTTTTGAGGAATACCGTTGCCATTGTCTTTCACAGAAATTAAAACTTTGTTGCCTTCTTTCTTGGTGCTGACCTTAACGGTTGGTTCGTATCCGACAATGTTTTGGTTTGATTTTTCATTGACTACGTAAAAAGCATTCGTAATTAAATTCAAAATTACTCTTCCAATATCCTGCGGAATAATATTGATGTTGCCAATGCTTTCATCAAATTCAGTTTTTAGTGTAGCATTAAAACTTTTATCTTTTGCACGAAGGCCATGATATGCAAGACGAAGATATTCATCTGCCAACGCATTGATATCTGTTGGTTCTTTTGAACCGTTGCTGCTACGGCTGTGCTGTAACATGCCTTTTACAATACCATCGGCCCGTTTACCATGATGATTTATTTTTTCTAAATTCTGTTTAACATCATTTGCAATTGCTTTTACTTCCTCATAATTTCCTTTAGCTACTTCTTCCATCATTTCATCGATCAGTTCGTTGCTTACCTCACTAAAATTATTAACGAAGTTCAACGGGTTTTGAATTTCATGTGCAATGCCTGCAGTGAGTTCTCCAAGGCTGGCCATTTTTTCGGATTGGATGAGCTGTGATTGTGTGGATTTTAAATTGGTAAGCGTTGTTTCTAAAATTGTATTGGCTTTTTGCTTTTGCCGGTTGTTGCGGTAAAGGATTACGGCGATCAATAAAAATACAGCCAGCCCGCCCAGCAATGCATACGTTCTCAACCTGGTTTGGTAAAGCACTTTTTCTTTTTCCAGGTTTTGCAAACGTAGCTGTTCATTGTAAGTAAGACTTTGAAATTCTGCCAGGTTCCTGATCCTGATTTTAGTTAAACTGTCTTTGGAATTGAGTGCAAGTTCCATGTATTTGAAAGCGCTGTCAAAATGGTTATTCAGTTTATAACTCAGGTAAACGTTTTCATAACCAACACCAAGATTCGTTTCTTTACCTGTTACCTGCCCCAAGGTTTTTAATATCTCCAGGTTCTTGAGCGAATAATATAATGCTGAGTCTTTATTTCCTTTGTCAAGATGATATTGACTGAGCCGTAAACAAACCCTGCTTACTGCAGCACGGTTATTATTCCTGGTTGAAGTTTCCAGGCTTTTGTAATAATAAGCTAATGAAGCGGATTTATTTTCCAGTGCTTTGTAAATATCTCCCAAATGCATTTGTACAGTACCCAAATATGCTTTGGCCAATGGGTTGGTTTCGGGATCAGTATTCATTGCGATCGATTCTGCTTCTTTTTCATAATAAAGAGCAGAATCTGGCTTGTTTAAATCCAAATAGCTTTGTCCAAGATTTAAATTGGCAAGCTGAACACGGGGGGCATAATTGATCTCTTTACCGATCTTTCCTGCAATCCTGAAATGATAGATCTGTTGTTCCAGATTTTCTGTATTAAGCATCAGGAGAGCATATATATGATGTGCATAAGCAAGTAATAATAACCTGCTGTTGCCCTGGAAAGGTGTAAGAAAATAATCCCATTGCTCTTGTTTTTCGTTTGCTGCATCTTCTGCAATGGCAAAAGCCTTTTGCAGGCCTTGAAGTGCATCGGCATATTTTCCTAACCCCATCAATTGATAACTTTTATTAACCAGAGCAACTCCTTCACCAATGATATTTTTTTTGTGCCTTGCAAGTAATAATTGCTGTTCAGTATAAAAGAGAGCTGAGTCCCTGTTTAATTCCTGGTAATAGAAATAAACGTTACTGGCCGCCTTAAACCGTAAGGGGCCTTCAGGTGCATTATTAAAAGCAGTTCTTAAACTATCAATCTTGTTTGATTGTGAATCAGCCAAAACAGGCAATAACAGGAATAAAAATATTTTTAAAAAAGCGCTCATTCTTTCGTATTAATTTGCAGGTAATTGAATAATAAACACAGTTCCTTCTCCTTCTGTCGTTTCCACTTTTAGTTCACCTCCATGTGCTTTCACAATGTCATAACTCAAACTCAATCCTAATCCTGTACCTTGGCCAGTTGGTTTGGTAGTGAAGAAGGGTTGGAAAATCTTGTCCAATACTTTTGGCGGGATGCCATTACCATTGTCTTTTACACTAATCAGAATATTGTTACCCTCTTTTTTTGTACTTACAGAAACAGTTGGTTCGTATCCTTCAATATTTTCCTTTTTCTTTTCTGCCACTACGTAGAACGCATTGGTAATTAGATTGAGAATCACTCTTCCAATATCCTGCGGAATAATATTGATGTTACCAATCGTTTCATCAAAATCAGTTTTCAATGTTGCGTTGAACGTTTTATCTTTTGCACGAAGGCCATGATATGCAAGACGTAAGTATTCATCTGCCAGTGCATTAATATCTGTTGGTTCTTTTGCACTGCTGCTGCTGCGGCTGTGCTGTAACATGCCTTTTACAATACCATCGGCCCGTTTACCATGATGATTTATTTTTTCTAAATTCTGAATCACATCATTCATGATTTCTTTTGCCTCTTCTGTATCGCCTTTTTCTATGGCTTCTCTCATTTCATCCAGCAACTCTCTGCTTACTTCGCTGAAGTTGTTGACGAAGTTTAACGGGTTTTGAATTTCATGTGCAATGCCTGCAGTGAGTTCTCCAAGGCTTGCCATTTTTTCAGATTGTATTAATTGCTTTTGTGTGGACTGCAATTCTGATAATGCTTCCTCTGCTTTTTGCTTTGCTTCCTTAATGGCCACCAGATCCTGTTCTGCCTGCAGCGCATGTGCTTCTGCAACCTTTAAATCATTAAAGCGTGTAAAGGTGAGGTTGAATACAGCCGCAAAACGTTCCAGTAACTGCAAGGTTTCCCGTGGTTGTTCTTCCGGTGAAGCAATACCAATAAAACCCTTGCTGAAATAAGCAATATCCTGCACCCTTCTTTTTTGTTCCAGTCCGCCTTTGAATGGCACACCCAAACTGCTGAGGTGGCGGAAGTAATTTTGTAATTCTTCGCCCTGCATATCTATCACAAGCGATTTTTGCTGCTGCTTCCACCCGTCATACATTTTAGCAAACGAAATGTTTTGATTCAGGTTGGCAGCAAATGCTGTACTTATCTTCGTTCCGTCTTCTTCTGTTATCCAAAATTCAGATTCTCCATTTTCATCTTTTACAATGGCGATGTATAAGCGATTGGGTTCAATGCCAAGTGCAATTAACTGCTGAAACAAAACTGCTGCCGTTTCAGCCAGTTCATCGCTTTTTTGCATGGCGAGTGTGCGGCTTCTCACTTTCTCTAATGCGGTTTCTATTTGAGCTTCTTTTGCCTGTGCTTCTGCTTTTTTTAAATCGAGAAAGCGGGTATAGGTTTGTTGAAACACTTTCGCAAAGCGTAACATAATATCTATTTGTTCTGCAGATAATTTTGTACCGCCTACTATCAATATATATCCTTCTTTAAAAAAGAAATTATGCAGAAACAATCTCGCCGGCGAAATGGCAATCAGTTGTGCTGCAGTTAGCGGAAAATTAGTACTGCGTTCTGCAATAAAAGTCTGGTGTTTGATGGTTTCGTCTTCATCCATCTCAACCATAAAAAAAGGATTGCCTTTCTTCCAGTTTTCAACCACCTGTTGCATATGACTGGTTTCATTATGCGGAATGATAACAGGCACCGGCATTATTTTTTTTGTGCCCGGATGAGGTGTGTAATTCAACCCATTTTTTTCTTCCTTATCTATTAAAACATAACCGGCGGTTAAGCTTTCAATTCCCAGCTTTTGCATTTCTACAAAAATGATTTCTCCGGCTTCAAGTAACTCATCGCTTTTGTGCATGGCCATACTTCTGCTTCTTACTCTTTCTAATGCTGCTTCAATCTGTGCTTCTCTTGCCTGTGCTTCTGCTTTTTGCAAATCGAGAAAACGGGTATAGGTTTGCTCAAACACTTTTGTGAAACGTTTGAAAATATCATGAGAGTCAGGAACTTTTTCATAAGTGATAAACAGCAGAAACCCTTGTGTGAATTTGCAGAGATGATTGATCTGGTAAGTGGGTAGTGAAAGACCCAGCTCATCGATTTGATCAAACGTAGGTTTCAAATCGGGAAAGGATTTCATATACGCATAGTGTTCTTCTAATGCTTTATCACCAAGTTCCTGTACCAGCATTGTTTGTTCACTGCGAATAAAATCTCCCATTTCAGCGAAAGAAGCCTCACCAAATAAGCGAAGCTTAAATGGCAGTTGCAGCGTTCCTTCACTGCTCATCCAACAGGTAGCTGAGGTTTTGTCTTCGGCAAGAATATTATATCCACAGCTCCATGCGGGAATACCCAATGCCTGTATTTCTAAAAATAATACGTTGGCCACATCAGGCAACTCATCGCTTGATTGCATACCCATAGTTCGTGCCCTTGCCTTTTCGAGAGCAGCTTCGATTTTGGCCTCCCTTGCCTGTGCCTCGGCCTTTTGCAAATCAAGAAAACGGGTATAGGTCTGTTCAAATACTTTTGCAAAACGTTTGAAAATATCATGTGCTTCAGGAACAGGATCAAAAGAAATGAACATCAGGTAGCCCTGAGAAAAGAAAGCACAATGGATTATTTGAAATGCCGGAACAGAAAGACCAGCCTCCGCCATTTTATCCATTACTGCTTTAAATTCCGGAATGGTAGCCATATACCTGTAATGGGCTTCCAATTCCTCACCTCTTTGTTCTGCTACAAATAATTGTTCCCCTTTTTGTGCTGATTCATGGATACGAAGAAACGCATCTTCTGAACTGGAGGTTTTAAAAGCTGGCTGTAAGCGGTCTTCTCCAGCCATCCATGCAGTAGCCTCTTTCATGTCATCGTCCCAAATATTAAAGCCGCATGCAAAGGATGGTACACCCAATGTCTTTACCTGTTGGGCCAGCAGCATGGCCGCATCCTGCAGCTCATTACTTCGTTGCATGGACATGGATTTGGCTCTCACTCTTTCCAGAGCTGCTTCAATTTGTGCTTCCCTTGCCTGTGCTTCTGCTTTTTGTAAATCGAGGAAACGGGTATAGGTTTGTTGAAATACTTTTCCAAACCGCATCAGTGTAGTATTCTCTTCATCTGTATAAAGCGTACCTGAAAAATTTTCGATGTACAGTCCAACATTTTCTAACAATACAGTTGATGCTGCAAGCCCGGGACAGCTTAAATAAAAATCTTTTGATGCTTCCGGTAACCCGGTAACAAAGGATAAAAACTCCTTGTAAAATTTATTCTTTTCTTCAAAATTTAAATGGGTGGCAAAGAAATCAGCACCCTTTTCTTTTGCTTCATTAAATTGCTTTGCCCAAACAGACTCAAAATATGGGTGCGTTATTTTAGATGGAATGTCCTGTTCGTCAGCGATCCAAAAATGCCAATCGCCTCCCAGCGAATAGTCAACAACAAAACCTGCGTGGTCGAGATTAATTTTTAAGTGAGTGAGTTGTTGGTAAACAATTCTTATTACTTCTTTAAGCTCTTCACTTTTTTGCATCCCCATACTTCTGGAACGAACTCTTTCCAATGCTGCTTCTATCTGTGCTTCCCTTGCCTGTGCTTCTGCTTTTTGCAGATCATTAAAACGGGTATAGCTCAGGTCAAACACTCTGCCGAAGCGGTGGAGGATTTCAAACTTTTCATCAGGCAATGGTTCTGTTCCTACAATTTCCAATGCGCCAAAATTGTTGAACGAGGCAGAGAAGACAACCTGCTCGGGAATAGACAGCGCATTTTTAAAAGCATCGGGCAGGTCGGGTATCTCATTAAAAAATGATTCCTGGAAGCTGTTCTTTTCATCTCCAGCTAAAGTATACACCCATTTGGGGTCTTTTTCTTTCCATGCATGAATGATGGATTTGAAAAATGAATGATGGAAGGGCTTTATAAAATAGGGCCGGGGAGGTTTGTTCATTTCTGAGCTGGCCATCCAGAGTGCGTCTGTAACGAGTTCAGGATTATCGATCCAGAGGATACAACTGGTCAAAACAAAATCAAGATGCGTCAATTCTTTAAACACTACAGAAACCAGTTCGGCAAGTTCATCGGAATGCTGCATAGCCATTGCCCTTGCCCGCACTCTTTCGAGCGACAGTTCAATCTGTGCTTCTCTTGCCTGCGCTTCTGCTTTGCTGATATCAACATATCTTTTATAGGCCAGGTCAAATACATTCCTGAAACGCCTGAGGATATTTAATTGTTCTTCACTTATTTTTTTAAAAGTGGAAATACCGATATTGCCTGATTCAATGGAGTAAAAATAATAGTACAGGGAGTCAGCATTTGCGAGCCTGGCATCATCGTATTCCCCATTCTGTTTTCTGAATGCTTTCCATTCTTCCAGTTCTTTTCCTTCAACAACAAATTCCGTAAATGCATCAGTACTGCTTTTCATTCTGTTAACAGCATCATCAACAACCTTGTTTTTATGATATGGTATTTTAGCAATAGCCCCCCCGCTAAAATCAGAATAGTCATAATCACTAAAGAAGTTTTGATCATCGTGAAAAATGCCAATGAGGGCATTCCTTATTTCAGCAAAACCTAATTGCTTAAGTTCATTGAACTGTATTTTGCTGATCTCGAGCAGATCATCCGGTTTCATCATACTCATCGCTACAGTCCTCACCCTCTCCAATGCTGTTTCAATTTCCAATTCCTTGTTCTGTGCTTCAACTGCTTTTCTTTTTTGTTCAAGTTCTTCAATGGTTTCTTCCAGTAAAATAGCAGTGGTACGTTTTACTTTTTCGGTACGATCGAGTTTGAAAGCGGTTATCTCCAATTCCTTGTCTGCATCTTTCAATGATTTTGTAATAGCAGCTTTTTGTTCGACAGTTAAATCTTCGTTCTGTTGAATTAAACTCAATATGTTTTGTAAATGCTGATTCATTTTTATTTTTCTTTTAATACAACCACACAACAGGTATTATTATGAAATTCGTGCTTGCCTTTCTTCGATTTACCAAATTCACCATAACTAAAAAAACCAATTAAAGGAACATTCCATACTTGTTGTACCCGTTCAATTTCTTCACTGGTCATTACACCAAATGATAAATAACGGCTAATGCAGGAAAACATGATCATTGCATCTGCTTCGTTTTGTTGTTCATTTTTAAGATCGGTGCATTCTTCTACCACTGTATCGATCACATCAAAATCGGGAGGTAATGAAAAACGAACTTTTGCTCCCTGAGGTACAGTGCCTGCACAAATCAATGAATGGTCTTCTTTATTACCAAGCATTGTAGTACGCATTACAGGTGGTGCATTTTCTCTTTCTAATTGCAACGGATAATAAGCACCCAGATTAACCACCATGTTTTCGCTGATTTCATTATCTAAGTTCAATCCAAGATATTTTATCACAAGGTCCAACGCTGGCTGGTCATCAATTGTGTAAACAATATTGCCCGTACTTTTTGTAACGGTTTTCGTAATGCCAATTGGTTTCCATCCACATGTGGCAATTCCTTTAATATCAATTTTATCTTCATCAATAATGATTGCTACAACTCCGGTAGTACTATGTTTGCCATGTGTAAAAACTACCGGTTCTCTCAATGCAAGATCATCACCCGCCATACCACCAAACACCGTTACTTCGGAACCAAATCCTTCTTCAATACCTTTTACAATCTGTTCTCCATCGGTATGCAACCAGCCCGATGCAATGATGAATGCAGGATCGGAAAAAACGTTTTTTCCTTCGGCACCTAATTGTTTTGAAGTTTCAAAAGCTGAACTGTCGCCGGTTTCGAAAAACAATACTTTGAAATAAGCAGGATTCATATCCAGCAACATGATCACAATACCGCCTTCGGAAATTTCGGTGCCGATAAATTCACCGGATGTGGTGGATCCAAAAATCTGAATCCCTTCATCATGCAGTAAGCGACAGACAGCCTCGCTGTCCTGCTTTACTGAAATAAAAACAATGGCAAGTGTTGGCTTATATCCATCGGCTAAACTTTCTGACAGCGCCAATTGAATATCTTCGGCAGAACTTCCTTTGATTGTTTTTGCGATCATGCTGTTGTGTTTACTATTGTTTTAATTTTTATACGGCACCTGCTAATAATTTTACTCCGCCTGCGAACCATCCGGAGCACTGATGAATTTCGTGTACTCAACTTTGTTTGCTGCCAGCGGTAAATGTGTGTTGGTATAATACGCTTCAAAAGCTGAAACCTCTGTTGGGTGTCCGTACAATACAGTTAGTTTGATCATTGTTTTTGTTTTAGTTGGTTACATTATTTTTCTTTTAATGCCACACAACAGGTCGTGAGGTTGTGCATTTCAAGGTTTCCGCCCGTAGCCCTTGCCAGTTCTGCATTGGAAAACATTCCCAGCATCGGTACATTCCACACATTTTTGATGCCTTCAATTTCCTGGGTCATAAGTGGACCTAACGAAAGAATTCTTCCGGCACAACTAAAAACGACCAATGCATCTGCGTCAGGCATTTGTGTAGCTTTCAGGTTTTCAACACCTTTAATTACTTTGTCCATCACATCAAAATCGGGTGGAAGAGAGAAACGAACTTTTGATCCTTGAGGCACAGAGCCGCTGCAATAAAATGAACGGTCGTTCCAATCGATCACCAAACCCGGCCGCATAACAGGATCTCCTTTTTCACGTTGTAACTGTAGTGGAAAATTGGCAGCTATCTCCAATAACAATCCTTCATTGTCAGGCGATACATTTTCAAGTCCGCCATATTTTGTTGTAATGTCTAACACTGGCGTATCATCTACTGTATAAACATGGTTGCCTTCGCTTTTGGTAACTGTTCTTACTGTGCCAACTGCTCTCCAACCACAGGTAGCAACGCCTTTGATCATGATCTTCTCTTCATCCAATGCAATGCAAACCAAACCCCGTGAACTTGAAGAATGATTTGTAAAAACAAATTGATCTGCAAAGGTAAAATCATCGCCGGCCATACTTCCGTACACGTTTACATCTTTTCCTACCACATCTTCAAAACCAAACAATAACTCTTCTGCATCCGTTTCCATATTGCTGCCGGCTATAAAAAAAGCAGGCGTAGTAAATATTTCTTTCGCTTTTTGTGCAATGCGGTTTGTTACTTCCCGGTAATTCTTTTGGGGGTATTCGTCAAAATAAATTTGAAAGTAATTCTTGTTGATGTCGAGTAAAAGAATAGCAACAGAACCTTTCTCCGTTACTTCATCAATAAACTCTCCATTGGTAGTACAGCCAAAAACAGCAATGCCTGCATCATCCATTAGTTTGCAAATAGCTTTGTGATCCTGTTTGATGGATATAAACACAATGGCCAATGTTGGTTGATAACCATCAGCTGTAATTTCTGCGAGTGCAGCTTTTATTTCGTCTGTTGAATTTCCTTTGATTGATTTTGCTTTCATATTGATTTTTTTTCATCCTGAGCTTGACGAAGCCTGCCCGACTGATTCGTTCAGGCGGGGATTATTTTTCTTTTAATGCCACCCAGCTTACCGTTGTGCCATGAAATTCGGGTCGACTATCATCCAGCTTGCCAAATTCTCCCAGGGAGAAAAAACCTGCCATTGGTTTATTCCAGATAGCTGCAAGTCCGTCTAGTTCTGAAGACGACATCGGCCCTAATGATGACAGCCTGCCAATACAGGAAAAGATCAGCATCGCATCAGCATCCGGTAATATGGTTTCTTTTATTGATTTGGCGCTTTCAATCACTGTATCAATAACCTCCAGGTCGGGTGGAAGAGAAAAGCGAAATTGTACACCTTCTGTTACCGGCCCGCCAACCATTACAGATTGATCTTCCGTATTCCAAAGTAAAATGGGCCGCATCATGGCTTTTCCTGATTCCCGTTGAACCTGCAATGGGAAGCTGATATTAAGAGGCACCAAACCTGCTGATTTTTCACTTGTCACAATTTCTTTTCCCAGGAATTTTTTTATCACATCCATGGCAGGTTCATTGTCGATGGTATAGATCCAGGCCCCTTCACTTTTGGTGATACTTTTCTCTGTTCCAACAGGTTTCCACCCGGAAACAGCCATTCCCTTTATATCAATTTTGTCCTCGTCAAGAATAAGCGATATTAAGCCACTGCTGGTTTTAGCATGATTCGAAAATACGGTGCCGGTAAAATTTACAACTTCCCCTGCCATGCCTCCGATGACTGTTACATGATCTCCTGCTTTATCTAATAAGCCTTTGATAACCTGTTCGACGGGAGTTTGTACATCGGCCGTGGAAATAATAAAAGCAGGATGATCAAAGCTGTTTATGCCTGACTCTCCAACCTGGCAAGCGGATTTATATATAGTATCCGGTGTGAAATCTTTTAAAACAATTTTAAAATTAGCGGGGTTCATATCCAACAGTAATACAACAATACCTTCCCGTTCTATACCCTGTTCGGTAAATTTTTCGGAAGTGCTTGCACCAAATAAGGCAATTCCTTCGGCATTCATCATTGCGGTAACAGCATCAATATCTTCTAATGCACTTAAGAAAACAAAGGCCAGCGTTGGTTTATATCCGTCAGCCAAACTTTCAGCCAACGCAGTTTTGATTGTTGTTGATAAATTTCCTTTTATTGATTTTGCCCTCATGTTTTACAAGTTGTTTTGGTTGGAATAGGGCAGGAAAATTTTATTGACTGAATTTAGCTGTTTTATTCAAGAACTGTCTTAGTTAAAAACAGCAAATCAAACGGCACGTATACAGGGTACTAAAGACAGTTCTGTTAATCAGCTTATAAGGTAGAAAGAAGGGGTGAAGAATACAATACAATCTGCTATTTCTTCTTCAGTTGTTTTTCCATGAACTTAAATGTTGCCAAATATGCGCTTACCCAGTTACGGTAGAGTAAAAAACTATGCACTTCATCAGGAAAAACCAACTGTTCAAAATATACATTTCGCTGGCGAAGCAGTTCAACAATATGAACTGTTTCGCTGAATGGTACATTACGGTCATCATCACCATGAATAAATAACACAGGGCTTTTCCATCCATTGATATAATTAACAGGCGATGATTCGTAACCCAATTTCCCTATCTGCGCATATTTGGTTGAATCGTACCAAGGAGCAAAAGTTGGTTCTTCATCATTCCAGTTATGTACGCCATGAATATCTACACCGGCAGCAAACAGATCACTTCGCCTTGCTAACCCATGTGCTGTTAAATAACCACCATAGCTGCCGCCCCATAAACCAACGGCACTGACGTCTTTCCTGCTTTTTAAATATTCACCTGCGCCAATTACATCATTTACTTCACTGGCGCCACCCATGCCATAGTTTAATGCTTCACGGAATTCCAAACCATAGCCAATGCCGCTGCGGTAGTTTAAAGAGATCACCATATAACCCTGCGATGCAAAATACTGATGCAGCGCATAGGCATTGCTGTAATACTGTCCGTAATTAAAACCTAATAACATTTGTCTGCGGCTGCCTCCATGCATAAAAATTACCGCAGGATATTTTTCACCTTCTTTATAGTTGCGTGGAAGAAATAACTGGGCAGGTGCTTCCTGTCCATCTGTTGCTTTGATTGAAATCTGCTGAGGTGTAACAAGCTGTACCGGAAATTCTATATTAAAAAACTCTTTAGCGATATCACTCACTGTTCCATTATTATAAACAGCAGGCCATGCTGGTCTTGTTGCTGATGAACGAAGCATTGCAAATCCGGAAAATGTTACAACCGGGCTCCATTCTATCTGCTCACCTTTTGTTAAGAGTTCAGTTTTACCATCAGTAATGGATGTTTTCCAGATATGACGACGGTTGATATCGCCGATATTACAGGTATAATAAACTGTTTTTTTATCGGACGATAGAGTAATGTTCTCCACTTCACCATTACCCGGAGTTAACAGCTTTATTGTTTTCTTTTCAACATCCAATGCATATAAATGAACCCATCCGTCTTTTTCCCAGGGAAAGATGAGTTGATTATTGGCGGCCCATAATAATTTATTATCTGCAACCGGTAAATCATCAACATATACAGAACCTTTACCGGCATCTGCTTTCCAGATTTCATTTACTTCTCCTGTTGCTATGTTCAGCAGACGGATGCTCCAGGGATGAGCTTCACGACGGGCAGTAAACGGAACATCAACCCTGATGTTTCCACGACGGACATAAGCGATCCATTTTCCATCAGCACTCCAAACTGGGTCACTGTCAACATCAGCCGAAGGATCAGGAAAAGAAATTTGTTTGCTGGAAGTATTATAAATACCAACAAAAGAATGATCGCCACGATCACTTACAAAAACCAGTTTTGTTCCATCAGGGCTCCAGCGGAGTGAGCTTTGTGCACCTCTTGCATTGAATAATTGTTCTGGCTTTAAAACACCTGCATTTACAACCCAAACCTGCCCAGCATTGAGATAGGCGATTCTTTTTCCATCAGGTGAACTTTTTGGATAATAGCCGGGTCCAATTCTAGTCAGGCCACTGTTATATTTATTAACAATACAAAGAGTTCTTTGTGTATTGATTTGCAATTGAGCCGGGTTTGCAGGATAACCTTTTAAATTATTTGCATTGCCATGAACAAACAAAATTCCATTACCGTCTGATGTAAATGAAATATTGCTGATGTCCATACCATCATCTCCGGTATAGTTGGTGATTTGTTTTGTGTTATTACCTGTTGCATCGGCAACAAATACATTGCGGCTGCCTTTATTATTAAAGACCCATGCAATGGATTTTCCATCAGCACTTGCCGTTAAATTAGTTGGGAAGGCAGGTGATAATAAATTGTCAATGGTTTGTGCATTGCAGTTTGTTGCAGCAATTACGAGTAGCAGAAAAATTTTTCTCATGCAGTTGGTTTTTAACACAAAGGAGATGAGGATTGGAGTTACACAGCGAAGAATAAAATCTCAGTGCTTCTCTTTTGCTCAGTATCTCTTTGTTTATTTAATTGAATTGGCTTCAAACACCCGTATAAAATTTCCGCCTAGAATCTTGCGAATATCTTTTTTACTGTATCCCCTTTCAAGCAATGCTTTTGTAACCAGTGGATAATCTTCCACACCATTTAACTCAAGCGGTGGTGATTCAATACCATCAAAATCACTTCCCATACCTACATGATCTACACCAACAAGGCTTACAATATAATCGAGATGATCAAGCAAAAGAGAAAGTGGCGGCCGGAGTTTAATTACCTCAGCTTTATATTTTTCAGCAATCATCATTCCTGCATAATCTTTCTGATTACCCTTTTGTATCAAAGAATCAACTTCTGCCTGATGCAATTTAAGAAACGCAGCAATCTTTTTTTCATACGTGCTGTCAATAAACCCTGCATAGAAGTTTAAAAAAATCACACCACCGTTTTTTGCAATGGCTTTGATCTGTTCATCTTTTAAATTTCTTCTGTGCGGACAAAGATTCCATACACAACTATGCGATGCAATGATTGGCTTGGTTGAAATTTTTATAATATCCCAGAATGACTGCTCACCCAGGTGACTCACATCAACCATCACACCCAACTCATTCATCCGTTTAATCACCTGCACACCAAAATCAGTAAGACCGATTTTTCTGGCGGAGTCTTTCAAAGTCTCCCCTACTGGAGGAGATTTAGAGGGGGAGGCTTCATACGCCGCACTTGTTGCCCAGTCGGTTGAGTTATTCCAGGTAATGGTCATATACCGCATACCTCTTTTATAAAGTGCATCGAGTTTGTTTAAATCGTTTTCAATCATATGTCCGCCTTCTACTCCCAGCATTGTTGCCAGCTTTTTTTCTTTGAGTGCTTTTTTAAAATCGGCAGGAGAGTAAACCATCATCATTCTTGCAGGATTGCGTAGCACCCATGCGTACACACTGTCAATTTCCTGGTTGGCGTAATTATAGGGATTGATCTGATCGCCTCCGCAAAAAATGGAGAACATCTGTGCATCAACACCGCCTTCAAACATTCGGTTGAGATCAGAATGGGTTTTGCCTTTTAAATCAGTATCAAAAGCAATTTTTTTTTCTATGGCAGATGAGGGAATATCATTATGTGTGTCAACCAGTACTGATGCCGCATGGATTTTTTTATACTTCTGTGCAAACAGGAAAGAAGGCAGCAGCAACAGAACAAGAATTCGTGTAAGCATGGTTGGGAAAGATTGTAAGTTTGCCGGTAAGTTATCGAAAATGCTGCAGTTAATTCAAATAAAAGAAGAAGGAACTTTGCTGGATGAAATCAGAACGCTTTTCCGGGAATACGAAAAAGAACTGGATGAAAATTTATGCTTCCAGAGTTTTGAAGCAGAGGTAAACGACCCGTTAAAGAAATACGGGTCGTCCAAAGGAGTTTTGTACATCGCTGAATGGAATCATAAAGTGGCAGGTTGCATTGCACTTACAGATATTTCCGAAAGTATTTCGACTTCGCTCAATGTTGCAGCAGATGCTTCGACTACACTCAGCACTGTTTGTGAAATGAAACGATTGTATGTACGTCCGCAATTCAGGAAACACAAAATCGGTAAAGCAATGGTGGAGCAACTGATGAAGGATGCAGAACAGCTTGGGTACAGAACGATGAAGCTTGATACGTTGAAAAAACTGCAACCGGCGATTACCTTATACAAACAATATGGTTTTACTGAAACAACCGCCTACTATGAAAATCCATTACCGGGAGTAGTGTACATGGAAAAACAATTGAGGGCTGATTAAGTTGTGCAATGAATGTTTAACTTGTTGAATTATGCCAGTACTTTTATCCGATCTTAAACCCATCAGCCAACGGTTCAGTGGGGAACTGCTCCATGAAATTACAGAACATGCGGTGATCATGGAATTTCCTGAGGGAACAGAAATTCTGAAAGAAGGACAGTATATTAAACTTCTGCCCATAGTACTGAAAGGCCTTGTAAAAGTGTTTGCTCCATTTGAAGAAAAGGAATTGCTTCTGTATTATATTGAACCGGGTGAAAGCTGCATTATGTCTTTCTCAGCATCGCTCAGCAATGCACCAAGCCGCATTTTTGCTATTACTGAAGAACACTCAACTCTATTATTACTACCGGTAGATAAACTGAACAGCTGGATCAAAAATTATCCGCAGATCAACGATCTGTTTTACCAGCAATACAATCTCCGTTATTCTGAAATGCTCGATACCATCAATTCACTTCTCTTCAGCCGCATGGATCAGCGTCTGTACAATTACCTGGTTGAAAAAAGTAAACTGAAAGGTGAAAAGATTCTTTCGATCCGTCATAAACAAATAGCAGCGGAGCTGGGTACGGCCCGTGAAGTAATAACCCGTGTAATTAAACGGCTGGAGCAGGAAGGAAAAGTGAAACAGCTGCAGGATGGAATTGAAATATTCTGAACTGGTGATCATGGTCACCAAATGCCGGTGGCGAACTAATTAGATTTACATCCTCAACCGCTAAAGTCAGCATGAAATAAACCATAAAAATTAACAAATGAAACAAAAAATTTTCAGGTTAATGCTTGTTTGCCTTTTATGTGTGGCTTTTGTAACAGGGTTGGTATGGGTCATCAATTTTTTTACAAACTAAACAAACGAATCATGAAAAAGAACATGGGAACTGCCGATCGCATCATCAGACTTTTAGTGGCAGCTGTATTTGCTTATCTCTATTTCAGCGGCACTGTTGCCGGAACATTAGGATTGGTTCTGGTTATTCTTGGTGGTGTATTTGCTGCAACAGCTTTAATCAGCTTCTGTCCGTTATATGCAATCGTAGGAGTTAACACCTGCGGCGCAAAGAAATCATAGTGGTGAATTGACGAAAACTAAATTGAGGTAACGCAGATAATGCGTTGCCTTTTTAATTTTCTTTACTTCCTTTTTCACCTACAAACCATTGTTCTTTATTTTTAAACAATACATTGAAGGTGGTTAAGGAGCCATAGCACCTGGTAATATATTGTTGAATATTTACCTTCTCTTCGTCGCTGAGGTTTTTGCTGCTGTTGATATTTTGTTCCAGTACACGGAGCCTGTCACGCAGCATCACAATTTTATGAAAGAAATCTTCCATTGGAATTTCTTTTGGCTTCAGTGATTTATCTTTTGGCTGCAGCAGCATAGTGCCGCCTTCCCATTTTTCACCAAGAGATACCACTTCACTTACACCATTCCAGAGACGCAGAATTTTCAGTAAAGATTTTTCCACTTCACTGGTTGTTTCAATTTCCGCTGTTACATTTTCAGGAATAATTTCGTCGAGGGCGGTATCTGTTTTATCAATTTCTTTGATGCCGCTGTTGATGAAAGAAATAAGATAGGTTGCATAACGAATACCGACGATAACACCGGGCCCGTGTTGTGTATGCTGCAATCTTGTACCAATACCGAGAGTTGTCTGTTCCATGATTAATATTTTAAGTTGGGATCTTTTTTCTTATAATGTCTTGCTGCCAACCGCATCATTACCGGAATGAGCATGGGAGCATACCTTGCTATGATCGGATTCCAGAAGCATAGCAGGAATGATAACAAAAAGGCAAATGGTACAACCAAAGTTCTGAAATTTCCATATCCTCTTCTTGCATTACTGATGAGTTGATTGGAGATACCGCTTTTTGGATTGCTGATATAGCGCCAGAGAAGGAAGTTGAAAAACCCTGTAAGGCAGATATTAAACACATAAAATCCATAAGGAAACAACAGTTCAACATGGTTTGCATATTCACCGTAGAGGCCTGAACTGAATGGCATCAGTGCAATACTGAACAGGAAAAACAGGTTGAGCCAAAGCAGCTTGTTTGTATAATTGTCAACAAACACAAATACTCTATGATGAACCGTCCAGTATAAACCAATGATCAGAAAGCTGATGAGGAACCCAACAAAACGGGGAATCAAATGTGCCATTCCTTTTCCGATGGCAGCATCTGAAATCAACTCCTTTTCAACTTCAGGAACTTTAATTTCAATAACAAGCAGGGTTATAGCAATAGCAAAAACAGCATCGCTGAAAAGAATCAAACGTTCTATCTGGAATTCTTTTTTTAATTCGTTGTGCAGCTGGATACTCATGTGCAGTTGGTTAAGTTTCAGTTACAAGATAAATGTTCCTGTTTAAAATAGTTATGCTTTTATTCTCAGCCAGAAAGATCCGCCATGTGTTTCAACGCCCGGCAATGCATTCCATAAAGGTTCAAGAATTTGTTTCAGGGTCTTGTCTTCACTCATATAAAAACCCGGCGCAAGAATTTCAAATTTACCGGGGTTGAATATGAGAGCAGTTGCCAGCATATACTGTTCAGCATAAAAACGGTCGCACATGTTTTGGGGATAGTCATAAGGAAGATAAATATCATGAATTTGTACAATCACCCCTTTTTTTAATATGGGCAGCACTTCCATAAAAAACCATTGCACATCACTGTTGGCATGTAATAAATGGGAGCCGTCAAAAAACAACACATCGTTTTCTTCTAACTGTTTAAACAAAGAAAGTGGCACCTGTTGCAAAGGAATATTGAACCAATGATCTGCCACTTCAGTTATCTCTTTTCTTGGATGCGGATCAATACAGGTAATGGAAAACGAAAGCTGCTGTTCTGCTTTTGCTTTTGCAGCGAGTTTAGTGCTGGTACCACTGCCGATCTCCAGGTATTTTTTTGGTTTTACTGAAGACAGGATTGTATAAAGCATTACCATATCAAGACCGGGAAAGAATTGATTCTTCCATACAGGAGCTGTTGAAGAAGTTGATTCATTTGTTTGAATACTGAGAAAAAATTCTTTCAACTGCAATGCCTGTTGAAGTAATTGCTGATAGGCTTCTTTTCTTTCTTCTATTAACGATAGCAGTTGTTGATGTGGTACAGCTTTTGAATATACGGGCGACGGGGAAATTTTATAATCAAGCAGGGCCAATTTGGCGGGACGGGAAAAAGCATTGTATATTTTCTTCAGCCATTGCATTGATTAAATGAATTTCGAAGCAAAGTAAATCTTTCTCTTTAAAAAGGGTTTACCTTACCATCCTGATAATTGAAAAGTAACCTGTACTGTTTATTTATGACGCAGCTCCTCAATGCCGGAATATTACTGAACCTGAAGCGCCTGATTAAAAAACTGCCGATTGTTTTTACAAAGAATCAGCAGTATGATACTGAAACCAAACAGATTATTCAGAAAGTTTGCAAAGCAAACAGCAATACAATTGATGTGGGAACTCATGAAGGAGCCATTCTTGATCTGCTGATTCAGCAAGCGCCTAATGGGTTTCATTTCGGCTTTGAACCGATTCCCGCTTTGCAAAAAAAATTAATGGCAAAGTATGCAGACAATAAGCGGGTAAAACTATTTGAACTTGCCTTAACAGATACTTCAGGTGAAACAGCTTTCAACTATGTGTTGAGTAATCCTTCTTACAGCGGAATTAAAAAAAGAAAATACGATCGTAAGAATGAAACAGATACAACCATTACTGTAAAGACAAATATGCTTGATGCTGTGATTCTTCCGTTCAATCAAACAATCGACTTTATCAAAATTGATGTGGAAGGCGGAGAAATGGCTGTATTAAAAGGTGCGGCTGAATTAATAAAAAGGGATCGGCCGGTAATTGTATTTGAATGCGGTATCGGAGGAACAGATATGTACAATACAACACCTGCTCAACTGTTTGAATTCTTTATACAGCTTGGATATGATGTTTATTTAATGAAAGACTTTCTGCAGCTAAAAACTCCATTCAGTAAACAGGCATTTGAAGAACAGTATTATCAAAAGCTGAATTATTATTTTGTTGCATCACCCCGACATGCGGCAGCTTACTGAATGTAGGTTCTTAAGAAATTATCTTTCCTTCCTGTCAAGAAATCTTTTTGCAGTTCCCTGTATGTACAGGAACAGTTCAATATCTATGATCTGTGTCAGTAGTTCATATTCCGGCCGGTACAATTGCATATACTCATCCAGCAGCGGACCTTCTTTGAGTTTTGTTAACCGTTGAACAATTGTTTTATTAAAGCGGTAATTAATATAACGGTCCTGTTCCTCTTTGATCAACCGTTGCTGAAACATGGCCATACTCTTGTTTCTTCTGAAACGAAACACATTGATCAATGCATCGAGGTCTAAACCGGCACTCATGCCTGCTTCCGGGTTAGAACCCGTAAAACGAACTCCGCCCTTGTCGGTATTAAACACTTTGTCGTATTGCAGGCGGTTTTCAATTGAATCCTGCCGTCTGGTTTTTCCATACACAATAATTTCCTTCAGCTGTTTGTAACGTCCGGGAACATGCATGCTGATGGAAATATCAAAGGCTGAAAAATCTTTGATCGCAGCCACTGCAAATTTTTGTGTGGGCTTATTGCTGAAAAAGAAGAAGATTGAATCCTTTTCACCAACATAGATGCTGTAATTACCAACACTGTCGGTAAAGCTCATGGTACCGCAGGTACAGATTACCTGTACACCCATTACTAAATTCCGCCTGGTACTATCGTATACAGTACCGCTGAGCTGAATCTGGGCCGAGCCTGTTTTAACCAGCAGAAGTACAACAATATAAAGGAGTAGCTTTTTCAAAATTGCTGCAATGATAAATCCTTAAGTTGAGAAAAATAGAGACGAAAGACTTTTTATGAAGGTTTTACGAAACCAGCAGTTTTTCTATTACGGCTGCGTAATGTTTGTGTTCAAGTCCGTGAATCCGGTGAGCAAGTGTATCAGGACTGTCTTCCGGCTTTACTTCACATCTTGCCTGGAAGATGATTTTTCCATGATCATACAGCTCATCAACAAAATGAATGCTGATACCACTTTCTTTTTCTTTATTGCTGATGACGGCTTCATGTACAAAGTGACCATACATGCCTTTGCCGCCATAATTGGGTAGTAAGGCAGGGTGTATATTAATAATTTGTAGGGGATAGGCACGGATCAATGTTACAGGCACTTTCCATAAAAATCCGGCCAGAACAATGAAGTCAATATGATGTGCTTTCAATTCATCAACATAGGCATTATCCCGAAAGAACTGTTCTTTTTCCAGCAAAAGGGTTGGAATGCCATGCTCTTCAGCAATCTTCAGCACACCTGCCTGGGGTTTATTACAAACGATAAGGGATATACTAACGGAAGGGTGATTCTTGAAGTGTTCAATAATCTTTTGTGCATTACTCCCTGCACCGGAGGCAAAAATGGCGATATGTTTTTGGAGGACCAGAGCTGCTTATTTATTTTTTTGTTTCATCAGCCCCATTCGGGCTGCAATTTTTTTCAAATAAACGGTAAAAAACCTGAATTGCCCCAACGGAATACTTACAAGCAGCACCATTACCGGCCATATCAATGTTAATATTATAATATATACAGGCAAAAAGAACCAGCCGTCATCAATCTGAAGAAGATGCATTAGCCGGCGGCCAATATAACCCGTAAGGCTTCCGCCAATAGCAAACGTACATAAGATAAGCAGCAGCTGGAGGCCATTTACATTCCATTTTTTACGTAACTTTTCAAACATGGGGGCAAAAGTCGGGTGAAAACTTTGTATGGCAAGGGTGCATTAGAGAAAAAACTAAAGTATGACTGGAAACTTACAGAAGTATGTATCGGAAGGGGCCAAAATGAAGCAATCGGTTCATACTCAAGTCACAACTAAGTAAAAAAATTTTTTGAACTGTGGATATTATGTCAGTATCCTCCCCTAAATTTGCAGCCTGTATACAAGGATATTCTTCCTAATCACAATACGGTTCCAGAACGTTATGAATCAACCAAAATTAATACTCCGCAGGTCGTTTACTGTTTGTTTGGTACTAGTTTCCTTAATGATTGGTAATAAATTGTTTGCGCAGGATGGTAAGGCTTTGTTCCAGGCCAATTGCGCAGCCTGTCATGCCGTTAATAAAAAATTAACCGGTCCGGCACTCTCTGGTCTTGAAGGCCGTGGCCCCTGGAGTGATCGCAAAAAGCTATATGCATGGATTCACAATCCTGCAGGGTTTGCTAAAACCGAACCTTATGCCGCTAACTTAATTAAAGAGTATAACGGTGTAATGATGACCGCATTTCCGGGATTGGCAGAAAAGGATATTGATGCCATTATCACATTCATTAATACCCCGGTTGCACCAACTCCCGGACCAACTACAGCAGTTGATCAGCCAGCAGAAGATAATTCTCTTCTCTTCGGAATTCTTGCTTTGGTACTTGCTATTGTAGCCCTCATCTTATTACAGGTTAACAGCAACCTGAAAAAATTAACCGACGAAAAAGATGGTATTGTTCGTGGTGAACCCGTTGCTTTCTGGAAGAATAAGGCTTACATGGCTACTCTCACCATTGTATTATTTATAGTTGCCGGTTACTACCTGGCGCAGGGTGCAATTGGTTTGGGCAGACAAACAAATTATCAACCCGAACAACCTATTTACTATTCACATAAAGTACATGCAGGCCTGAACCAGGTAAACTGTTTGTATTGCCACGGCAGTGCAATGGAAGGAAAGCATGCAAATATTCCAAGTGTGAATGTTTGTATGAACTGTCACATGGCCGTTAATGAATATAAAGGACCAAAGATTGTTCGTGAAGATGGTTCAGAAGTAAACGGTACAGCAGAAATTCAGAAATTATATAAATATTCAGGATGGGATCCTGCATCCAATAAATACACTTCAGCCGGCAAACCGATTGAGTGGATAAAAATTCACAGTCTTCCTGATCATGTGTATTTCAATCACGCACAGCATACAAAAGCAGGCGGTGTACAATGCCAAACCTGTCATGGTGAAATACAGAACATGGGCGAAGTATTCCAGTTCAGCACACTGAGCATGGGATGGTGTATCAACTGTCACCGTACAACCAATGTGAAGTTTAAAGAAAACGGTTTCTACAGCATGTACGAGAAGTTCCATAATGATATCAAGAATGGTAAAATGGACAGCGTAACTGTAGAAAAGATCGGTGGAACAGAATGTCAGAAATGTCACTATTAATTTAGTTAGTAATAGATAAAGAGCCTAACGGTTTTTCATCAGCACATTATCAAATCAGCACATTAGCATATTATGAGTAAAAAATATTGGCAAAGTTTCGGAGAGCTGAACAATACAAAGGCATACAATGCAGATGCAGAGAATGAATTTAAAGAGGATCTGCCCTTTGAAATGGACGATAGTGGAGCAAAAGCTCCCCGCCGTGACTTTTTAAAATATCTCGGTTTCAGTACTGCAGCGGCTACATTAGCTGCCAGTTGCGAAATTCCGGTGAAGAAAGCAATTCCTTTCCTCAACAAACCTGTTGATATTGTTCCCGGTGTAGCTAATTACTACGCAACTACGTTTGTGCTTGATGGTGATGTAGTTCCTGTGCTGGCGAAAGTAAGAGATGGCCGTCCTATTAAATTGGAAGGAAATGAAATGGGTTTTGCCAAAGGTGCAACCACCCAGCGTGTACAGGCTTCTGTGTTAAGTTTATATGATTCTGCCCGTATCCGTTTTCCATTGGAAAAGTCAGCTGATGGTTTTAAAGAAGCGCCTACTTACGATTCTGTAGATAAAAAAATTGCAGCTGCTTTAGCTGCAGTTGGCAGCAAACAGATTGTATTCTTAAGCTCAACGCTCAATTCACCTTCAGTTCAGGCGGTGATTGATGAGTTCAAAGCTAAATACCCAACCTTTAAACATGTTACCTACGATGCCATTTCTTACAGTGGTATTTTACAGGCAAACGAGGTTTCTTACGGTAAACGCAGCATTCCTTCTTATCAGTTTGATAATGCAAAAGTGATTGTAAGTTTTGGTGCTGATTTCTTAGGTACATGGATCAGCCCTGTTGAATATGCAAAACAGTTTGCAGCAGGAAGAAAGATTGATGAGAAGAACCCAACCATGAGCCGTCATCTTCAGTTTGAAAGTATGTACAGCATGACGGGTGCAAGTGCTGATGAACGTTATACACATAAACCAAGCGAACTCGGTGCTGTGTTATTAGCTCTTTATGCAAAACTGGGCGGTGCTGTTACAGCTCCTGCCATTACCGACAAACGTTTGACAGCAGGTATTGAAGCAGCTGCCAAAGAATTACTGGCAGCAGGTGGCAATGCTCTTGTGGTTTGCGGAAGCAATGATGTAAATGCACAGATTCTTATAAATGCAATCAACGATAAAATTGGTGCCAATGGTAAAACCATCAACTTCGGTACAACAGTTAACTTCCGTAAAGGGGTTGATGCCGAATTTGAACAGTTGGTGAATGATATGAATGCAGGAAGCGTTGGCGCTATCTTCATTCATGGTGCTAATCCTGTTTATACATACAGAGACAGCAAAAAATTTGCAGATGGTTTAAAGAAAGTTGGGGTATCAATTTCTTTTAACGAAAGAGAAGATGAAACTACAGAACTCTGCAACTATGTATTACCTGATCATCATTTTCTGGAAAGCTGGGGTGATGCAGAAGCAAAACCAGGATACCTTGCTTTTATTCAGCCAACAATTCATCCTTTATTCAAAACAAGGTCATTTGCTACTTCACTCTTAAAATGGAGCGGAAGTATCACGCCTTCAAGCGTGACTGATTACGAAACATATTTCAAAAACTACTGGATCACTAAACTCGGTGGACAATCAGCATTCGATAAAGCATTGGAGGATGGCGTAATTGAACCGGCTACAGCAACTGTGGCAGGTGCAACATTTAATGGCGGTGCATTAGCGGATGCTGTTGCCAAATTAAGTGAAAGCAAAAAAGTTGGTAAGTACGAACTGGTGATTTATCAGAAAGTAAGTATTGGTGATGGTAAAATGGCCAACAACCCATGGTTGCAGGAAATGCCCGATCCTATTACCCGTGCATGCTGGGACAACTATGCAATCATTTCTGTTAAAACAGCTGAGGAGTTAGGATACAAAGCAGATGATGATTATGAAGTAAATCCTCCAAAGCCAGTATTAAAAATCAAAGCAGGAGGAAAAGATCTTTCTCTTCCTTTATTGATCATCCCCGGTATGAATTCAAATACCATTGCTATTGCAACCGGTTATGGCCGCAGTGCAAAAACGGGAAGAGCAGCATTTGGTTCAGGAAAAAATATTTATCCAATGGTTGGCTTTAACGGCCAGACATATGAATATAGTGTCAGCGATGTAACAATCGAGAAAACTGACGAGATGTATGATATTGCTCAGATGCAGACGCACAGTACCTATGGTAACCGTATTGAAGTGATCAAGGAAGCAAGTCTTGCAACCATTCAAAAAGACCCCAAACATTTCCTCAACGAACGTTATGCAGAGTTGAAAGATTATGGTGGTGTGGATCTGGAAAAATTTGAAAAAGAAGGAACACTGTATCCTGTTTTCGATAAGCCGGGTATTAAATGGGGAATGAGTATTGATCTCAACACCTGTAATGGTTGTGGTGCCTGTGTTGTAGCCTGCAGTGCAGAAAATAACGTTTCTGTTGTAGGTAAAAATCAGGTTGCGAAATTCCACGATATGCATTGGTTACGTATCGATCGCTATTTCAGTGGTGATGTCGAAAACCCTGATGTAGTATTCCAGCCAATGCTTTGCCAGCACTGTGATAACGCTCCATGTGAGAACGTTTGTCCGGTTGCAGCAACCAACCACAGCAGCGAAGGATTGAACCAGATGACTTATAACCGTTGTATCGGTACAAGATATTGCGCCAACAACTGTCCTTATAAAGTACGTCGTTTTAACTGGCACGATTGGAATGGCGCTGACAGTTTTAAAGACAACCAGAATCCATTGATTGCAAGTGGAAGGATAAATGACGTAACGTTGGATATGAATGAAGATTTAACACGTATGGTGTTGAATCCTGATGTTACAGTCCGCAGCCGCGGTGTAATTGAAAAATGTTCTTTCTGTGTTCAGCGTTTGCAGGAAGCTAAGTTGACAGCGAAGAAAGACAGCCGCCCAATGGTTGACAGTGATATTAAAACAGCTTGTCAGCAGGCATGTCCTACAAGTGCAATTGTGTTTGGAAATATGAACGATAAAGAAAGTGCTATCCGCATTGTACGTACAAAAGAAGCAGTTAACCGTACTTATTATGTACTGGAACAATTACACGTATTGCCGAATGTTAGTTATATGGCAAGAGTTAGAAATACAGAGCATGTGGTAGGCAATCATGAAGAAGGACATGTAGAAAAGCACGAAGAGAAAAAAGAAACAACTGAAGCGGCTCATTAAAGCAGCCCCCTAAATCCCCCAGGGGGGACTTACCATGCACGGGCCAGCTTATTTGGAGAGTTTGAAAACAGGATAACTGATTAATAAATAATAGATCATCTGTCAATTGAACCCGATAGGTGAAAACCAAAGTTGAAAATAGTAAACAAGGCTTGGCCTTCCTTCCCTTCGGGGAGGAAATGAAGGTGGGGCTTTAAAGCAAAACAAGTATGTCATTATTAAGGTACGAATCACAGGTTAGGGAACCATTGGTTGATGGTCACAAAACCTACCACGATGTTACAGAGGATATTTGTAAGCCGGTGGAAGCTGCACCATCACGTTTGTGGTGGATCGGTTTCATTATTTCGGTTGCCCTCCTGTTGTTTGGTGTTGTGAGTCTTTACAAAGAGGTGGTATATGGTACAGGTATGTGGAACCTGAATAAGACTGTGGGCTGGGGTTGGGATATCACCAACTTCGTATGGTGGGTTGGTATTGGTCACGCCGGTACATTGATCTCTGCCATCCTGTTGCTGTTCCGCCAGGGATGGAGAACAGGAGTAAACCGTGCTGCTGAAGCAATGACCATCTTTGCGGTTATTTGTGCGGGTCAGTTCCCGATTTGGCATATGGGTCGTGTATGGATGGCCTTCTTCGTAATGCCTTATCCAAATACAAGAGGTCCTATATGGGTGAATTTTAGCTCACCACTTCTCTGGGACGTATTTGCCATCTCAACTTATTTTACAGTATCTCTTTTGTTTTGGTATAGTGGTTTGTTACCGGATTTGGCTACACTTCGTGACCGTGCTAAAAAGAAATGGGCAAAAATGTTTTATGGTGTTGCTTCATTTGGCTGGACAGGTTCTACCAAACACTGGCAGCGTCATGAAAGTTTATCTTTGGTGTTGGCAGGTTTGAGTACGCCACTTGTATTGTCAGTACACACGATCGTATCGTTTGACTTTGCCACTTCAGTTATTCCCGGCTGGCATACAACGATCTTCCCTCCTTACTTCGTTGCAGGTGCCATCTTTTCCGGTTTTGCCATGGTGCAAACCCTGATGCTGGTCACAAGAAAAGTGATGAACCTGCAGGATTATATTACGATCAGCCATATTGAAAACATGAACAAGGTGATTGTATTAACCGGTTCAATTGTTGGCTGTGCTTACCTAACTGAATTGTTCATGGCCTGGTACAGTGCTGTGAAGTACGAACAGGATATCTTCTTCAAATACCGTATTGCCGGCCCTTACGGATGGAGCTACTGGTTAATGATGACCTGTAACGTAATTACTCCACAGTTGTTCTGGGTGAAAAAACTTCGCCGCAATATTGCTTTCACCTTCTTAATGAGTGTGGTGGTAAATATTGGTATGTGGTTCGAACGTTTTGTAATCATCGTATCATCATTGTACCGTGATTACTTACCATCATCCTGGAGTGTGTACTATCGTCCAACTATCTGGGAAGTTGGTTTCTACCTCGGATCATTTGGTTTATTCTTTACCTGTTATTTCCTGTTCTCCAAATACTTCCCTGTAATTGCCATTGCTGAGATCAAACATATTCTTAAGAAAAATGGTGAAAGTTACAAGGAGCAGATGGATCCGATTGAAGCACAAACAGTAGAAGAGTTTGCACACGAACAGGTGCATGCACATTAATACGCCCCATCCCCTAAAGGGGTGTAAAGGCAAGAGTTTGAAATTTGAAATAGTTAACAAGCTTACAGCAAGAAGCTAAGAGCTAAAAGCTAGAAATAATATGTCTGTAAAAAAATTCGTAGTCGGCTGTTTTGATGATGAAAAAACACTGTTCCCTGCGGTAAAAAATACCCGCAAGGCAGGTTACAAGATTCATGACGTGTACACGCCTTTTCCGATTCATGGCCTGGATCATGCTATGGGTTTGCGTGAAACCAGTTTACACACAGCCGGGTTTATTTATGCCATGACTGGCACAACAACAGCCTTAACTTTCATGAGCTGGGTGTTTACAAAAGACTGGCCTTTAAATATTGGTGGTAAGCCGCATCTGCCATTACCTGCGTTCATTCCGATTGTGTTTGAGTTAACGGTATTATGTGCGGCTGTAGGTATGGTGCTTACGTTCTGCTACCTGTGCCAGCTGGCTCCGTTTGTACGGAAAGATCATTTCCATCTCCGTTCTACAGATGATTTATTTGTAATGCCCATTGAAATAACTGAAAAAACAAATGCCGAAGAGGTAAAAGCGTTTTTCCAGAGTGCAGGTGCAGTGGAGATATTTGAAAAGGAAGCTGAAACAGGCTGGTGGCTGGGTCGTTACGACAAAACAAAAAAGGCGTTTGAAAAAGAAGAAATCGTTACAGCATAAACATATTGAAATGCGCTCAACAAAGATTATTTTAATTGGATTGGTTACAACAGTATTGGCGGCAGCTTCCTGCAACAATGGGCCACGCCGTGATACAGGTAAAATTTACATGCCCGATATGGCTTACAGCCGTGCGGTAGAAACTTACAGTGACCATAGCTATCTGAACGAAGCAGGAATTAATTACGATGCAACACCTGTTGCCGGTACAATTAAACGTGGGGGTGTTGCGGCATTTCCAATAGCAATGGATAAATTAGGTGATACAACAAATTATGTTGCATCAAAACAGGTTGTTAATCCTTTACCTGCATTAGACTCAGCCGGTATGGCTGAAGCTGCCAGACTTTACCTGATTAATTGCGGAATCTGTCATGGAACAAAGCTTGATGGAAACGGACCCATTTATAATGGTGGAAACGGACCCTATCCAATTGCTCCAAGAAACTTAGTTGCAGATCCGGTTGTATCAAAAATGTCAATGGGGCAAATGATGTATTCAGTTACATACGGAAGAAACCTGATGGGCAGTTATGCTTCACAACTGAGTACAAAACAAAGATGGATGGTGATACACTATGTGAAAAGTATGCAGCCTGGTGGTAATACGGCTGCACCGGCAAGTGCACCTGCATCCGATTCAACAAAAGCAACCAACTAATAACGGCCAAAACTAACATTCAACTATAAACGAACTTCAATGGCACTGAAAGAGCAATTTGAAATACCGGGCGGATTAAAAAAATGGAGCTTCGCATTGATGGGTGTAGGTGTATTAACACTCATCCTCGGTATCGTATTCCTGCATCCGTTTTCCGGCGGTCATGGTGAAGCGCATGGTGCAGAAGCATATGGCGCAACAAAATTCTGGATGGCACTGATGCATAATGGAATTTTCTGGTTACTGGTTGTAGCGGCAAGTTTCTTCTTTGTAGCTGCCACAACATTGGCACAGGCTGGTTGGCCATTGGTGTTCCGTCGTGTACCTGAGGCAATTTCCGGTTCAATGAATATAATAGGACCTATTGTTCTGGTTATTTTATTTTCCTATGTGTGGATCTCTGATGATCATCATATCTATCACTGGAAAGATGTAGAACATGTAAAAGTTGATGAGAAACTTACTCATAAAAGCAGTTTTTTAAATCCTGTTTTCTATACTGGACTATCGTTGGCAGCTGTTGGTTTATGGATCTGGTTCCGTAACTGGTTCCGCAAAAATTCTTTAGCTGAAGATTTAGGTGCAAGCAGTGATCATTCTTTTTACTGGAAATCACTTGCTATTTCTGCGGCCTTTCTTGTAACATACGGTTTAACTGTATTAAGTACTCTTCCATGGATGTGGTTAATGAGCATAGATGCCCATTGGTACAGTACCATGTACAGCTGGTACACATTTGCAAGTTCATGGGTGGCTGGTATTTCTTTCATGTTGCTGTTTGTGATTTACCTCAAAAACCTGGGGTATCTTGAGTTTGTAAACGATGAACATATTCACGATATTGGTAAGTTCATGTTTGCCTTTTCTATCTTCTGGACATATCTGTGGTTCTCACAGTTCATGCTTATCTGGTACAGTAACCAGCCTGAAGAAACAGAATATTTTATTGACAGAATTGGTATACCGGGTCAGTCAGGACCATTCAAAGCAATCTTTTTATTAAATTTAATCATCAATTTCCTTGCTCCATTGTTAATCTTAATGCGCCGTGGATCAAAACGTAACTACACTGTTGTAACTTTAATGGCCGTTATTATCATCTTTGGTCACTGGCTGGATTTCTATCAAATGGTTACACCGGGTCCTTTGCAGGAATTGGGTCAGGAGTCGAACACAATCGGACATTTTTTATACAGCCTTGGAATTGGAGCAGGATTTTTAGGATTGATTATTTTCCTTACAGCAAGGTATTTAACGAAAGCGTCCCTGTTACCTAAAAATCATCCATTAGTAAAAGAAAGTGTAATTCATCATACATAAGCATAAGCAAGCGAACGAAACAATAACGAATTTAATTCAACAACCATAAATAATTTGCGCAAGCTATGAGTACAACAGCATATCTGGTAATTGCATCGGCAGTGCTGGTTTTTATTGTCATCTTCCAGATTACAAAAGCCAGTGAATATGTAAGTGTGTTAAAAGGGGAAGAAAGTTCCCGCAAGCAAAGCAACCGCATCAACGGTTTTATGCTGCTGGGATTTATGATCCTTGGTTTTATCGGTGTTTGGTACTGCAATAAAATGCTGTATGGGTCTACGTTGTTTCCACAGGGAGCTGCTTCAGTAGAAGGTGAAAAGATCGACCAGATGTTTATGATCACGACTGCAGTAACAGGAGTCATCTTTATATTGACTCAGTTTCTGTTATTCTTCTTTGCCTGGAAATACCAGGAGAAGGAAGGGAAAAAAGCAACCTTCTTTGCACACAGCACTAAACTGGAATTGATCTGGACTGCTATACCTGCTATTGCATTAACTGTACTGGTTGTATTTGGTTTGAAGTTTTGGTTCCGTATTACATCTGATGCGCCGAAGGGAGCTTTGGAAGTGGAGATTGTAGGAAAGCAGTTTGGCTGGACAATGCGTTACCCCGGAAGAGATAAAAATTTTGGACGGACATATTTTAAAGTAATCAGCGACGAAAACAGTAATTCACTCGGACAGATTTGGGAAGATAATGCGGAATTTAAACTGAAAGCAGATCCTGCCAATTTTGATGATGTGGTTACAACACAAACAATGTATGTTGTAAAGGACCGTCCGGTAAAATTGATCATCAACAGCCGTGATGTAATTCATGATGTTGGATTATCACATTTCAGAATGAAAATGGATGCGGTACCCGGTATTCCAACTACCATTTGGTTTACACCAAAGTACACAACGAAGGAAATGAAAGAGCGTACAGGCAATCCTGAATTTGCATACGAAATTTCCTGCGATCAGATGTGCGGAAACGGTCACTACTCGATGAAGGGAATTATTGAAGTGGTGTCACAGGAAGATTTTGACATGTGGATGGCCAAGCAAAAGCCCAACTACTATGTTGCAAATCCTGAAAAAGATCCATCCAATAAACCTGCAGCTGATACTACAGCCAAACCAACAGTAGTAGCTGCTGTGATATCAAAATAATTATAAGCGAAATTGAATAAACAATAACTATCAGTATGAGCGAAACCACACATATACACGAGCATTCGGTTAATGTGCCGCACGAAGCACATCATGAAGTGCACCATGGTCATCACCATGAAACATTTCTTACAAAATATGTCTTTAGCCAGGATCACAAAACAATCGCCAAGCAATTCCTGATAACAGGAATGTTCTGGGCATTGATCGGAGGTTTGTTTTCTGTGATTTTCCGTTTGCAGTTAGGATATCCTGATGCAAAGTTTCCATGGATGGAAGCACTTCTCGGCGACTGGGCTAAAGGTGGTCAGTTACAGCCTGAAGCATATTATGCATTGGTAACTATGCACGGAACTGTGCTTGTGTTCTTTGTATTAACGGCAGGGTTGAGTGGTACGTTCGCAAACTTCTTAATTCCCTTACAGATTGGAGCAAGAGATATGGCTTCTCCATTTCTGAATATGCTTTCTTACTGGTTCTTTTTTACTGCCGGTATTGTAATGCTGTCTTCTTTATTTGTACAAACAGGTCCATTCAGTGGCGGTTGGACGGCCTATCCACCATTAAGTGCGTTGGGTGAAGCATCACCCGGTTCAAAAGTGGGTATGGATCTCTGGCTGGTGTCAATGGCATTGTTTGTGGTTTCTTCTTTATTAGGAGGGTTGAACTATATCGCAACCATCCTGAATATGCGTACAAAGGGAATGAGCATGACCCGTTTACCGTTAACCATCTGGGCGCTTTTCTTTACAGCCGTACTGGGTGTATTATCGTTCCCTGTATTATTTTCTGGTTTTATCTTATTGATTTTTGACCGTCATTTTGGAACAAGTTTTTATCTGAGTGATATATTCATTAATGGCCAGGCATTACCAAATGAAGGAGGCAGTGCAATTCTTTATCAGCATCTGTTCTGGTTCCTTGGTCATCCTGAAGTGTATATTATCCTGCTGCCGGCAATGGGCATGGCATCAGAAATTTTGTCGGTTAACAGCCGCAAACCCATCTTTGGTTATATGGCGATGGTAGGATCATTATTTGCGATTACCATTCTTGCCTTCCTCGTATGGGCGCATCATATGTTTGTAACCGGATTGAATCCATTCCTGGGTGCATTCTTTGTATTACTTACGTTGCTGATTGCGGTACCAAGTGCCATTAAAGTATTTAACTGGTTAACTACTTTATGGAAAGGAAATATCAGGTTTACACCTGGGATGCTGTTTGCTATCGGTTTTGTGAGTTTGTTTATATCAGGTGGATTAACAGGGATCTTCCTTGGTAACTCATCGCTGGATATTCACCTGCACGATACATACTTTGTAATTGCTCACTTCCATATTGTAATGGGTGTGGCTTCTATGTTTGGCATGTTTGCAGGTATTTATCACTGGTATCCAAAAATGTATGGCCGTTATTTAAATAACACGCTTGGTTATATCCATTTCTGGATTACCATGATTGGAGCATATCTTATTTTCTGGCCGATGCATTACGAAGGATTGGCTGGTATGCCACGCCGTTATTATAAATATGATATCTGGGAATCGTTCAAACAGTTTGGTACACTCAATCAATTCATCAGTATTGTTGCCATCATCGTGTTCCTTACACAGATATTGTTTTTGTTGAATTTCTTCTACAGCATCTGGAAAGGAAGAAAAGTAACAACACAAAACCCATGGGGTTCAAATACACTTGAATGGACAACGCCAATTAACCCGGGTCATGGTAACTGGGATGGTGAAATTCCTGAAGTGCATCGCTGGGCATATGATTATGCAAAAGACGGTCATGAATTTATTCCGCAAACAACACCGGTTGGTGCGGATGAAAGCAAACATTAATTGTTGCTGAAAGTAACAAAGGTTCATTTTTATATAACATATTTTGAGCAGTAACAGGGCAGATAAAGAGGAAGAAGGAAAGATCGGTTTTTTTTCAGCAGCAAAAAGTAAGCTGAAGGATTACAAGGAACTTGTGAAGTTTACACTCAGTTTTACAGTAGTGTTCAGCAGTGTTATTTCGTATATGCTGGCACCCAACATTGTTGAATATGATCTTTTAAGTATACTGTTATTATTTTTGGGCGGCATGCTGGTAACAGGAAGTGCCAACGCCATTAACCAGATAGCTGAGAAAGATTCAGATGCAGTGATGAAACGAACCGGAAGCAGACCGGTTGCAAGTGGAAGAATGAGTGTGCAGGAAGCAACAGCGTTTGCTTTTATTGCAGCCATTACAGGCTCTTTGATTTTAGGTTTGTATTTCAGCTGGTATGCTGCAGCAATTGCTTTGTTCAGTTTATTTATTTACGGGTTTGTTTACACACCGTTGAAAAAAATAAACTCTATTGCAGTACTGATTGGAGGTATACCGGGTGCATTGCCCTGTTTAATTGGATGGGCAGCTGCTTATAATGATGGAGAAGAATTTTCATGGACGGGTGGATGGATTTTATTCGCCATTCAGTTTCTCTGGCAGTTCCCGCATTTTTGGGCAATTGCATGGGTGGCACACCAGGATTATACAAAGGCAGGATTTAAACTGTTGCCTTCCGAACAGGGGCCAACAAAGTTTACAGCAATACAAACCATTATTTATGCATTGCTCATGTTACCGGTAGGCATGCTGCCGTACTTTTATGGAATGAGCGGGGTGGTGAGTATGTGGATTTTGGTTGCTGCCAACCTGTTTATAGTGGCGCAGTGTGTGAGGTTATACATCAATATGGATGTGAAGAGTGCAAGAAGGGTGATGTTCAGCAGCTATATCTATCTGCCCATTGTGTTGCTCGCATTGCTGGCAGATAAAATTGGACAATAGGACGTTTTTGTGAAAAAGATATTAATCGTTTGAATGATGGAGAAGGTTATGAGTGAAAGAAATCAAAAAATGCATCCACATAAATTTACCTTGTGGATTGCGATTGGAAGTATTACAATGATGTTTGCCGGTTTTACCAGCGCATACATTGTAAAAAGCAACCAGGCCGGATGGCAGCCTGTACAAATGCCGAAGATCTTTTTCTTATCAACAGCGTTGATTATTGCAAGCAGTCTTACGATTTACCTGGCGCAAAAAGCAATGAGTAACAGGCAATCCTCAAAATACAGAACGCTGATTACAGCAACAGCTGTATTGGGACTTGCATTTGTAGTTACACAGTTTCTTGGCTTTTCAGAACTGTGGGCACAGAAGATCACGTTTAAGGAAAGTGTGGCAGGATCGTTCTTTTATATTATAGCAGGAGTGCACGGATTACACGTAGTAGGCGGTATTATTGCACTTTTTGTTTTGTTGGTAAGAACGTATAGTTCTAAAACGAAATTTTACAGCACAGCTCCGGTTGAAACCGCAGGCTTGTACTGGCACTTTGTAGATTTATTATGGATATACCTGTTTGTATTTTTCTTACTGGTATCCTGATAAAAAAATTGAGAACAATAAAAAACCGATAAATGGCACAAGCAGCAGCAGTTAACACAAAATGGTGGAGTGGAGGTAAAAGTCCCTTCAACGTAGAGTATGGGAAATTGATGATGTGGTATTTCTTAATGAGTGATGCGTTTACATTTGGCGCCTTCCTGATTTCTTACGGAACGGTGCGGATGAGCAGCGTTTCATGGCCTGATCCCAACAAAGTATTTAACTCGTTTCCTTTGGCCGGGCATACTAACCTGCCACTTGTGTTTGTGAGTTTAATGACATTTATTTTGATTGTGAGTTCTGTTACCATGGTATTAGCGGTGCACGAAGGCCATCATGGAAACAAAAAGGGTGTGGTAAAGTGGATGTTCTGGACTATTATTGGCGGATTGGCTTTCCTTGGCTGCCAGGCATGGGAGTGGCATCATCTTCATGATCAGGGTGCATGGTGGGGACGTAATCCTTTTCCAAATGCTGATGGAACAGTTGCTACCACAAATTTTTCGAATTTCTTTTTCACTATAACAGGGTTTCATGGCTTCCACGTATTTTCCGGAGTAATCATTAACCTGATTGCTTTGATTATGGCACAAACAGGAGTGTTTGAAAAAAGAGGGCATTACCTGATGATTGAAAAAGTAGGATTATACTGGCACTTTGTAGATTTAGTTTGGGTGTTTGTATTCCTGTTCTTTTATCTTGTATAACAACATTTAAAAAATTCAAATAATTACTGATTACATGGAGCATCAAACATTTGGCGGAGAGGTAACCATTCCACACCACGCACCAACCGATGAGTCAAAGAAAAGAATCTGGAAAACAACGATCATTCTTTCAATCATTACAATGATTGAATTGGGGATAGGTTATTTGCTGTATCTCACCGAGTTCAGTCATGGACTGGATCTTGCTTTTAAAGGAGTAGTAATTATCCTTTCTTTGCTGAAGGCATTTTATATTGTGTCTATCTTTATGCATCTGGGTGATGAGATCCGTAACCTGATCATGACGATTGTTGCGCCGTTAATGATTTTTATCTGGTTTATTATTGCATTTCTGTACGAAGGTGCTTCGTGGAAAAATCTGCGAAATGAGTACAACCCTAAGGATCCGGTAAAGTATGAACAGACCACTACGCCTTCGCATGAAGGCGGATTGAAATAAATTTTTTTGATTGATCTGTAAGTCGTCCCGGTTTTCCTTTTTTACAGGGAATATCGGGACGAAATTTTTTAAGAAGTGATTGATTAGTGTATGAGCAAAAAAGCAGTTTTGGCAGTGCTGATAGCAGTTGGAATTCCTCTTGTTTCCTACTTCATCGTTAAATATGCAAGCGAAGGTTCGGTTGATATGCCCCGCCGTTATTTCTACGATTCTGTAACACAGAAAACAGAAAGCGGCAAAAGAGTATACGATACGCTGTGGCATAAAATATCCAACTTTTCATTTACCAATCAACTGGGTAAAACAGTTTCAGCAGATGATGTAAAAGGAAAGATCCTTGTAGTGGATTATTTTTTTACCCGCTGCCCCAACCCCTGTCCCACACTTACAAAGAATATGAAAAAAATGCAGGATGCATTTTTGAAAACAGATTCACTGGTTCATTTTATTTCCTTTTCAGTAGACCCCGAGAGAGACAGTGTGCAGGTATTGAAACGCTATGCTGATAAATACCATGTACGTCATAACAACTGGTGGTTTTTAACAGGTGATAAAAAAACCATTTATGATCTTGCCTTCAATGAATTTAAGGCCGCTACAGTTGATGGAGGTATCGTTGACACTTCATTCATCCATACAAGTAAATTTTATTTACTCGATAAGGACCGTGTGATTCGTGGCTGGTATGATGGAACTGACTCTGTAGCTCTTACAAAAATGGCCCGTGATATTGGCCTGCTGTTTTTAGAAAAAGACAAAAAGAAAAAACGTAATCTGTTCAGAAAATAATAGCCCCCATGGAAGTAAAAAGTCACAGACACCACCGCAGGGGAACACCATTACCCGCATCAATTAAAAAAAATGATAAGCTGGCTTACTTACTCATCTTAACGGTGAGCGTAATTGTATTTGCAGCTGTAGTAATATTGGGGCGAGTAACCATTGATGTGAACCTGGGTTTTGATAAACATATTTTTGCAAGACTCAATGCCCTGATCAATTCTTTTGTTGCCTTATTATTAATTGGCTCTTTAGCTGCAGTAAAAGACAAACGTTACCGTACACACAGAAAATTAATGCTCTGGGCAATTGGGTTTTCTGTTTTGTTTTTGATTTCTTATATCTGCCATCATTTATTTACAGGCGAAACAACCTATGGCGGATCAGGGCTGCCGAAGCTTGTTTATTATTTTATTCTTATTACACATATTGTGCTTGCAGGAATTATTTTACCATTTATTTTATTTACAGCCTACCGAGGCTTAACGGCAGATTATCACAGGCATAAAAAACTGGCACGTATTACATGGCCTCTATGGTTATATGTTGCTGTAACGGGAGTTGTTGTTTTTTTTATGATCAGTCCGTATTATAATTGATTTCGAATCTGTAATAATTTCGGGTTTATCTGCTTCAAACAAAAAGAAAAACTTTCTTTTCTAACTTATCACAGGCAGGAAATATTCCTCATTAGTATGCTGTAAAATACGAATAGGAGGCACTACATGTTATTGTATCTCGTGCTAAGTAGAATAACTCAATCTTTCAGGAAAAATACTGTATCGCTTCATAAATTGTTAGAGATGACTTAAGTTTATGCGTTATTAGTACATTAACCTGAACTAACAGCCTTACAATGAAGCCCCAATATCCACTATCTCTGATAGGAGTTTTCCTCCTGTTTTTTTTCTGTAATTATACGCATGCCCAAACTTTTGGAACAACTGCTTCAGCAGTTTGGTTAAGCGATTGTAATCAAAGTAATTTTTTTAATACCACCGGCAACAACCCTGATTTAATCGGACCGGCTGGTAATGTTTTTAATAATGCAAACCTTGGAGCACATACACAGAATTCAGGAACACTGATACTCAGAGGTGCAGAAGTAAGAACATTTAAAAACCCGGGTTTAGCAAACGTATGCAGTGTTCGAATGTACTACAGGGTTTACCTGCAGAGCGGAGCACCTGGTGCTTTCAGCAGTATTGATCTTCCTTTGACTGATAACTGTGATGTTCCCAACAGTCAGTTCCCATCAGGCGGCACCTGTATTGCGGGTGATCAGAAATGGCAACGGGTAATTGCAGACGGAACAACAGTTCCTTATGCACCGGTTAATCTTACAAATTATCCGGCAGGTAATTATATACTGGAAGTATATTATGATGTTGCAGGTTCGTTTACGTCTACTACTTTATGTAATGACCTTGTAGTTTTAAACAATGGAGGTGCAAATTATAAAGCAAATTTTTCTATACAGGCACCAACTATTACAAGTAATAATCCAACATCCTGTAATGGTACAGAAGGCTCCGTTACGATTAGCGGATTAGTAGCGGGAGCAACTTATGCTGTTTCTTATACAGATGATGGTGCACCTGTTGGTCCGGTGAATATTATTGCAAATGCATCAGGCCAGGTAATCATCAGCGGATTGAATGCGGGGATATATTCCAATTTCGCTTTTCTGATTAACGGATGTACCACTAATCTTTTTACAGGAGTTGTTTTATCAAACCCGATTTTTATTCCTACGTTCAGCAGTATTCCGCCTTTCTGTGCAGGAACAACAGCACCCACATTGCCGGCTACATCTAATAACGGAGTTGCCGGAACATGGAGCCCTGCTGTTATCAATAATCTTGCAACAGGAAATTATACGTTTACACCAAATGGAGGCCAGTGCGGATTACCTTTAACGATTACTGTTACAGTTACTCCAAGAACAACACCAACCTTCAGTTTTGGAACAGCAAGAACAATTTGTGCAGGCGGTGCCGTTCCAATATTACCAAATACATCAACCAATCTTATTACCGGAACATGGAGTCCTTCAGTAGTTGACAATCAGAATTCAGCTGTTTATACATTTACACCAACTGCAGGATTGTGTGCAAACCCGACAACCTTTACGGTTACTGTTGCACCGAACATAACACCAACCTTCAGCTTTGGAAC
>CAZOLW010000001.1:122353-312921 GCA_964580775.1 uncultured Chitinophagaceae bacterium | reverse complement strand
ACTGTCCCTTGCTACTTTTTACCGCAGGTTAAACTTTTCATTCAATAGTGACTATAAAATTAATCAATGGATTAAATCAGAAAGCAGTATCCAGGTAGCCGTAGCAAACTGGCGGGATCAGTCGCTGCAAAATGGCGAGGACAATTATTGGGGCCGTATGCTTTCTGCTCCACCAACCATGAGAGGTACTAATGCAAAAGGAGAATTAATTCTGGGCCGTGATGCCAGCGATGGTAATCCAATCATAAACATTGACAAATACAAGAGAAAAAATCAATCGGACAAATTCACACTTAACCAGGCTTTCAGAGCAGATATCAATAAGGATTTGTATTTTAAAGTGGGTGGTATTATTATGTACGATGAAGGTTTCTATGAAGCGTTTAACCAGGATTTCCGTACCGGAATTATGAGTTTAACCAATCCTAATACCGGCTGGAACAGGGACAGAAGTACATCCGCATCTTTCGACCGGACAATAAGGCAAACTTATAATGCTATTGTTAATTACGATAAAACATTCTTCGTTAATCATAATGTTACTGCAATGGCGGGTTTTGAATTTTACGATTCTTACAGCAAGGGACTTGCAGCAAGTGGCAGACTGGCGCCGACTGCAGATTTTCAGGATTTAGCATTAACACAGAATAATATTGACCAGCAGACAAGGGGTACAGATTCGTATCATTCAAGGGAACGAATTATGTCTGGTTTTGGACGTTTAAATTATGATTATGATGGAAAATACCTTGCCACATTTACTGTTAGAAGAGATGGTTATTCAAGACTGATAGGCGATAATCAATACGGAACTTTTCCGGCTTTTTCAGTTGGATGGATGGCTCACAGAGAAAAGTTCATGGAGTCAACCAAAAACTGGCTGTCGTTTTTAAAATTAAGAGGCAGTTGGGGTAAAAATGGTAATGTAGGAGGTATAGGAACCTATGAATTACAAGGGGCCTATGGCTCACAAACTGCATACAACGGAACAATTGGTTTTTTGCAAACCGGTGTTGCTAATCCTAAGTTGAAATGGGAAAAAACCAATACTGTAGAAGTCGGAGCTGATATGGGATTTCTTGATAACAGGATAAATGCGTCTGTTGCATATTATAACAGGATTACAAACGATAAAATTGCCAGTGTGTTATTGCCAACTTCTTCAGGCGTTTCAAGCATCCGTACCAATAACGGAAGTATGAGAAACAGGGGGCTTGAACTGGAAGTTTCTTATAAAGTAATTCAGAATAAACAATTGTTCTGGCAGTTTGGCTTTAATGCTGCACGCAATAAGAATACGATTCTTAAACTGCCCTTTAATGGCGTTGCAAATAACAGGCAGGGGGGGCAGCAAATTTATGATCCCAAAACAGGCAAGGTTATATGGGTAGGCGGTTTCCAGGAGGGCCAGGAGTGGGGTGAAGTATTTGGCTTTGTGAGTGAAGGTATCATCAGGGATGCAAAAGATTTAGCAGAGTATAATAAAATAGATTTAGCAGCCGGCCAGGTTTGGTATGCGGCTTCAGCGGGAAGGAGAGTTGCCAGCCAGCAACTGCTTACACAACGTGGTTTAACCTTTGCTGCAGGCTGGATTCCTACACAGCTTGGAGATATGAAGTGGAAGGATATTGATAAAAACGATACAATAGATACAAGGGATATGGTTTCGCTTGGCCGTCAAATTCCACGTTGGACAGGTGGTTTCAATACCTCTTTAACTTTCAAAGGTTTCACTCTTTTTACACGTGTAGATTTTGGTTTGGGACATGTTCAGCAAGACTTTATGCAGCTGTGGGCATTAGCTAATGCGCAAGGTGAGTTTGCTCCAACAGATGCTGTAAAAGATACGTGGACACCGGATAATCCAAATGCAAAATTCCCAAGGTATGTATGGGCCGATCAGTTGAATGCAAAGAACTTCGACAGGCCAAGCAGTATGTTCTGGGTAAAATCAAATTACCTGGCGTTCAGAGAGGTTTCACTGAGTTATTCTTTGCCGGCTTCATTACTGAAGAAAGCGAAAATAGCAGGATTGACTCTTACAGCAACAGGACAAAACCTGGGATATATAACTAATAAGCAGTTGAATTTACCGGAACGTACCGGATCTCAAAACAGTGCTTATACAATACCCACTCAGTTGATTTTTGGAGCTAATCTTACCTTTTAATTATTAAAATAAAAAGCATTTATCATGAATAAGTTTAAATATATATTATGGGTGCTGATGATTGCCATTGCATCATCATCCTGCAAAAAAACACTTGAACTTGCCCCTGAAGATTATTTTGGCGATGGTAATTTTTGGCAGAATGAAGCCCAGGTAAATAATTTTATGGTAGGTATCCATAAACAATTCCGGGATAACCAGTTTATGTTTCTGCGTTTAGGTGAAATGCGTTCGGGCAATTACAGTAATATAGACCGCCAGAATACTTCCCTAAATGAATTGCCGATCATTGAACAGCGGATTGATGAAACCTCAGCAGGTGTGGGCAGTTGGGCAGGATTCTATGGCCCTATTTTGCAGATCAACCTGTTCATTTCAAAAGTAGAAGCTGTTACATTCCTTTCTGAAACAAGAAAAAAATATCTGTTAGGACAGGCTTATGGGCTTCGTGCATTTTATTATTTTCAATTGCTTCGTACGTATGGTGGTGTTCCGCTGAGGCTGGAGCCTGAAGTGCTGAATGGAAATACAGATCCGGTATCACTTCGTAAACCAAGATCAACCGAAGCAGAAGTAGTAGCCGCTATTAAGAGCGATGTCAATAAGTCTGTTACTTCATTTGGTACTGCAGCAAGTCCAAATGATAAGAGTCTCTGGAGCCCTAAAGCAACATTCATGTTGAAAGGAGAAGTATACTTATGGTCAGCAAAAGTATATGGAACAACTGCTGATTTGGCTGAAGCAAAAACTGCTTTAAATGCTGTAACAGGAAATGCACTGCAAGCAAGTTTTGCCAATGCTTTTGCTTATGGTCAAAAAAATAACAATGAAATTATTTTTGCCATTCGTTATTTAGTTGGTGAAGCAGAAATGGGGAATGTTGCAACATATACTTATTCTACTTTCAATTTTGATAATCTTCATTATAAAGATTCATTGGCAAGTGGTTCGCTGCTTGTTGATCCATTGAATATAGGAGCTACAAATTCCCAGCAAATTATTCAACGCTATGGATACACATTTGCATTGTTTCAATCGTATGCTGTAACAGATAAAAGAAGAGACGCTACTTTTTATGATTATTACAAAGTAACAAAAAGAATGCCTGCAAAACCCGATACCGTAACAATTAGAAACACAGCATTAGTTAAATTTCTTGGAACATTCAGCGCCAATAAAAGATACTTTACTGATGACTGGCCAGTTTACAGGGAAGCTGACAGAATATTAATGTTGGCCGAAATAGTAAATGCTGAAGGAGGAGATCCATCAAACTACATCAAGCAGATCAGAGACCGTGCATTTGCACCTGCTGCTGATCCAACACCTTTTGTTAATTCATCGAAGGATGCAAATGAACTGGCCATATTTGCAGAACGGAATAAAGAGTTTGTGTACGAAGGGAAAGCCTGGTATGATTTAAGAAGAATGAAGTATGGTAATGAGCCGCTTGTATTTAAAAGTGTCAATCATCCTTATGGTGTTTTAGATAAAACTACACAGGGATATAAGATTTTATGGCCAATTGAACCAGCAATATGGACGAATGACCCGCTTGTGAATCAGACACCCGGATATCCAACTACAAAACCCTGATCAGACATTGTTCAGAACTGTGAACATTATTTGAATGACACGACACAAAGTAGTTAGGGTATATTAAAACAAGGAATAACTTTTTTCTCATAAGCAATCGAAATCAACCGGGGGCATTCCTGCCCCTGGATTTAAAAAATTATTGTTATTATTATCCAACGATCAATTTATTTTATGAATATTCAACCGTTAGAAGGATTAATTGCTGCTCCTTTTACACCCATGCACAAAGATGGATCTCTCAATCTTTCTGTAATACCGGCATACTATGAAATGCTGAAGACAAATAAAGTAAAAGGTGCTTTTATCTGCGGATCAACCGGTGAAGGGGTATCCATGTCAACGGCTGAAAAAAAAGCTGTAGCAGAAGCATGGGCAGTCTGTACGAAAGATGATGCAGATTTTATTGTAATGCCTTTAACAGGCGGCACCAGTATAACAGATTGTAAAGAATTGGCTTTGCATGCAAAGCACGTAGGACTTGATGCTGTTTCATTCACTGCTCCCTTTTATTTTAAACCGGCAAATGTGCAGATGCTTGCAAAAGTGTGTGCAGAAGTTGCTGCTGTTGTTCCTGATCTGCCTTTTTACTATTATCATATTCCTGTTTTAACCGGTGTTGATTTTTCAATGTTTGATTTGCTGCAGGAGATCGATGGCAAGATTCCCAATTTTGCAGGCATCAAATACACACACGAAGATTTTATGGATTTTCTTTCCTGTATCAACTTTGCCAACGGCAAATATGATATGCTTTGGGGAAGAGATGAAAATATGTTGCCTGCTTTAGCACTCGGAACAAAAGCATCAGTAGGAAGTACATTCAATTATGCTGCACCTTTGTATTATGAACTGATCGATGCATTTAATAAAGGTGATCTGCAAAAAGCAAATAACCTGCAGCAGCTGTCAATTGATATGATTCGTTTACTCGGTAAGTACGGAGGCATTTCTACCGGCAAGGCATATATGAAGCTGATTGGCATAGATTGCGGAGAGTTTCGTTTGCCGGTAAAAAATATGTCCTCTGCTGAATTTGAGTTATTTAAAAAAGATACGGAACAAATCAATTTCAACAGCTTTTCTTCACGTTTACAACCTGCTGTGAATGTATAATTAATAATGAACCGCTTTTTAATTCTGTTATCAGTTTCAATCATGTTTTTTACTGCAGCAATACCTGCTCAAAAAAAACAGGGACAATCTATGCAATGGAAAATTGCAGCTGAACTTCCTGTTGCCAAAAACCAAAACAAATCTTTAGGTTTTGCCGGGCCTGTTGCAGGTATTTATCAAAATAAAATGATAGTTGCCGGCGGGGCAAATTTCCCCGATGCAATGCCCTGGCTTGGGGGCAAAAAAAAATATTATGATGATGTATTTGTTTATGTAAAAACTGGAAGCAGAATTGTATTGCAGAAAAAACAGTTTAAACTTCCCTCCACTGTTGCTTATGCAGCCAGCTGTTCAACATCAAAAGGGATTGTTTATGCAGGCGGGGAAAATGAACAGGGTATCAGCAATAAAGTATTTCTTCTGCAATTGGTTCAAAACGCACCAACGCTTGTTGTTCAAAACTTACCCGATCTTCCTGTTGCTGTCACCAATGCATCGATGACAGTACATAGAAATATCATTTATTTTGCCGGTGGTGAAAAAGCTGAAGGTGCATCAGATCTATTTTTCAGTTTGGATCTTGATCATATTGCTGCCGGTTGGAAACAATTAGCTTTTATTCCAAAGCCTGTATCACATGCTGTACTTGTTTTTCAAAAGTCAAAAGATCATGAAAGCATTTTCCTGATCGGAGGCCGCAGGAAAAATACAAATGGGATCAGTGATCTTTACAGCTCCGTCTTTGAATTTAATATCACAAAAAACCAATGGGCAGAAAAAAAATCTTTACCCTATACGTTATCTGCAGGAACAGGAATGGCAACAGGTACACATTCCATTCTGCTGTTTGGTGGAGATAAAGGTGAAACATTTCATAAAGTAGAGATGCTGATTGCAGCGATCAATGCAGAAAAAGATGAAGTGAAAAAACAGCAACTGACTCAGCAAAAAAATAAATTACAAATGTCACATCCCGGTTTCTGTAAGGATGTGTTATGTTATAATACAATCACCGGCGAATGGAATGTCGTTGATTCAATTCCGTTTAATACTCCCGTAACAACAGTTGCATGTAAGTGGGGAAATGATGTGCTGATACCAAGCGGAGAAATAAAAGCGGGAATTCGTTCGCCATATATACTGTCAGCTAAACTTAATCCTGATATCAAATGAGTTACTCCAAAAAATATCCATGGATATTAGTAGCCTTGCTTTGGGTAGTGGCTCTGCTGAATTATATGGACAGGCAAATGCTCTCAACGATGAAGCCGTCCATGATGATCGATATTGCTGAATTGCAGTCGGCCACAAATTTCGGAAGACTGATGGCTATCTTTCTCTGGATCTATGGGTTCATGAGTCCCGTTTCTGGAATGATCGCTGACAGGCTCAACCGGAAATGGCTTATTATCGGAAGTTTGTTTGTATGGTCGGCTGTTACTTTTTCAATGGGCTATGCCACAACTTTCAATCAACTCTATTGGCTCAGGGCCATCATGGGAATCAGTGAAGCGCTGTATATTCCTGCAGGGTTATCGCTCATTGCCGATTTTCATTCTTCCAAAACAAGATCACTGGCAGTTGGCATTCACATGACGGGTTTATACATGGGGCAGGCTCTCGGTGGGTTTGGTGCAACCATTGCAGATAAATTTTCATGGCAGCAGGCATTTCATTCCTTTGGAATAATCGGTATTGTTTATTCGGTTGTATTGATTTTGTTTTTACGGGAGAAAAAAGTCTCCGATGAGATTGGTACAGTTGCTCCTGTTTCTTCAAAAGAAAAGATACCGTTGTTTAAAGGACTTGGATTGCTGTTCAGTAATATTTCTTTCTGGATTATTCTTTTCTATTTCGCTGTACCGAGTTTACCCGGCTGGGGTATAAAGAACTGGCTGCCTACTTTATTTGCAGAGAACCTGCATATAGATATGAGCAGGGCAGGACCCATCTCAACAATCACCATTGCCGCATCTTCTTTTCTGGGTGTCATCTTTGGAGGAATTCTTTCTGACAGATGGGTTCAGAAAAATTTGCGTGGAAGAATTTATACAAGCGCAATTGGGTTGGGTTTAACAATACCGGCATTAATGCTGATTGGATTTGGTCATTCCATGTTTCATGTTATTGGCGCTGCTTTTTGTTTTGGGTTCGGCTTTGGAATTTTTGATGCGAACAATATGCCGATCCTTTGCCAGTTTGTTTCATCAAAGTACAGAGCAACAGCTTATGGACTGATGAATATGACGGGTGTGTTTGCAGGTGCGTTCATTACTGACCTGCTGGGCAAGGCAACCGATGCGGGAAACCTGGGAAAAGATTTTGCATTGATGGCAGGAATTGTTTTCATCGCATTGGTTATTCAATTGTATTTTCTCCGGCCAAAGGCAAATGATTTTGCTGATGTAAAATGAACTGTATGCTGAACAAAAAATCAGTGCAATTAAATGATTAAGCAGATGGGTTATACAAAACATGAACTGGAATCATTAAAGGAGTTTTACAGTAACCAGTTGTTAAATGACACTGTTCCATTCTGGTTTCCCCGTTCGTACGATAAAGAGCAGGGTGGTTTTTTATTGATGCGTGATGTCGACGGAACTTTGATTGATGATGATAAAGCGGTGTGGATACAAGGCAGGGCAACATGGCTTTTATCAACTTTGTATAATACAGTTGAACAAAAACAAGAGTGGCTCGATGGCGCTAAACTCGGCTACGAGTTTCTGAACAAACATTGCTTTGACAGCGATGGTCAGATGTTTTTTCATGTTACAAGAGATGGAAAACCAATTCGTAAGCGCCGTTACTATTTCTCTGAAACATTTTATGTTATTGCTGCAGCTGCTTATTCCAAAGCCAGTGGCGATCAGGAAGCGGCAAATAAGGCAAGGGAAGTTTTTGGAAACTGTATTGCTTATTCAACAGGAGAAAAAAAATTACAACCGAAATATTCAGGCATCCGGCCTTCAAAAGGAATTGGTGTACCTATGATTATGACCAATACGGCACAGCAGTTACGGGAGATCATTGGTGATGAACGTTGTGATGAATGGATCAGCAAATGGATCACTGAAATTGAAACGTATTTTGTAAAAGATGATATTCAGTGTGTGATGGAACAGGTAGCGCCTGATGGAAGCATCATTGATCATATTGATGGAAGAACACTCAATCCTGGTCATGCAATTGAAGGGGCATGGTTTATACTGCATGAGGCCAAACACCGAAATAATGACCCGCATTTAATTGCATTGGGTTGTAAGATGCTTGATTATATGTGGGAACGTGGATGGGATAAAGAATATGGTGGTATTTTATATTTCCGTGATGTATATAATAAACCTGTACAGGAATACTGGCAGGATATGAAATTCTGGTGGCCGCATAATGAGGTGATTATAGCAACACTGCTTGCTTACTTAATGACAGGCAACGAAAAATATGCAGCATGGCATAAGCTGGTACATGATTATTCGTATAAACATTTTCATGATAAAGAACATGGCGAATGGTTTGGTTACCTGCACCGTGATGGAACAATAGCACAAACAGCCAAGGGAAATTTATTCAAAGGACCTTTCCATTTGCCCCGGCAGGAATGGTATTGTTTGCAAATACTAAATGATTATCTGAAATAAATTCAACAATGAAAAAAGTACAATTAACTGTAATTGCCTTAATAGTAGTAATGGTTGCTGTTGCACAACAGAAATTGATTCCTGTTTTTACATCGGGCAGTGAAGGTCATAAAAGTTACCGCATCCCGGCAATTATTGGATTACCCAATGGCGACCTGCTTGCTTTTTGTGAAGGCCGTGTAAACGGCTCCGGTGATTTTGGCGACATTAATATTGTATTAAAACGGAGTACTGATAAAGGTGAAACATGGACTGCTTTGCAAACTGTTGTGGATGCAGACTCATTGCAGGCTGGTAATCCTGCGCCCGTTGTTGACAGAACCGATCCTGCTTATCCAAAGGGAAGGATTTTTTTGTTTTATAACACCGGTAATAATCATGAAGGTGAGGTAAGAAAAGGGAAAGGATTACGTGAAGTATGGTATAAAACATCTGTTGATGGCGGTATTACATGGAGCGCTGCAGTAAATATTACAACACAGGTTCACAAGCCAAATCAACCGAAGGTAAATGCAGCTTATCATTTCAACGAAGACTGGCGCAGTTATGCCAATACACCCGGTCATGCAATGCAGTTTCAACAAGGAACTTATAAAGGAAGAATTTTCATTGCGGCTAATCATTCGGCGGGTAATCCAAAAGAGAGGGCAATGGATTATGAAGCACATGGATTTTATACAGATGATCATGGACAAACATTTCATCTTGGTGCAACAGTTGATGTACCGGGCAGTAATGAATCAATGGCAACTGAATTAAGTCATAACCGGTTAATGATGAACAGCCGTAATCAGAAAGGTGATGTGCGTGCAAGAATCGTTTCCATCAGCAGTAATGGTGGTCAAACATGGGATACAACTTATTTTGATCAGACATTGATTGATCCCGTAAACCAGGGAAGTATTTTAACCATTGGTAAAAAGAAAGGAAAGGCAATTGTTGCATTTTGTAATGCAGCTGATGAAAAGAGAAGGGATAACCTCACTTTACGTATCAGTTTTGATGATGGAAAAACATGGAACAAAAATTATACTGTCGATAAAAGTGAAGAAGGGTCAAAGGGCGATCATGCTGCATATTCTGATCTTGTGCTGATAAACAATAAAAAGATCGGGATTTTGTATGAACGAAATAATTATGCGCAGATTGTATTTACAGTTATGAAATGGTAATTACGTTCGTCTATGAAACAGTTTATTTTATTGATATTTTTTCTTCCTCTTTTTGCCACCGCCCAATTGCAGGTGGCAAAAATCTTTTCAAACAATATGATCCTGCAAAGGGAGCAGCCGGTTCGTATTTGGGGTAAAGCTAATCCGGGAAATAAAGTAATTGTTTCTTTCTCTCATGAAAAAAGAACCACAGTTGCAGGTAAGAATTCAGCATGGACTGTTGTATTCAAAAAACAAAAAGCAAATGCAGAGCCACAAAATATTCTTATCACAAGCGGTAAGGAGAAGATTGAACTGAAGAATATTCTGATTGGAGATTTGTGGTTATGCATTGGGCAAAGTAATATGGAATTTCCTATGCAGAAGGAAGCACACTTCAGGGATGAAGTCAATCAGACAAATCAACCTCTGTTACATTTTTATAACCCATCTTTTGCAGGAAAGAATGTATATGCTGTTGCTTATACTGATTCAATCATCAGTCGTCTCAATAAAAATGATTTCTACCGGGGTGAGTGGGAAGTTTGCGATAGCAACACAATCAAAACAATGAGTGCTGTTGCTTATTATTTTGCAAAGGAGATCATTCGTTCTGAAAAGATACCTGTTGGACTGATTAATCTTTCCATTGGCGGAGCGCCACTCGAAACATTTATCAGCAGAACAGAATTGGAAAGCAATCAGCAGTTTAAAGAAAAACTAAAGGGCAACTGGCTGGTAAATGATGCATTGCCGGTATGGATTCGTGAAAGGGGAATGCAGAATGTTGGCAGTAATCAACTATTGAATACAGATTCGTCAGGTCCTGCACATGCATATAAGCCCGGCTTTGCATTTAAAAACGGGATTGAATCAATTCTGTCATTGTCAATCAAAGGAACGATCTGTTACCAGGGTGAAAGTAATGCACAGGAACCCGAACGTGTAAAAGAGTATGCAGATCTTCAGCAATTACTCATCAACGATTACAGGAAGTTATGGAAGCAGCCTGCTATGCCTTTTTACTGGGTGCAGTTATCTTCCATCGATTCCCTGCATTATAAATCCCAACTCTGGCCATGGTTCAGGGATGAGCAACGGAAACTGTTGAACAAAACAAAGCATACGGGCATGGCAGTCTGCAGTGATCTTGGCTTTAAAAATGATGTGCATCCAACCAATAAAAAAGAGGTTGGTGAACGTTTGGCAAGATGGGCTTTGTATAACGATTATAATCGGAAAGTCATTCCATCCGGTCCATTACCTTTGAGTGCAAAGTATGTAAACGGGCAGGTAATTATTTCGTTTCAATATACTGGGGCAGAATTACAGACCGCAGATGGAAAACCTGTGCGGGGTTTTTCGCTGGATGGAAAAACAGAAACCAGTGCTGCAATTCAAAACAATACAATCATTATACAAGTAAATGAAAAACCACTGTTTGTTTATTATGCATGGAAACCTTTTACAGATGCTAACCTGGTGAATAGCGAACAATTACCGGCATCCACATTTAAAATAAACGTAGACTAAAGATTGGATTCCTATTTTTATGAGATAAAGATTAATTGGCTGAGGACTGAAGAATAATGAACTGGAAATATATTCTATATGGAATCATGTTTGCGTTGTTGTGGTCGTCGGCTTCAACTGCTACCAAAATTGCGTTACAATCATCACAGCCTTTTGTCATTGCTGTTGCCCGTTTCTTTATCGGCGGATCATTGATGATTCTTTTTGCACATGTTGTTTTCCGGAAACGCTTGCCTCAAAAAGGAGAGTGGAGGCTTATTGCAATCTACGGGTTGCTGAATATCAGTATTTATCTCGGGCTATATGTCATTGCAATGCAAAGAGTGTCGGCAGGATTAGGCAGCCTTGCTGTTGCCATCAATCCCGTATTCATCAGTATCATCTCTGCCGTATTGTTCGATCACAGGATGGGAGTAAGGCATTGGATAAGTTTACTGCTCTGCAGCGCCGGTGTGTTTACAGCGGCATGGCCCTTATTGCAAAATAGTTTTGCAACAGTTGATGGCATTCTTATTATGCTGGCAAGTATGCTGGCTTATTCAGCCGGGGCTATTTATTTTTCAAAAACGAAATGGAATGATCTGCATATTCTTACCATCAACGGATGGCAAACATTGATTGGTGGAATTATTTTGATCCCGGTTTTACTCCTTACTTACCGCCATCAGCTGAATCAATTCGATATCCATTTTTTCAGCGGGGTTATCTGGCTGGCAATTCCTGTTTCAATAGGAGCTGTTCAGCTTTGGCTGTGGTTGCTGAAACATCATCCTGTAACAGCATCATACTGGCTGTTTCTTTGCCCGGTATTTGGTTTTATGATTGCAGCTGTAAGTTTAAAAGAACCGCTTACTATCTATACATTAATCGGAGTAGTACTGGTGACAGTTGGTTTGTATACTGCCCAAAAATCATCAGTGAATAAAATGCCGCATGTAAAAAATAACAGTCAATAAAGAACTGATATGATCAAGTTAAAATTAATCTGTGTCTTTTTATCTGCAATCCTGGGGATACAGGTTTCTGCACAAAAAAATAATATAGTAGTGAATGCCCGAGGAGAACAGGTTCAGCTTCCTGTTTTTCATGAGTCCTTTTTTACAACGTATTATCATCAGCGGGTAACACATTTCAGAACTTTGCCTCAAACAAAGGATGATATTATTTTTCTCGGTAACAGCATTACCGACGGTGCAGAATGGAGTGAATTGTTCAATGATCTGCATGTAAAAAACAGGGGTATCAGCGGAGATATTACTGCCGGCGTTATAAACAGGCTGGATGAAATCGTAAAACGTAAACCCCAAAAAGTATTCCTGCTCATCGGCATCAATGATCTTGCGAGAGGTATCGCTGTTGACAGTATATTGAAGAATATATTGCTGATAACAGATTATGTGCATCAGCAGTCTGTCACTACAAAGTTTTATGTACAGGGTATTCTTCCGGTAAATAATGCATTTGGGAAATTTACATCCCATACAAAAAATGGGGAACTCATCAAGCAGTTGAATATAAAATTGCAGGCGAATGCAGCTGCACATCATTACCTGTTTATTGACATCAACAAAGCATTTAGTAATAAAGAAGGGAAACTAGAGGAAGTATTTACAAACGATGGTCTTCATTTAAAGGGCGAAGCATACCTGTTCTGGAAACATCTCATCTATCCGTTTGTTTATGATCTTCTGCCAAAGCCATCCATTCTTCCACTACCGCAACAATTGAAATGGGGAGAAGGATATTTTCCGTTGTTTAGCTGTAAAAGTATTCTTGTAAAAAATATTGCTTTTAAAAACGAAGCAACTAAACTGCAAAACCTGTTAGCAGCAAAAGGATTGAGTGCTGACATTGTTTCAACTCAAATAGCTGCTGAACCTGTTATTGAATTGCGATTCGATCCTTTGCAAAAAGGGGAGGAAATGTACAAGCTTGAAGTAACTGCAAACAGGATTACTGTGAGTGCTTCAACAGCTCATGGAATTTTCAATGGAATACAAACGCTGGATCAGTTAATGAGGGATGGATCTTTTGTTGATGCCTGTGAAATAACTGACTGGCCTGCTTTTTCATGGAGAGGATATATGGTTGATGCAGGAAGGAATTATCAATCCGTTTCATTGCTGAAACAGCAGATTGAAATCATGAGTAAATACAAACTCAACATATTTCATTTTCACATTACAGAAGATATTGCCTGGCGTTTAGCTGTTAAACAATATCCACAGCTAACGGCTGCTGAATCTATGCTGCGCAACACCGGCCTGTATTATTCTGAAGCAGATATGAATGAGCTGATCCGTTTTTGTAAAGAACGATTCATTACTCTTATTCCGGAAATTGATATGCCGGGTCACAGTGCAGCATTTACCCGTGCTATGAAAACAGATATGCAGAGCGATTCAGGTATGGTGATTGTAAAAAATATTCTCAAAGAATTCTGTGCAACGTATGATCTGCCGTATATCCATATTGGTGGCGATGAAGTAAAAATCAGCAACAAAAGTTTTTTGCCCGAAATAATTACCTTGCTGCATCAGTTGGGAAAACAAACAATCGGCTGGAGCCCGGGTGGAAACCTCGATGATAAAACGATCCGTCAGTTATGGATGAGTGATCTTGGCGATAAAGATTCAACCACACATTCCTTTATTGATTCACGGCATCTTTATATCAATCATATGGATCCATTGGAAAGTGTTGTAACAATCTTCAACCGGATGATTGGTGATCAGGAAAAGGAAACAACAAAGATGAAAGGCGCTATTCTTTGTTTGTGGCCCGACAGAAGAGTGGAACATGAAGATGATGTGCTGAAGATGAATCCTGTTTACCCTGCAATGCTTGCTTTTGCAGAACGTACATGGAAGGGTGGAGGCACGAAAGGATGGGTTGCAGGTATTGGTGAACCCGGATCGCAACCTGCAAAACAATTTACAGAATTTGAAAACCGTCTGCTTGATCAGGAGAAGAATAACTTTAAGCAGATTCCTTTTCCCTATGCGAAGCAGTCAGATATTGTATGGAGTTTATATGGTCCTTATAAAAATAATGGGGAACTCAGCAAACAGTTTGAACCGGAGAGAGAAAATTTTGATGATTCGAAACCATCTTTCAAAACTGTTGGCGGCACAATTATATTACGTCATTGGTGGGCACCACTTATTAAAGGGGCAATCGATCATCCGGAAGAAAACACAACCTGGTATGCGGTAACGAAGATCTGGAGTGATGAAGATGCAGTTAAAGAATGCTGGATTGGTTTTAATAATCTTTCCCGCTCACCTGCAACAGATCCGCCGCCAGTTAATGAATGGGATACTAAACAAAGCAAGGTTTGGGTTAACGGGTTGTTGATTGCTCCTCCAGAATGGAAGCGTGGCGGACAAAAAGGGAATGCGGAAATTCCATTAATTGATGAAGGCTATGAATACAGGCCAGCAACAAAAATACAAATGAAGAAAGGATGGAACACCGTTTTAATCAAAGCTCCTGTTGGAACTTTCAAAGGGAAAGACTGGCAAAACCCCGTGAAGTGGATGTTCAGTTTTGTTAACAAGATGAATTAAATAATCATAATTTATTTTGATCTGAAAAGCAGGAGAAAAAAATGATCTGCGAGCTGGTATTAGAAGATTGCTTCTCCACAGTTTTACTTATTTCAAAAGGCTTCGCAGATAAATTTATTCAGGTAGATTTTTTATACTGGTTAATACAGCAAACAATGCTGCAATGGCCTGCTGATGAGAAGGCGACAGATCTTTCCGCAACAGGATTTCTGTTGTTGAAAGACCAGTTACCAATGCAGCCAGGTAAATTCCGTTCTGATCAGTTACAATAATTTCTTTTTTTAAACCCGTAAGACTTGTTGTGGAAAGAATGAATGAAACCTGTACATTCTTCAGGGCTCCGCCGGTAATTTCTCCGTTTACATAATGTTCCAGTGAAAAAGCCCAATGCAGGGAATCGTTACCGGTAGTAATTTCTCCGGTAATATTCCTGTCATAAAACAGAGTATTGTTTTTATTTTCATTGTTGCCGCTGAAAATAAAACCCAGTGCTGTTTGTTTTTGTTTACGTGAATAGGTCATAATTGAAAAGAATACATTGGCCGTATCTGTACTGCTGCTGAGAACAAGTGAACAGAATTTGGTAATGTCTTTGTCAACGAGTTTACTTTGATCGAACCATGTTTTGCCATTTGAAATTTCAATGGATGTTTCTGTGCCTGCTTTTGATTTTTTACGGATAGCAGCTGAGTCGGTTTGCCCGGCTTCAACAGTATTGTAAGGACCAAAGGATGGTTTGCCAAACCCAAACAGTTCTTTGTTTTTATCAACCTTCCATTTTTCACAGTTTGCACGGAGAACAGAATCTTTGTTCTCAGGCTTTGTGCCTAATGCAATTACAGTTCCAAGCGGTTCCCTGTTTTCAAATAATTCATTCAGCAGCAGGGAAAAGAGATCTATAAATTCATCTTCTGTAAACCAGCTATAGGATGTAGTATAATTTTTGAGCTGATGTTTTATTTCACGACTGTAAACTTCTTTTCCATCCCGGTGAACCAAGATTTTCATACTCCAGAATACATCTGTTCCTGCAGTGGCTCTTGTAAGAAATGAAAAAAGAGAAACCTGGAAATCGCCTGCATGTGAAGATGCTGCCGGTTCTTTGATCACAGGTTTTCCGAACATCGTAATATTTTTATACTCCACTGTTAATGGCTTTGTAACCACGCTGCCGTTGAAATGATTGCTTAGCCCGGATGCTGCTGCATTCAGCAGTGCATCTTTTACATTCTCACTCGTAACATAAGGAGGAAAGGAGACTTCATCGAGCCAGCGGAGTGTATGCTGAAAAGAAGTGATATTGATTGTTTGTGCATTTATTGTATAAAGCGTGAAGAACAGTATAGCAGAAAAAACAGTCTTCATGATGATTTTATTTTAAGTATGGTCACATAAAAAAAGCTGCAAAACAAACTGTTGTTTGATTGCTGTTAGAGGATCATTTTCTCCTCTCAGCAATGGCCTTGGTGCAGTGAGTACATGATGCTGTCTATTTGAATATTTCGGATATAAGTTACGACATTTTTGAAGTCAGTTCTGCTGATGTTGATCACCTTTAACAACAGCAGATTATTGCCGGTCAGCGACAAGCGGGGGCGGGAGCAATTGCATTGCTGCTGCAATTTGCGCAGCAAGTCTTGCATTATTAATCACCAGTGCAATATTTGCTTCGAGGCTTTCACCATGTGTATGGTTGGCGATGTATTTTAATAAGAATGGCGTCATTTCTTTACCTGTGATCTTTTGTTTTTCTGCAGCTGTCAATGCTTGCTGAATATGTACTTCCATAATATCGGCAGGCACTTCATCTGAAACAGGGATGGGGTTTGCAATCAACACTGATCCGTTTAAACCTGCCAGCCATTTTATTTTCAGCAGTTCTGCAATTTCTTTGGCAGTATCTAAACGAAGCGGTGAACGCAATCCACTGTTGCGGGAATAAAAACTCGGGAATTCATCCTGGCCAAATGTGATCACAGGAATTCCTTTTGTTTCCATGTACTCCAGCGTTAAGGCAATATCTAAAATAGATTTTACCCCTGCTGATACAACTGCCACATTGGTATGTGTCATTTCCGTTAAGTCGGCTGAAATATCCATGCTGTTTTCTGCACCACGATGTACACCACCGGTTCCTCCTGTTGCAAAGATGTTGATACCGGCCATGGATGCAATCCGCATGGTTGATGCAACTGTTGTGGCACCGGGTAAGTTTTTACTGAGTACAAAAGGCATGTCACGCAGACTTACTTTCCATACATTTTTTTCTTTGCCAAAGAATTGCAGTTGTTCTGCCGAAAGACCTACACAGCATTTTCCATCTTTAATAGCAATGGTAGCAGGTACTGCACCTTCTTTTCTTACAGCATCCTCAACAGCCAAGGCCGTTTCCACATTTTTTGGATAAGGCATACCATGTGAAATGATGGTTGATTCCAATGCAACAACAGGTAATCCATTTTGTACTGCCTCTGCCACTTCGGGCTGTATGTTCAGTAAAGCATTCATTTAAGAAGGATAGTATTTCGAAACGAGCTGTAAAATTTCCTGCTGTGTACGGTGTGTAACAATTGAACCGTTCACCTGTAATATTTCAGCCGAAAGTGTGTGCGCCAGTTTTAAACATTCAATATCATCTTTACCCAGATGTTTACCCAGCAGGTAGCCGGATAATGAACCATCACCTGCACCGGTACAATCAACTACTTCAATGGATGGAGCATGCAGATGTAAACGATGTTCTTTTGTATTCAATACTGATCCGTGTTTGCCATTGTGGAGCCATACATTTTCAATCCCTTTCTGCATCAGCTCTTCTATCTGCTTATCAACAAAGGTTGCAGACTCAGAACAGAGTACAGGCAGTTCATCTTCATTGGGAGTAATGAGGTGAAGACCTTTCAGATTGATTCCGTTTAATTTTTTTGCAGGTGGAACAGAAACCGGTTCAATCACAAAAGGAATTCCTGTTTCATTGCTGAATGAAAGCAACCACTCAACTGTATCTGTATTAATGTTAGCATCAGCCAGTAAATAAGAAGCCGTGCTTAATAAATCTTTATGCTGTTCAAGGTGAGCGGGAGTAATTAAGTGAATGGCGGAGTTGGTTAAGAAAGCAGAAAACAAAGAACCGTCAACATTCAATATGCCGGTATATTTTCCCGACAGACCTTCTTTTGTAATGGAAGCATCTAACTGTACACCCGCATTGGTGCAAACCTGTTTTAGCCAGTCGCCATCACTGTCGTTGCCAAATACGCTGATTAGTTGAACAGGAACATCAAGCAGGGCGAGCTGGTGAGCAATGTTTCTTGCCACTCCGCCGGCTGTTTTGGTAACATTGGCTTCATTGGTGGTGGCAAGGAGCATTTCCCCCGAAGCATGAAAGAGTTCATCTATTAAGGCAGCGCCGATACAAACAACAGGTTTTGACATAGCGCAAATCTATGAAAGACAGGCAGTAAAGTTTTCAAAAACCTGTGGAAGAATTTTGAAAAAAGCTGCATGGCTTTTTTTACACACAAAAGAGTCTGAATACAATGTGGATAGTTCGGGTTTAATAAATCTGCTGCTTTCTTTAATTTACATGCAATAACCTCAATACCTTAACATGACTGGCTTACCAGGAACAAATTTGAAGAATATCTACATTATCAATGGCGAATGTTTCAGCCTTGAACAGTTATCTGCTGAGCAACAAAAGCAGATTGAAGAAAACGGCGACCGCCGTGCCTATTCTGCTTACCGGTCAACTCTCTTAGAAGCATACGGTGAAGACCTGGAAGCAAACATCTTTATTAATACTGACAGGGTGCCGCATGAATTAAAAGTGTTCGATAAAAATAACCAGGCATTAACAAGGGAGCGGAGACAGTTGGGTTAACAAAGGTTTATCAAGCACTTAAAATACTTTACCACCAGTTTTATCAATTCTTATCTTTCCCCTAATAACGTTTACCACATTGCAGCGTAGTTTGTTTATCCATACTTTAACTCTGTGTTTTCAGGCAATTGTAATACCATCTCCTTAGCCAGAACCTGACTCATAAAAAATCAACTCCGTGTTTATGCAAATGGTAAAGCCAGATGCAGTAAATTGTGCCGGTTAAAAATCAGCCGGGCAGATTGTGCTGTATTCACCTGTTGCTTTTAAAGATTGCAATTCACATCGTTCTTCCATATTTAAAATAACGTGTATGATATTCCGTAACATCACCGCTTTTGTATTCATCCTCAGTTTTAGTATCCTTTTTACAACTGTAAATGCACAGGACAATCAATTAACAAAAAAAGAAAAGAAAGAGGGCTGGCAATTATTGTTTGATGGAAAAACCACCAAAGGATGGAAGGGCGCATTTATCAACAGCTTCCCGGCAAAAGGATGGAAAATTGAAGATGGAGTTTTAATGGTGGAACCATCCAATGGTGGAGAATCGACCAATGGCGGAGATATTGTAACACTGAAGGAGTATGGCAATTTTGAATTAACGGTTGATTTTAAATTAACAGCAGGTGCCAACAGCGGCATTAAATATTTTGTTGATGCAAAGCAGGAAACACCCACAAGTCCACGTTCTGCTTTTGGTTTAGAGTTCCAGGTGCTGGATGATGTAAAGCATCCTGATGCGAAATTGGGAAAAAACGGTAACCGTACTATTTCTTCGCTGTATGATCTGATTCCTGCCATCAGCAGCAAACCATCAAAAGAAATTGGCGAATGGAACACAGCAAAAATTGTTTCAAACGGACATCATGTTGAGCATTGGCTGAATGGTGTAATGGTTGTTGCGTATGAACGTGGCAGTGAAGCATTCAAAGCGCTAGTGGCAGGCAGCAAGTATGCAGCTATACCCGGCTTTGGATTAAATGCAAAAGGACGCATCCTATTGCAGGATCATGGTAATAAAGTATTTTTTAAAAATGTAAAAATCAAAGAAACAAAATTTGTACCTGATACACGTAAAGGAAAATTGCTGAAAGAAATACCGGGTGTTGTATCCTATACTTTCAGAAACAGTTTTTCAAAAAATGTTGCTGCCACACTCGACAGTATTAAAGCAATGGGGATGATGAATGTTGAATTCTCCAACCTGTTTGGGAAAACAGCAGCTGAAATAAAACAACTGCTCGATGAAAGAGGAATGCGCTGTACTTCTTTTGGTGTAAGCTATCCTGATTTGATGAGTAATACGGAGAAGGTTGCTGAAAATGCAAAAACACTGGGCGCTTCTTTTGTAAGAGTGGCCTGGATCCCGCATGATAAAGTTCCCTTTACACTTGATATTGCCAAGAAAGCAGTGGATGAGTTTAATACAGCGGGCAAATTATTAAAAGAGAAATATAGTCTTACGTTCTGTTATCATAATCATGGTTATGAATTTCAGCCTTATGAAAACGGGACTTATTTTGATTATATCGTGGCAAATACCAATCCTGACTATGTAAGTTTTGAGATGGATATTTTATGGGTATTTCATCCGGGGAAAGATCCGGTGGAGTTGCTGAAAAAATACCCCACCCGTTTTAAACTGATGCATGTAAAAGATTTACGCAAAGGAGTGGCGCATGATTTTACAGGCGGTACTCCTGTGTACAATGATGTTGCATTAGGATCAGGACAAATCAATATTGCTGCGGTGATAAAAGCGGCAGTAAAATATTCAGCTATTCAGTATTATTATATTGAAGATGAAAGTAATGATGTAAACATACAGGTGCCTGTAAGTTTGGCAATATTAAAGGCTCTTCAATAAAAGAGCCTTTACATTCGTTCAATAGTCTGTATTATAAACTTCATCAATTCTTACCGGCAGTGGAACATTAAAACCCAATGCTGTTGCCACCGTCAACAGGTAAGATGACTCCTGTAATATATTTGGCTGCATCGCCTGCTAAAAACAAAGCGGCTTCTCCAATATCAGCCGGCTGACCCATATGCCCCATTGGTGTTCTTCCAAACACTTTTGATTTACGTTCGGGGTCACTGTCTAATGCTTTTTCTGTCATGGCTGAATAAATAAAGCCGGGAGCAATTGCATTTACACGAATTCCTTTGGGAGATAATTCAACAGCCATCGCTCTTGTCATACCATCAATGGCTGTTTTGCTTGCACTGTAGGCAATTACTTTTGGTAAACCGTATTGTGCAGCCATTGAACTGATGTTGATGATATTGCCCGAACCTCTTACCAGCATATGTTTTACCACTTCACGGCTCATTGAAAAAACAGATGTTACATTCGTAGTCATTACATTCTGAAATTCTTCATCTGTTACTTCTGTAAATTCTTTTTTCTGGTTGATTCCTGCATTGTTTACCAGTATATCAATCCGCCCAAACTGTTGCAGAACAGTGTCAACAAAAGCCGGAATGGATGATAAATTACTTACATCGCAGGTAACTGCATGACAGTTTTCGCCTAACTGTTCTTTTGCTTTGTTCAGTTTTTCTTTATCTCTTCCTGCAATGATTGTTATGATGCCGTTCTGTAGAAATTTTTCAGCGATGGCATAGCCCAGGCCTGAACCACCACCTGTAACGATGGCTACTTTTCTTTCATTAGCTGTCATTTGTAAAATGTATTTATTGGTTGGTTATTAACTGAGGAATTGATGGCGCAGCATGGCAGGCCGTTTGTTTCGTTTGTAAATATAGAAAGTCTGCGATAGAACTATTTTTTTTCAGGGCGAACGATTGCTTTACCGGCATTGAGTATGAAGTTAATTCTTAGCTTCATAATACGCAAGGTCCCGGGGTGGAGAGGGTGATGAGAAATAAAGTCTGCTTAGTATTTCAAAACAGTCAGCTTCCCGTCCATGGTTGCGGCAACCAGTGTATGTTGATCCAATACATAAACCGTGTTCACCATCGAGTTATCGATCTTATGTTTCCATACAACTTCTCTTGTTGATGGATTGATGCAGTACACAACTCCATTTTTTGTTCCAAAGAAAACAAGCCCGTTTTTTTCTATCAGCATAGATGGGACATGCTTATATCCAAAGCCACAGTGAATCTTGGTTGCTGTTTGTTTTTCCCTGCTGCTGCTGTACACAACAACTGTATCCTGCATGCTTTTTCCATAGATCCATTTCCCGTCTGTTGAAATCCCAATTGATTCACGAACGCCTCCATCATTGTTACGCCACAAAGTTGTACCAGTCGTTGCATCAATTGCTGTGATATAGCGATCAGGCGCTGCAATATAAATCACCCCATCAGCTGCAACAGGAATACATGAAGCAGGAGAATAATTGATCACGGTTGAACCATTGTTCCATTTCCAGATCAATTCACCTGTTGCACTGTTCAATGCATAAAGGTTGCGGTCCCATGCACCGAAGATCAATTTGCCCTGATATAATAACGGCTTGCTTACAACTGCTCCTTTCAACTCTGCAAACTTCCATATGCTGTTGCCTGTTTTTGTGTCAAGCGCATAAAACGAGTGATCGCTTCCTCCAATAAAAACAGTGTCGCCATGAATCAACGGAGAACCAAGTACAGAAGCATTGGTTTCCTTCTTCCAATTTAATTTTCCATTCTTTAAATCAAGACAGTAAATTGTCCCATCGCCAGAACCAACAATCACAGTTTTGCCTGCAATGGCCGGAGACGAAAATACGGCACCTTTTGTTTGATAGCTCCATTTTAGTTTTCCATCTTTCAAACCAAAAGATGAGATGGCTCCATTCTGGTTACCCACAATCACCTGCTCATCTGCAACAGCAGGGGTTGAAATAATATTGGCATCAGAAGAAAATGTCCATGCTGCTTTTACCTGTTTGTATTGTTCGTTGATGCTGTAGTCGGGCCGTGTAAATTTTTTCTGTTGATCATAGGTTCTTGTTTCTACTTTTACAGCCGTCCATTTTCTCAACAACTCCACGCCGGGTGTTTTTTCTGAAAAGATGAGTGAATCATTTCTTACATCAACCAGGTTGTATCCCCCAACAGGGGCTTTGGCTCTGAGATTGGAACGTCCCATTACGCCGGGAATATCTTCAAAGTTCATTGCCCGGTTATTATGACCATGACCACAAAGAACGGCCCATGTATTGTACCTGCGTAAACGATCGGTTACTTCATACCAATTATCCAATCCATTATCCAAAGGGTAATGATTTAAAAAAATAACAGGCTGATCAGTCTTTAATGTTTTCAATTCTTTATCTAACCAATTCACTGCATCACGGGGAACATGTCCATCACTCATACGTACATACGGTCCGGATGGGCAACCAAGAAAACGAATGCCATTGAATTCAAAACTGAATTTATCATAACCAAAAACAGTACTGAACATTACACCACCACTTTCGCTCCAGCCGGTATCATGATTCCCGGGCATGATATAATAAGGAATCTTTAAACTGTCCAGAATCTGCTTTGCAAGTTTCAGTTCTTCATTGGTGCCCAGCTCGGTGATGTCGCCGGTTAGTACAACAAACGCCACATCATTCATGGCGTTGATATCCCTGATGGTTCTGCGCAAATCTTCTTCTGCACCGCCATTGGGTGAACCGATATGTGTATCTGAAATAAATGCAAAGCGAAAGGCTTTGATCTGTGCCTGTATGCTGCAGGCAAGAATCAAAAACAAAAACAGCAGCGATTTCTTCATGCAGCAATTTACGTCATCAGCAGCTTTTGCATCAATGAAAATGAATTGTTTGATTAGTGGATTCCATCACGGATTACCGGCAGTGGTATGAAGTTAATTCTTAGCTTCGTAATACGCAACGTCCCGGGGCGGAGAGGTGGCTGGGAAAGAATACACTACAAGGATTAATGTTTTTCTATGAAAATTCTGAAATCAGTTTTCATTTTTTTATTCAGCTTTACAATGTATTCTTGTAACAATATTTTATGTGGTGATTTAAGTGGAGATTGGTTGGCTTTAAAATCGAATGCGGGGCAAAAGTTTTCTATTTCTCAGCAACGTCTCCGCCTCGGGACGTTGCGTCACCATCAGTACTATCTTCCATCAGTACCGTTAAATCCATGTTCAACATTTCAGTATAATCTGTTACTTCATAAACACCCTGCCCACCATCTAAGTAAAACTTTGCAGAGCTGTGTACATACTCAGCCGGGGTGGCCCACAAGTTCCACTTTCCTTTGCATGGATTAGCATGAATATAATCAAGTTTCTGAGTAATAAACTTGGCTGTTTCACAAATCTTCCAGTCAAACGACAGTTCCCAAACATCATGCTTTTTCTTTCTCTTCTTTCGTTCTGTTTCAACAGACCTGTTCAGTTGATCAAGCAAATCTGTTTCATTTCTTTCTTCCAGTCTCCGGATAATTTCATAGGCCATGAAACGTTTGCCGTTACCGATGATTGTATTAATGGATTGAAACGTCTTTCTGAAACCAATAACAGCATGTACATGGTTTGGCATAATTACATAGCCGATGATATAATGTGCTTTTGATTTTAAATGATCAAACCACTTGTATACTATTTCAAATCCGTTTACCTTTTCTATAAGAGGTAAACAATTGGTGCAGGTGAAGGTAATGGAGAAGATTCCATCAGTAAACGGTATGTTTTGCTTTACCGGCATGGGTATGAAGTTAATTCTTAGCTTCGTAATACGCAACGTCCCGAGGCGGAGACGTTGCTGGGAAAAATGAATAAATTATTAATTCCTTTTCTTTTTATTTTTCAGGTGGGTCTTTCCCAGAATTCAAGCGATACTTTATATCTTAAAAAAGGGCCGGTTTACAACGGATATCTATTGAAGTATATAGAGTTTAAATCAGGGATAAGTGACCCTTCAAATTTTATTACTATTTACTCCCAAAAGAGCGAAGTATTTGCCATTAATTCTGGATTTGTAAAAACACAGTTCACAATTCAATCAGACAATTTTATAGGGATTGAGTCTGGGGATACTCTTATTGTATACGGAAGGATAAGAAGTATAAAGAAAAAAGGAGAGCAGGTTCTGAAAGAAGAAAAAATAGGAGAATTAACTGATTTATCTAGAAGCTCTTATAGGTTACTATTAAGTATTTCAACAATAAAAGAATCCTCGATTCTAAATTATATAGAATTAGTAGATTTATTAGTAGGCAGGTATGGAAAAGGGAATTTTCTTCCCAACAACGTCTCCCAATAGGTAAAGATGAAAGTTAGCAAATAGCTGATGGGGACGTTGTGTCATCAATAGTACCATCTTCCATCATTATCGTTCGTCATACGTAACCTCCCTAGGCAGAGACGTTGCTGGGAAACAAGGGCATACGGCGGCGAAGAATGAAAGGTGTCCTACTTTTGTAAATGCTTACCCCACCATCTTATTCTGCCAGAATTTAAAAACTCGTAATCAGGTAATTTTCCGGTAAGCTTGTACATTTTGAACCATTCACGATATCTTTCAATAATTAGATTAATAAGACAATTGTCGTCATTAATTTCTTTCAGTGTTTCTGTATCAAATAAGACTGGATAACATCCAATGCGGAATGCGAATGGATTATATGCGATTCGATTAATAATAAATAGAGCCTCAATTCTAATTGGATACACTTTGCTTAATGGCGGCTCAATATAGCAACCAGGATAGTCAGGATTCTCATATATCCGAACAGAAGTGAAACACGTACTTGTATCCGAAGTAAATTCAAATATTTTCTCAATTACACTGATTTTTAATGAATCTTCTAAACTGTAAATTTCTCTATAGTAATATGAACGTCTGCCACTCGAATCAAGTAATTTCCCAGCATTTCTCACCTCTACATCTATATTTGATTTATTGTTGGAGAAAATATTTTTTTTAACTGAAACACTCGACTTTTGTGCATTCAATATACTTAGAATACTGAAAAGAAAAAGAAGTGTTGTCATCACAATCTTATTAATTTGTAGCAAGAAGATTATTTTAAAAGTGAAAAATTTTTTGTTTGTCAACCCGGGGTCTGGCTTCCCAAATCTCTAATCCAATTATATAGACTCTGCCGACCCGAGGGTTTTACCAGTTGCATCACCTCTCAATCCTCAGCAATTTACTCTATCCTCTTTTACCATTTTCATAAAACAGCAGTATTGAATATTCTTCTTTCGGCTTCTTATTTGTTCATTCAGCCTTTACTCTCCATTTCAATGTCATAGATTGTATATTTGTTACTCAAATTAATTTTATGGACGAACAGCAACAGGCAAACCCCAACCAGCTCAATATTGAAATAACAGAAGAAGTAGCTGAAGGATCGTACGCCAACCTCGCCATCATTACACACAGTCATGCAGAATTTGTGATTGATTTTGTAAACGTAATGCCCGGCACTCCCAAGAGCAAAGTAAAATCAAGAATCATTTTTACGCCGCAGCATGCCAAGCGTTTTATGAAAGCGCTCACAGAAAATATCCAGCGGTTTGAACAGGCCAATGGTTCTATCCGTGACCTGGAAGATATTCAGATCCCCATGAGTTTTGGCGGACCGACTGCACAGGCTTAGAGGAAGAAGTAAGAAGCAGGAGGTAAGAAGTAAGATAGAGTTTGCACTTTCAAGACTCTGATTGTCTTTCTGTACAAAATTCAATTCATCAATCAATGGACCAGGTATTTTCTTATCAGCATTTAGTTTCGTTTACACAGAATGTATTTCTTGCGATGGGTTGCAGTGAAACAGATGCTGAAACCGCAACCAAGGCTTTGCTTTCTGCTGATGTGCGTGGAATCGATTCACATGGAGTTGCAAGACTCAGCGGCTATGTACGTTTATGGGAGGCAGGTCGCATCAATACAAAACCGCATATTCATATCATTCATGAAACACCTTCTACCGCAGTGGTTGATGGTGATAAAGGTTTGGGTTTGGTGGTTGCTCCTTTTGCGATGCATGTGGCAATCGGCAAAGCAAAGAATGTTGGCAGCGGATGGGTGAGTGTACAGAACAGTAATCATTTTGGTATTGCCGGTTATCATGCTATGATGGCTTTACAGCATGATATGATTGGTATGGCGATGACGAATGCATCGGCATTGGTTGCTCCAACTTTTTCAAACGAACGGATGTTGGGTACAAATCCTATTGCAGTTGCCGTACCTGCGGGAACTGAACCTGCTTTTGTTGCAGATATGGCAACAACTACAGCAGCCAATGGCAAGCTGGAAATTCTGCAACGGAAAAACATGGAAGCACCGAAAGGATGGATCCAGGATGCAGATGGTCATTCAACAACAGATGCACATGCTTTAAAAAAAAAAGGTGCCTTGCTGCCATTGGGAAGTGATAAAGAACATGGAAGTCATAAAGGATATGCATTGGGTTCGATTGTAGATATTTTTTCTGCTGTGTTGAGTGGTGCCAATTACGGTCCGTGGGTGCCGCCGTTTCCTGCTTATGTGCCCATGCCGGAGAATCAGCCGGGTAAAGGGTTGGGACATTTTTTAGGAGCCATGCGGATTGATGCGTTCCGGAAAGCAGATGTTTTTAAGAAAGATATGGATCAGTGGATCCAGCGTTTCAGGAGTGCAAAGACGATTGAAGGTTATGAAAAAGTATTAATTCCCGGTGATCCTGAACGGGAGTTTGAAGCAATCCGCATGAAGGAAGGAATTCCTTTATTGCAAACGGTTGTTGAAGATTTGACAGAAGTTGGACGGAAATTCAATCTCAATCTTTAATTTCGCCGTCCGGTTACTAAGGGCCTGTTTACAGTTGCGTATCTGCACCAATGATGAAGCCTGTTTGTTTTGAGACGGACGAATAGCGATTACACAATGCAAGATGGCTGGGGGGATGATGAAGAAATTCGTCTGAACAACTATGTAAATAAGATTTGCCACAAAGACTCAAAGACAGAAAGGACGCAAAGTCTTTAGAGTTACTTAGAGCCTTCGTGTCTTGGTGGCCACAAAAATTGATTAGTAAGTTGACAACATAAATTAAAAACACCCCACCTTAAGAAGCTGTATCAACACCCCTTCAGGGGATGGGGGCAAAATCAGAATTATGAAAGTGATGAAGTTTGGCGGCACCTCGGTAGGTAAGCCTGAAAGAATGCATGATGTGGCAGCACTGGTTACACGTGATGAAGAAGCAAAGATTGTCGTGTTAAGTGCACTGAGCGGAACAACCAATACACTGGTTGAAATTGGTTCTGCATTGGCCAGTGGCGAAAAAGCTGTTGCCAAAGAACATATTGATAAACTGAATGCACATTATCAAAACTTCATCAGCAACCTGCTCAGTACACAGGAAGCACAGGATAAATGCCGTGCCATTATTGCTGAGCATTTTGAATTCTTAAACATCATTCTGAAAATTTCTTTCAATGAAGCATTGAATAAAGATATTCTTGCACAGGGCGAACTGATGAGCACCAAAATGTTCAGCTGTTACCTCGAAGAAAAAGGAATTGACCATTTGTTATTGCCTGCGCTGGATTTCATGACCATTGACAGTTATGAAGAACCGCAGATCGGCAGTATTAAAGTAAAGCTGAGCCAGATACTGAATCAGCATAAAGACAAAAAGATTTTTATTACACAGGGATATATCAGCCGCAATGCAAGAGGTGAGGTTGATAATTTAAAACGTGGCGGAAGTGATTACAGTGCTTCACTGATTGGTGCTGCTATCAATGCAACTGTCTGTGAAATATGGACAGATATTGATGGTATGCACAACAATGATCCTCGCATTGTAAAAAAGACGGTTGCTATTGAGCAATTGAGTTTTGATGAAGCAGCTGAGCTGGCTTACTTCGGTGCAAAAATTCTGCATCCTGCATCTATCTGGCCGGCACAGATGTATAAAATTCCTGTGCGTTTATTAAACACCATGCAACCCGAAGCAAAGGGAACCTTGATTACCGAAGAAGCAGGAAGTGTTGGTGTAAAAGCTGTGGCAGCAAAAGATGGCATTACTGCTATTAAAATTAAGAGCAGCCGCATGTTACTGGCTTATGGTTTCTTACGTAAAGTGTTTGAAGTGTTTGAAAAATACCGCACTTCTATTGATATGATCACTACTTCTGAAGTAGCTGTTTCTTTAACGATTGATAATGATTCTTCCTTACCCGACATTATTAAAGAACTGGAACCATTTGGTACTGTTGAGCTGGATAAGGATCAGGCCATTGTAAGTATTGTGGGAAATGAAATCGGGCAGACAGAACATATTCTTCAAAAATTATTTGAAAGCATTGCCGATATTCCTGTACGGATGGTGAGTTATGGCGGCAGTCCGCATAACGTTTCTTTACTGGTTCCTGCATCGTTTAAAATTCAAACACTGCAGGTGCTGAACAAAGGCATATTCGGTTTAGATTAATGCGCACATATTAACAACTGCTAAACAACTGCAGTTGTATCTTCATATAAAAACAGTTGCAAAAGCTTCTACTCTTTTCTGCATTTCTGTTTTCACTGCAACTCCATGCCCAAAAAATTGAGGGCGTTTGGGAAGGAACGCTTTTCCTGAATGCCACAATAAAGACCACGATGAAAATAAGGATGGAAATTGTGGAGAAGGACAGCAGTAATTATTTCGGTATACTTTATTCAAGAGGAATCGACAGGAATACCATTTACGGTTGCGATTATTTTATTTCGGGTACAAAAGAAAGGAATACTGTCAATTTCAAATGGCAGAAAGTACAGCGTGCAGTTGCAATGAAAGGATACGAATGCCGGATGTTTGAACTCTTGAAACTCGTGTACCGGAAAAAAGATTCAGTACAAACATTAAAAGGAAGATGGGTTTGGCAGAATGTGCAGATTACTTCTACAGAAATCAGGGAAGATCATATCAATTTCACAAAAGTAAGCGATGCTGTTTCAGATATGGCGCAGGATGAAATTAGCAGTTCTGTAAAGAACCCGTATCATCAGTACGAGTCATCCAGGGTCTTACTTGCTGTTAAAGACCGTCTCACCAAAAAAATACTTGAACTCCCGGTTGACAGTACGGATGTGATTGTTGAGTTTTCAACCATTGACTCCAGCATGCATGATTCCATTTCCGTTTATTTCAACGGAGATTTTATTGCTGAAGTTCATAATCTGGCAAGAAAACCACTCCACTTACGGTTAAACGGAATGGGCCCTGGAACAAATGATCTGCTTATTGTAAGTGCATCCCTGGTTCAGCCAAAGCTAAATATTCAAATGCAAATTATTTACCAGGGAATATTGAATGCGTGCACAATACACCCTGGCTTTACAAGTAATTCCTTTGTTTTATTTAACCGGAAAGAGTAGTGATATCGGGCACATTTTCCACTACTTTTGGTTCCTGTGTCGTTTAAAACACAAACACTGCAGGTGCTGAACAAAGGCATATTCGGTTTGGATTAATACACAGATATTAACAACTGCTAAACAACAGCAGTTGTATCTTCAAACAAAAACAAGTTGCAAAAACTTTTACTCTTTTCTGCATTATTGTTTTCACTGCAACTCCATGCCCAGAAAATTGAGGGCGTTTGGGAAGGCAGCCTGCTTATAAGAGGCGACACAAAAACCACCATGAGAATCCGCATGGAAATTGTGGAGAAGGATAGCAGCTATTTCGGCATTCTTTACTCAAGAGGAGTAGATAAAAGTACGGTATACGGATGCGATTACTTTATTGCCGGTTCCTTTCAAAAAAATAAAATCGTCTTCAAACGGCAGAAAGTGCAGCGGGCTGTTGCTATGAATGAATACGAATGCAGCATGTTCCAGATACTGCAACTCAGTTACAGGAAAAAGGATTCAGTAGAAACATTGCAGGGAAGTTGGGTTTGGAGGGGTGACGGGAAGGATGTTATCAACTGCACAAAAGTAAGCGATGCTATTTCAGATATGGCGCAGGATGAAATTTCCGGTTATGTGAAGGACTTGTACGAAGAGTATGAGTCATCAGGAATTTTACTTGCAGTTGAAGACCGTTTGCCAAAAAAAATAATTGAACTCCCGGTTGACAGTACAGATGTAATTGTTGAATTTTCAACCATTGACTCCAGCATGCATGATTCCATTTCCGTTTATATCAACGGGAATTTGATTGCTGATGTGCATAACCTGGCAAGAAAACCACTCCGCTTGCGGTTAAAGGAATTGGGTGCCGGAACAAATGATCTGCTTATAGTGAGTGAATCCAGGGTTCAGCCAAAGCTGAATATTCAAATGATAATTATTTACCGGGGAGAATTGAATGCATATACTATACAACCTGGCTTTGTAAGTAGCTCCCTTGTATTATTTAACCGGAAAGAGTAGTGGTAACGGGACACATTTTCTACTACCTTTGCCCGATTTACTAACGCCCGTTATAAAACCAATTCCATGATTTCATTCGATAATACCGCTAATGCGTTTGAGTACAAAGACAACAAGCAGTTAAAAAAAGCCAATTTCCTTTTCACCTCGATGGGTTACAGCTGGCTGGTTAAAATCGGTACAAAAATTACTCCTTGGGCCATCCGGGCCGGGCTTCCCGTAAAAGGACTGATCCGCAAAACCATTTTTGAACAGTTTATTGGCGGCGAAACGCTGGAAGAAACATCTGCAGCTGTAAATAAACTGGCAAAGTTTAACGTACAGGTAATTCTTGATTATGGTGTGGAAGGTGGCGATTATGGCGAAGATGAAAAAGACCGCTCCTGCGACCAGTTTATAAAAGTGGTTGAATATGCAGCCACACAGCCTAATATTCCATTCATCAGTATTAAAGTAACCGGCATTGCCCGTTTTGCTTTGCTGGAAAAAATGGATGAGCTGATGCAAAAAGCTGAAGGCACTTTAACGAAACGCTACGAACTGACTCTTGAGAAGTTGAGTACAGATGAGCGCCAGGAATGGCAGCGTATCTGCAACCGTATGGAAAGAATTTGTTCCCTTGCTGCTGCAAAAAAAGTAAGTGTTACGGTTGATGCGGAAGAAACTTATATCCAGGATCCCATTGATGCGCTGATTACATTAATGATGGATCAGTACAACAAAACAGAGCCGATTATTTACAATACTGCCCAGCTTTACAGGCACGACCGTTTACAGTTTATTCATGATTGTTACCAGGCTGCTGAACAACGTGGTTTTATCTTCGGAATAAAACTGGTTCGTGGTGCGTATATGGAACGGGAAAGGGCACGTGCAGCTGAAAGAGGTTATCCATCACCCATTCAACCCGATAAAGAAAGCAGTGACAGGGATTATGACCGTTCAGTTGAATTCTGTATTGAACATATCGATCGTGTTGCATGCATTATTGCATCACATAACGAACAAAGCAATGCGCTGGGTGCGGAACTGCTGCACACAAAAGGACTTCCGCATAATCACAGGAATGTACACTTCAGTCAGCTTTATGGCATGAGCGATCACATTACTTTCAACCTCGCAAAAGATGGATATTCAGTAAGTAAATATCTTCCGTTTGGCCCAATGAAAGATGTAGTGCCTTATTTAATGCGTAGAGCTGAAGAAAATAGTTCTATGAACGGACAAATGGGAAGGGAACTGGCGTTGATAAAAAAGGAAATGGTAAGAAGAGGGATGTAATCTTCCACATCTTGCTCACAGCATGCTTACAGTCTCCTGTTGATGGTGGCTTTTAATTAACTTGCACCCATGCAACAATACCACTCTTTGCTTCAGCATATTTTAGATACAGGGGTTGAAAAAACCGACCGTACAGGAACCGGTACAAAAAGTGTGTTTGGTTACCAAATGCGGTTTGATCTCAGCAAAGGTTTCCCCATGGTTACCACCAAAAAAGTGCATCTCCGCAGTATTCTTCATGAAGTGCTTTGGTTTTTGAAGGGTGAAACCAATATTGCTTATTTAAAAGAAAATGGTGTCAGCATCTGGGACGAATGGGCCGATGAAAATGGTGAGCTTGGTCCGGTGTATGGCAAACAATGGAGAAGCTGGGAAGGGGCCAATGGTGTAGTGGTTGACCAGGTGAAAGACCTTATTGATCAAATAAAAAAGAATCCCGACAGTCGTCGATTAATTATCAGTGCATGGAATGTAGCTGATCTTCCAAAGATGGCGCTGATGCCCTGTCATACAATATTTCAGTTTTATGTAGCTGATGGAAAATTAAGTTGTCAGTTGTACCAGCGCAGTGCAGATGTATTTCTTGGCGTTCCTTTCAATATTGCTTCTTATGCATTGCTGACGATGATGATTGCGCAGGTTTGTGATTTACAGTTAGGTGATTTTGTACATACGTTTGGCGATGTACATATTTACAGCAATCATATGGAGCAGGTGAAACTGCAATTGAGCAGAGATTTCTATCCACTGCCAACAATGAAAATCAATCCTGCTGTTAAAGATATTTTTGAATTTAAGTTTGAAGATTTCACGCTGGAAAATTATCAGAGTCATCCGGGGATTAAAGCACCGGTTGCGGTCTAGAAGCCCCTAACCCCTAAAGGGGAATAAGAAAAAACACTGTAATTTTAAATCATGAGTAATGCAGATAAAGTCAGCGGAGATTTACAAAACTCCCCTTCAGGGGTTGGGGGCCTTATCTCTCTCATCGTAGCAGCTTCCTCCAACAACGCCATTGGCAGAAACAATCAGCTGCTCTGGCACTTGCCCATTGATTTGAAATTTTTTAAGAACACCACCTGGGCCATGCCTGTGATCATGGGAAGAAAAACATTTGAATCTGTTGGAAGTAAACCATTAACCGGAAGGACAAATATTATTGTATCAAGACAGGCAGGTTTGAAATCTGAATATGAGAATGTATGGTTTGCCGTTTCATTCGAAGATGCAGTTGAACAGGCAAAGAAATTAGAAACGAAAGAAATATTTATTGCAGGTGGTTCACAGATTTATGAACAGGCAATGAAAATTGCCAATCGTATTTATCTCACAAGGGTGCATGCACATTTTGAAGCTGATGCTTTTTTTCCTGAGTTCAATGTAGAAGATTGGAATCTTACACAGAATAACGATTTCGTTGCTGATGAAAAACATGCTTACTCATTTTCAATTCAGCAATGGGATAAGATACCTGAGAAATGATGAATGAGAAATGTAAAACGAAAAAGTTGAACACCGCCGTTACTTCCTTATTTCTAATTTTTGATTTCTAATTTTTTATTCTCCGCATGTATTCTCCTTTTCAGCTTGGTTTAAAATATCTCAATTATTATCTCACTGCTTCCAATGGAAAGGGACACGGTATTCATTCGCCGTTTGTATTTGACCTGGTGATCAAAGTGCTGAATGATAAAAATCAATATGAGGATTACGGAAGAATAGAATCATTACGGAAAGAATTGCTGAAAGATAAGACGGCACTCACAATCGAAGACTTTGGAGCTGGATCAGCAACTGGTCTCTCCAAACAAAGAAGTATTCAGCAGATTGCAGGAAGCTCATTGAAGAAACCAACGTATGCCAAGCTGCTGTACAGGCTGGTAAAATATTTTCAGCCACAGCAAATTCTTGAACTGGGTACTTCATTGGGAATTACAACGTCGTATTTAGCTGCGGCAAAAAAGGATGCTCAAGTGCTGACAATGGAAGGTTCAAAAGCGATTGCTTCTGTTGCAGAAATTTTTTTCCAACAGTTGCAGTTACACAACATAAAAATTATTACCGGTAATTTTGATGATACATTGACGCCTGCCATCAGTCAATTGCCAACGGTCAGCTTTGCCTTCGTCGATGGCAACCATCGCAAAGAACCAACGCTGCATTATTTTCAACAGTTGCTGGAAAAATCAACTGATTCAACAGTTATTGTTTTTGATGATATTCACTGGAGCAGGGAGATGGAAGAAGCATGGCAAACAATCAAACAGCATTCATCTGTAACCTTAACCATTGATCTGTTTTTTATCGGATTGGTTTTTTTCAGAAAAGAAAAGTTGGAAAAGGAGCATTTTGTGATAAGGTTTTAGTCATGAATGGTGTAAAAAAAAGGGAATAAATAGCCGGGGCAAACAGATCAATCTGCCGGTTTCCTTAATGAATTCGCAGATCAGTCATAAACCTGATGAATAACAGCCCGAAAACTGAAGAGAATCAATACTCCCCTTATCAGCCCTGTGAAAAAAATCAATATCTTCATCCTTTTACAATTCATTTTCTTTCTTAATTCTGATTTATTATGACGATTGGTGTTTTAAAGGAACCGGCCCATGAAACAAGAGTGTCGCTTATTGCAGAATCAGTAGCGGCTCTTACAAAGAAGGGAATCACTTTGGTTATTGAAAGCGGAGCAGGGGAGCAGGCTTTTTGCAGTAATGCTTCTTATGAACAGGCTGGTGCACAAATCAAAACCCGCCAGGAAGTTATTAATAGTGCTGATATTCTTTTAACGATCCACGCACCAATTCCTTCAGAAGTTGAACTGCTGTCATCAAAAATACTGATCGGCGTATACCAACCTTTGATTAATGCAGAGGCAATGAAAAACTGGGCAGCCAAAGGCCTTACTTCTTTTTCATTGGATATGCTTCCACGAACTACCCGTGCACAGGCAATGGATGTGCTGAGTTCGCAGGCAAATATTGCTGGCTATAAAGCAGTACTTGTGGCGGCTACTTCTTATTCAAAATATTTTCCCATGTTTATGACGGCAGCTGGAAGTATTAAACCGGCAAAAGTTTTGATCCTGGGCGCAGGTGTTGCAGGATTGCAGGCCGTTGCTACAGCAAAACGACTGGGTTCTGTTGTGGAAGTATTTGATACAAGACCAGCAGTGAAGGAAGAGGTGATGAGCCTCGGTGCAAAATTTGTAGAAGTGGAAGGTGCTGCAGATGCCAGCAAAGCAGGAGGCTATGCGGTTGAACAAACAGAAGAATACAAACAAAAGCAACAGCAAAAAATTTCCGAGAGTGTTGCAAAAGCTGATATCATCATTACAACTGCACAGATACCGGGTAAAAATGCACCCATCCTGATTACAGAAGAAATGCTTCAGTTAATGCAGGCAGGTTCAATCATCATTGATCTTGCTGCGGCTACCGGTGGCAACACACCCTTTACAAAAAACAATGAAACAGTTGTGGTGAATGGAGTGAGTATTATCGGTAATTCAAACCTCCAGGCAACCATGCCTTCGGATGCAAGTAAATTGTACGGAAAGAACGTACTCAATTTTTTACAGCTTATCATCAGCAAAGAAGGTCAGTTGAATTTGAACTGGGAAGATGACCTGGTGAAAGGAAGCTGCATTACACATAACAACGAAATTGTAAACGAACGTTTAAAATAAAAATATGGAGTCATTTTTAAACTGGATTACAGAAAATCAGCAAATCATTTACATCGTTATCCTCATGATTTTTGTGGGCATTGAAGTAATTGGTCATGTGCCAAGCGTATTACATACACCGCTTATGAGTGGTGCAAACGCTATACATGGTGTGGTTATCATTGGAGCAATCATCGTTATGGGAAGGGCTGAAAGTGATAATTACCTCGCCCTTAGTCTTGGTTTCCTTGCTGTAATACTGGGAACACTGAATGTAGTGGGCGGCTTTGTTGTTACCGACAGAATGCTTGAAATGTTTAAGAAGAAGAAAAAGTAATACGAACAATAATTTATGGAACTTAATATACTTACGCTTTGTTATCTCATTGCATCAGTAACATTTATTCTTGGACTGAAAATGCTCTCCAACCCTGCGAAAGCAAGAACGGGAAACCTTGTTGCAGCAGCAGGTATGACCATTGCCATTATCGGCACCATTTTTCTTTATACTGATGAAGCAGGAAATAAGCTGCATAACTACATCTGGATTTTCAGTGGTATACTCATTGGCGCAGTGGTAGGTACAATGGCAGCAAAAAAAGTAAAGATGACGGCTATGCCGGAGATGGTGAGTCTGTTCAATGGTATGGGTGGTGCATCAGCAGCATTAATTTCTGCGGCAGAATTTTATCATATCTATTTACTGCATAAAGAATCGGGTGCAACTCCTTTTTCAGAAATAGTGCCTGTTGGTTTGTACATCACCATTGCAGCAGGTGCAATCATTGGTACGGTTTCTTATACAGGAAGTATTATTGCATGGGGTAAATTAAATGGCAGGGTAAAAGATTTCTCATTTAAAGGACAGCATATCGTTAATATGATTGTGCTGGTTTTAGTACTGGCATCTGCAGTGATTGCATATCGTTCGAACATCGAAAATATTTTTGTTCCCTTTCTTTTAATTGGATTGTTTGCATTTATATACGGAGTTCTTTTTGTACTTCCAATTGGAGGGGCCGATATGCCGGTGGTGATTTCTTTATTGAATTCATTCACCGGTGTTGCCGCAGCTTGTGGCGGTTTCCTCTATGATAATAAGGCAATGCTGACTGGTGGTATTCTTGTTGGTGCAGCCGGTACCTTATTGACTATTCTAATGTGCAAAGCAATGAACCGCTCTCTTGCCAATGTATTGATCGGGTCATTCGGCGGTGGTGGAAAAACTGCAGCAGTTGGAAAAACATCACAGGGCAGTTACAAAGAAATTTCATTAAGCGATACGGCAGTTGTCATGAGTTATGCAGGTAAAGTATTTATTGTTCCCGGTTACGGACTGGCTGTTGCACAGGCACAGCATGCATGTCATGAACTGGAAAAAATTCTTGAAAGCAAAGGTGTGGAAGTGAAGTATGCCATTCATCCGGTTGCGGGACGTATGCCCGGTCATATGAATGTGCTTTTGGCAGAAGCCGATGTTCCTTATGAAAAACTGCTTGAAATGGAACAGGCCAATGAAGAATTTTCATCAACAGATGTTGTATTGATATTGGGGGCGAATGATGTGGTAAACCCCGCAGCTAAAAGCGATCCTGCTTCACCCATCTATGGTATGCCGATACTGGATGTAGAACTGGCCAAGACTGTGATTGTAAATAAACGGAGTATGAAGCCGGGCTATGCAGGTATTGAAAATGATTTATTCTACCGGCCAAAAACTTCCATGCTGTTTGGTGATGCCAAAAAAGTATTGCAGGATCTGATTACAGAGATAAAGAGTTTATAGTTTGTAATTTTACAGCATGCAGCTTCCCTTATCATTATTACAATCAATCAAACATACAAAGGGTTTTGATAAAGCTGTATTTGAAGAAGTGCATGCAAGTGGTGAGCAGGTAACTTCTGTACGCAAAAATCCGTTGAAACAAAGTGACCTGTTTAGCAGCGGAGAAAATATTCCCTGGTCATCAAAAGGAATTTATCTCAGCGAACGGCCTTCCTTTACACTTGATCCATTATTTCATGCAGGCACTTATTATGTGCAGGAAGCAAGCAGTATGTTCCTTGAACAGGCGATGAAACAATCGGTTGATCTTTTGCAGCAATTGCTGGTGCTTGATCTTTGTGCAGCCCCGGGTGGTAAATCAACTTTACTTCAATCCATCATTAGCAAAGAAAGTTTACTGGTAAGTAATGAAGTCATTCATTCAAGAGTAAATATCCTTAAAGAAAATCTAATCAAATGGGGCAGCAGTAATGTAGTTGTAACCAATAATGATCCCAAAGATTTTTCAAAACTGAAAGGCTTGTTTGATGTGATAGTAATTGATGCACCCTGCAGCGGCAGTGGTTTGTTTCGCCGTGATCCGGAAGCCATCAAAGAATGGAGTGAAGATAATGTGCAGTTATGCAGTCAGCGCCAGCAAAGGATCATTGCAGATGTATGGGATTGTTTAAAAGAAGATGGGGTATTGATTTATTCCACCTGTTCCTATTCAGCAGAAGAAGATGAAGAGATACTGGATTGGATGATGGAAAAGTGGAATGTAGAAAGTATAAAATTGAAAGTAGAAGAAGAGTGGGACATTGATGAGGTACAATCATTACAGTCAGCTTATGGTTATCGTTTCTGGCCATACAAAGTAAAAGGCGAAGGTTTTTTTATTGCGGCCTTCAGAAAAAAAGAAGATGCAGATATGGTAAGAATAAAAATCAAATCAACTCAAGAACCATCAAAAAAAGACATGGCCATTGCGTCTGGCTGGATTAAGTCAACAGAAGATTTATCTTTCATCTTGCAGGGACAAAACATTGCAGTCGTTCCTGCTCAATGGAACGAAACGATTCAATACCTGATGCAGGAACTGAAAGTACGTTATGCAGGAGCGGAGTTAGGTACAATTGCCAAAAATGATTTGATTCCTGAACATGCACTGGCTTTATCAACAATGATTAACTCTTCTGTTTTTTCAGTTGAACTTGATTTGGAACAGGCATTGAATTATTTACGTAAGAATGAAATAATTGTCAGCAGCGATCATAAAGGCTGGGCACTCGCAACATATAAAGGTTTTCATCTTGGCTGGATGAAGATGCTGGGAAACCGCATCAACAATTACTATCCGAAGGAATACAGGATACTAAAACAGTCGTGAGTGATGAATCGTGAAGGAAGCATCAGTTGACGGTTCACGACTGACGATTGTCGTTTTACTTTCTTCCAAAATCAGCAGGATTCTCACCCCATGCTTTTGTTTCCCACTTAAGTATTTTGTTTTTGTATTTATTTTCCTGCAGCCAGTTTTCTGCACGGTGGATGAGATCGAAAATATGTTTGGTCTTTGGAGATTCTTCGAGGTTTGTTTTACATTTTTTTGCTTTCACCCAGCCAATAGCATTACGGCTGTCGCTGTAAATGGGCATGGTATCCATTGCATGTTTTTTGCAATAGCCTAAAGCGTGTACAATCGCTAAAAATTCACCGATATTGTTGGTGCCATGTGCCAGCGGCCCCATATGGAAAATCCGTGAATTGGTTTTATACAAAATACCCTGGTACTCCATGTCTTTCTGCACACTGTTCCAGGCCGCATCAACAATAATACTGTCGTGAATAGGTGTACCAACAGCCGAATGATCTTTTACTGAAACCTCTTTGTCTTTTTTGTAAATATGTTTGGCAAAATGCTCTTTATAAGCCAGCTCAGCTTCCATCATCGAAGGAAATGACTTGTAAGCTGCACCCGCAAAGCCTTCCACCTGCTGCTTACAATCGTTCCAGCTGGTATAAATACCCGGCTCTTTCCCTTTCCAGACAACGTAGTATTTAGGTTTTACCTTACTCATGAGGCTGCAATGTTAGTAAAAGAATCGTTAAGGTTTTCTTTGGTACGATTCTTTCTGGGAATTATGCATCTTTGCGCAGTAAATTACATTCGTCATGAAGAGAGCTTTTTATTTAGTTTTTGCTTTATTTACCTGTTTCAGTGCATTTGCCCAAACAACTCCTTTGCTGGTGCAGCTGGATAACAGCACACCGTACCTCACACATACCGTTGGAGCCAAAGAAAATTATTACAGCATCGGACGTATCTACAATATCAGCCCGAGAGTTTATGCGCCTTATAATGGATTGGAATTAACAGTGCCGATGAATATCGGGCAGCGGATAAAAATTCCGTTGAATGAAATTAATTTCTGGCAAAACGGAACAAGAAAAGAAAATGAAACCGTTATTCCTGTTTATCATGTAGTGAAACAGGGTGAATCATTGGCAAAGATCAGTCAGTTATTTAAAACAGATAATGCTTCTGTAAAATCGTGGAATAATTTGAGCAGTGATGCAGTAACTGTCGGCAGCAAAGTGATCATTGGATTTTTGAAAGTAGATAAAACATTATCACCACTTGCAGCGCAGGGAATGAATGTACGCAGCGAGCCAAACATTGTTAAGCAGGAACCCAAAAAACAGGAACCTGTTGTAAAGAAAGAAGAAGTAAAACCTGAGCCTGTTATTAAAAAGGAAGAACCAAAGGTTGAACCACCGGTTGTGCAAAAACCTGTTGTTGAAGTGAAGAAAGAAGAACCGAAGATGGAAGTGACAACAGTAAATTATTCAGGTAATGGATTTTTCAGAGATGAATTCAATAAGCAGACCAATAACGGCAAACGTGTAAGTGCCAACAGTGGTGCCGGCTCCGTTTTTAAAAGTACCAGTGGCTGGAGCGATGGAAAATATTATATACTGATGGATAATGTGGAGAAGGGAACAATTGTATTGATCAAAAACCCATCTAACGGTAAAGCTATCTATGCTAAAGTGTTGGGTGGTGTGGAAGAAACAAGTCCCGGCAGCGGATTGCTGTTCAGGATCAGTAATGCAGCTGCTTCGCAATTAGGAATCAGTGCCGAGAAGTTTAATGCTGAGTTAGCTTGGGGAAAGTAGGAGCTAAGAGTTCAAATAAGTGTAAAGAGGCAAAAGGGTTGTTCGCAATTTTACAGTTCATAAATGCAGAAAACTTTAAACTTTAGCAAGGATTATATTATCGACAAAACTATTGAAGAAACCTTTTCTCATTTCGATGAAATAATCTCAGCACCTTTCAATAATTCCAAGTTTTTAATGTTTGGAAATTTCTCTTCGAGTGACCCGCCGCAGTTTATATTAATGACAAAGTGGTTTTCAATTGGTCGGCCTTTGTTTCCAGAAGCAGCTTCAACTAAGCTAATCACAACTCTTTATAAGGATGGGAATAAAACGAGGATTACGGTATCAACAAAAACCAACTTTTCTTTTATAGCCACTCTATTCATATTGAGCGGACTCTTTTTTATTACAATTTTTACTGTAAATAAAATTACGGATATTAAAAGCCCACTAATTTGCTTGCTGCTTTTTGGTTTAACAATCGTTGTCGATAGGATTGTAAAGAAATTAGTTATTGCAGGATTTGAAAACGATTTAAAATTAATCAGGTAGTATAGCCGGGGAGTTCGATAAAATTTACTTTTAGCTAAATCTATACCCTCTCAAAAAATCTTCAATCAGCATTTTCTTTTTTCCTTCGAGTTGAATTTCGAGCAGATGCACATAACCGTCACTGCAGGCGAACTTTAAATATGTTTTTCCATCGGTTACAAATTCAGCGGGGAGCCTTTGTGTGGTGATCTCTTTTTTACTTCTGTAGATCTTCAACATTTTATCATGCAAAGTTGTAAAGGCACCGGGAAAAGGAGAGAGCCCACGGATAAGATTGTGCACTTCCTCAACAGTTTTGCTGAAATTAATTTTACAGGTTTCAGTAAAAATTTTTGGCGCATGCTTTAATGCTGCCGACTCACTACTTACGACTGACGATTGCGTTTTTTCTTCAAGAGTATCATTCATCAATCCCTCAACTGTCTTCACAAGCAATTTTGCCCCAACTTCTTTCATGTGGTCGTGTACTTCACCGGTTGTATCATCTTCTCCAATAGGAAATGATTCCTGCAACAGAATATCACCTGTGTCAATTTCGTGTTTGAGTTTGAACGTAGTAACACCCGTTTCTATCTCTCCATTGATCACTGCCCAGTTAATGGGTGCAGCACCACGGTATTGCGGCAATAAACTTCCATGCACATTCACTGTTCCCAGTGGCGGCATATTCCACACAATTTCAGGCAGCATGCGGAAGGCAACAACGATTTGCAGATCGGCTTTGAGTGATCTCAATTCTTCAATGAACTCCGGGGCCTTTAATTTCTCCGGTTGAAGAATGTGCAGGTTCTGTTCAACAGCATATTTCTTTACGGCACTTTCGTTCATCTTCATACCGCGGCCGGCTGGCTTATCGGGTGCTGTAACAACTCCAACGATGTTGTACCCTGCTTTCACCAAAGCATCTAAAGATGCAACAGCAAACTCAGGAGTTCCCATAAATATAATTCGCAACGATTGATTTTCCTTCATCGCTGCGAAGATATTATAAAACTTACTTACACTGTTTATGAAAGAACCATGCCTATTGTTTCAGCTCAATATTTCTCGTTTCAAACCATTCCTTAAATTCCTGTCCCCGTTCTCCGGCATAATTGATGCAGATTTCACTGCCGGGCTTAATATCTTCCAACGCAAAAAAGGTAATTGTTTTAGCTTCCCTGTCCAGCACATATGCGGCGTTGGAATAAACGGCATGATTATATAAGGATCCAAAACCAAGTGCAAGTGCCAGTGTATTTTCTTCTTTGTTGAAGCTGAAAAAATAATCTACCAGTTGGGAAGCTCTTACGGTATCATAATCATCTGCGGGAAGTACAAGTACCGGACTGATTTCAAACTCTTCATCTTTCGTGATGAGTTGTCTGCAAAAAACGCCTCTGCCTTTGTCCTTAATTTCTTTTATGAATAATTGCTTTTTCATACAGTTGCAGCAGGTGGAAAATATACGGGAGTTTCATCATCGGCATTGCCGTTATAATTCAATGTTATTTCATCGCTGGGTTGAATGGGTTTGCAGGCTGTGATTTTCAACGAAGCATCTTTTAACGAAATGCTGTACACTGCATTTGCTTTATATGCATGATTGTAAAGAGAAGTATAACCTAAGCCCAGCACTACAGGCATCTGCTCATCCTTTACAAGAAAATAATAATGAAACAGGGCTGTAGATTGGAGAAATTCTTTATCCTCTTTTTTCAATAAAATAACCGGAGCTGTTTCTATAACAGCGCCGGTCTTAAATGATTTAGAAGCAAATACTCCCCGCTGATGCAGGTTGCTTTGTTTTATTTCAATGCCATCGGGCAAATAAATTTCCTTCTTCTTAAAAAAGACTGACATTAATGTTTATCCGGTTTTGTTACTGGATTAATTTTTAAAGGAGCCACATTTGTTTTTTTAATGTGATCAAACTTGATTGCTTTGTCTGTTTTTTTGATCGTTGATGCTCCCGGGTCTTTAATGGGCAGGTTCTGGACATTCGGTTTTACAGTTTGTGTTGCTGGTGCTGTTGTTTCCTTCTTTACAGCTGGAGCAGTTTGTGCTTTTACTCCAGCAAAAATTAACAGGGAACTGAAAAATGCAAGCACTTTTTTCATGTGATTAATTTTTAATGATGAATAGAAATTGTGTGATTAAAAGTTTGTCCATGGGCCGCCGGTTTCTGCATCGTACCCATACTTGTTTGAAATGGTTGGAGTTCCTGATTTACCGGTTTGATAGTAAGTCCACCCAATTCTTGTTGCCTGCAGGCTTACTGTAGTTGTCATTGTGCCATTACAGCCCATTGCTTCAGCACAGGACAACACCCTGATTTTTTCCATTTTAATAAAGTATACAGGTTGCGGGGTATATGATCCATTGATCATCTGCATTACATTCACCTGTCCGGTCATGAGGAATTCACCACTTGCTAATGCTCTTTTTAAATCAGCAGACGCACCGGTAATGTTCATGGTAAAACTGAACTGCGTGTTGTTTTTACCTCCTGAACTTGTTGAAAGCCCCTGCATCCATCTTTCAAAGCCTTTTGTTACTGCATCACCATTAATTTGTTTGCCGCTTGCATCAAGAAGCCTGATGTATACATCCTGTTTTTGAGCTGATGCGAAAAGAGGGATTAAGAATAAGAGGAAGATAATTTTACGCATGATTGTTGATTTGTTTTAATAGTATTGTTTGTGATTGATTCATTCATTTTTGATAAAAGATATTACAGGTCTTTGTTGTTTATTTTTTAACAGGCTGCAGGGCATCGTTCCCTATCATATTTTTCAAAGTTGTAAAATCAACAGTTTTCATAATGTCATTTCTGAATTTTGTTGCAATCGGCTCCTGATCGTTCCATCTTATATATACCCAGAAAAACTGAGCAGTTGACCTTGCCAGTTTTTTATTGAAATAGCCCGGGTTTGGTTTGATCAGTATTTTTCTGAAAGGATCTTCAGCAGTTGTAAATAAATAAGATAAATGATCATTCGGGTCATCTTTTACAATAGCATGCTCGTTCAATTCCTCAGCAGACATTTTTAGCTGGGCGTCAATTTTATCAAATGCCGGCCTGAAGCTTCTTTCATTATCTGCCAGTAATTTTTCATACCTGGCTTTAATCTGCAGATAATCCATTTTCATATACTTATTTAATTTTGCCGGATCATTTTTATACTCTTCTTCTTTATACTTTTTTTCAATTTCAATGTTCTTGAGATTGCCTTTAAATCCTTCTGCAGCCATATTCATTTGAGTGAATAGCGCCAGCTTTCTTTTTTCCAGGAACTCTTTTTTAGTAACATATGCATAAGGAAGTTTTCCGTCATAGGTAATAAGCCACATAATGCGCTTACCCGTCTTGCCAAAGCCAAGGGGGGTATTTACTTCTTTAAAATACCAGTATCCATCTTTTTCAACGGGCATGTTATACATTACATTAAAACCTTCTGCTAATAACCTGTCGCCCCGGGCCGTATCATATATTTCAGAATCGAAGATGTTGGCATTGATGGAGAAATAAGTGGATGTTTCATGTTCTGTTTTAATTGTGTTCCCATCGCAGTAAAAGTTTAATGGGATGATACTGCAGGCATAGCTGTTACAGGAAGTGTTTGGTTCAGCTCTGTTATAACCGCCATTAAAATTAGCATGTACACCCATGGGTGAATACTTTGATTTGATCATTGCATGTATTGCTGCTACATTTTTTTTCTCCCTGGCAAAGTCAGCTGCTGTTATTCCGGAAGAACCGCCACTGCTTTCTTTCCATACACCCGGTTTTTGGAGTAAGGATGCTTCATTACAATTCTGAGCAGCAGCAGTGAATGCAGCAAAAAACATTAATTGGAACAGGCAGTATTTCATTTTTTTGTTTTTAAACAGTACATCTGCTTGGTTACATTTCATTTTAAAAGCGAATTGATTATATTTCCTTTACTCAATCTTTCCGAGAGCTTTATCATCGAGCCATAAAATCCGAAATCCTTTTATGCAGGAGAAATGGGCATTGAAAGTTCTCGGCTTTCCCTCCATGTCAGAAAATGAAATCTGCCAGTTACTGGGTAAAGAAAATTTTCCTGATGATTTCACACTTTGAAATTTAATATTGCCAACCATGCCACTGGCAACACCTAAATCCCATTTATATGTATTGCCCGATCCAAAAAGAAAATTTTCAGCAGATGCATGTGTTGCCATTCCTGCATCAAAGCCGGTATTTACATTTACATATTGAACAGATCCACTGAAATTGTTTGTCCATTTGCCTGTAAGGTCAGATGCCGCCACTGCAAATTTGTTGTAGTTAGCCATCTTTTCTAATTTTTCCCATCCATATGATTCCTGGTGGTAAGCGCCGAATTCCTGTTCAAACGAATTTTTATCAGGAGTAATAAACTCGAGGTATTTTCCACTTCCGTTGGAGTAATTCATTTTAAATAAAACTACATGAACTGCTTTGCCAGTTGCTCTTTCAATCATATCAGCTTCTGCAAATTCAATGGATTGCCAACCGGTAATTGGCTTAAATTCAAAATTTGAGGCACTGCTGTACCTGGGAGCAACTAATATATTCCAGGCATTTTTTAATCCATCCATCAGCACTGAATTGTATGCATCTGCCTGTTTATTGGGATAGTGAATTAATACTCTTATTGAAGCTTTTGTTACTTCCACCCAATTTTCCTGTACAGTGCTTGTCCATCCATCATCAAAGTTTGTAGTGGTAAAAGCAAACCCGGAATTTGTAACCGGAGGGGTTGGCTGATGCACAACTTCAGTCTGGTTAGTTTGAACAACTGGCTCGGTTGTTTGCTGTGTTTGATTTGTTTCAGTAGGTGTGGTTTGAATTGTGCCGGTATTATTTCCCTGTCCGTTCTGTACGGGAGCAGAAGAGGCTTCTGCAAAATAAAGCCAGGTCTCTTTTAGCTCCAGTGAGAAATACATAATGAGATTACGGCTGGCTTTTTGCAGCCAGGCATATTTTTTATCTCCTTCTATAACTGAAACAGCCCATCCCTGGTCAGAAAGATTTTTTACCAGTGAATCTGCATTAAATCCACCATTAGTAACGGGTGGTAACACCAGCACTTCTGGTGATGATAATGTGATGTTTGTTTTTTTGCTTTCCATTTCCAGTAACATCTTTGCTCCGGCTACACTTAACATCCGGTTGTCCTGTTTACTTCCGGTTGGTAAGCTGATACCTGTTAATGGCGATTGACTGATGGGGGTCATTTTTTTTTGCGCAAATGAATTTGTCACTAAAAAAAAGAAGAATAAGGGGAAAATATTTTTAAGCATAGTATTCATTTTAATTTATTTTGCTAATCCATATTTTGTGTATATGCCAGAACCCGGATAATCTGCATCCAGCAGGTTTAATATTCTTGCAGCTTTTATACAAGACCAAAAAGCATGATAAGTTCTTGCCCTGTTTTCAATCATTGAAAATTTAACCTGCCAGTTATTAGGCACAGTTAGTTTGCCCGATGATTTAACTTCGTTAAACTTTGCAGTGCCCACCATTCCATTAACTACCAGTAATTTCCAATTGTAGGTGCTGCCATCTTTAAAAATAAATTCTTCGTTTGACTGGTTCATGTTCATACCTGCATATTGCCCTGTATACACATTATACATTTGTTGTATGCCGGTAAAATCACTTGTCCATTTCCCCTGGAAATCGGAAGTTGCTACTGCAAACTTGTTGTAAACGGTCATGTTTGCCAGAGGAATCATCAAGTCAGAATTGCTGTCCCATTGTATAGTTTCAGGATCAAATTTATATTGCTGGATAAAGGTGTTTTTATCGGGACTAATAAACTCTATCCAAACCTTGTACTGAAGAAAAAAAACAATAAACACATTTTTTCCTGTAGCATTTTCTGTTGCATAGCCCATGCCAAGGTAAGGCCTGTTGTAAGTACTAATATAGGCGGTTTTATAATTAGTCAGGTTTTTGTAACGTGGAGCTACTAAAATGTTCCATGCTGCATTCGTTAATGGCTCCGGGTCGGCAGGAAATATGGTGCCTTCTTTAGGATAATGCAGTAATACTTTCATATTTCCTTTTGTTACTTCCACCCAGTCTTCCTGTACGGTACTTGTCCATCCATCATCAAAGTTGGTAGTAGTAAAAGCAAACCCGGAATTTGTAGCAGGAGGGGTCGGCTGTTGCACAATTTCAGTCTGGTTTGTCTGAACAACTTCAGTCGGGTTTGTTTGAACAACTGTATTTGTTGTCTGCTGTGTTTGATTTGTTTCAGTGGGTGCGGTTTGAATTGTGCCGGTATTATTTCCCTGTCCGTTCTGCACGGGAGCAGAAGAGGCTTCCGCAAAATAAAGCCCGGTCTCTCTTGCCTCCGTTGAGAAATACATGATAAGATGGCGGCTGTCTTTTTGCAGCCATGCATATTTATTATCTCCTTCTATAACTGAAATTGCCCATCCCTCGTCAGAGAGATTCTTTATCAGTGAATCCGCATTGAATCCACCGGCAGCAGCGGGAGGTAACACCAGCACTTCCGGTGATGATAATGTGATGTTTGCTTTCTTGCTTTCCATTTCCAGTAACATCTTTGCTCCGGCTACACTTAACATCCGGCCATCCTGTTTACTTCCGGCTGGTAAGCTGATACCTGTTAACGGTGATTGAGTAATGGGGGTCATTTTTTTTTGAGCAAATGAAGATGCCAGTAAACAAAACAAAAACAATAAGCTGAGTACATTTTTCATAATCATTTTTTTAACTGTTAAAAAGTTTTCATTCGCCTGGTAATTTAATCACAGGATGAGCAGGTGAAGTGATAATATATATCCATGCATTACGCTCATAGTTATTGAACGGACCATCCCGTTTTGTTTCTTTATTGGCTTTTAAAAGAAGTTGCCATTCATTTATTTCAGAAATATATTGTTTGCTAAACTGATAAGTTATTTTTTCAGGTGTTATGTTTTGTGTTTTTAATAAGCTGCCCCATTTATCGCCACCATTTATTTTACTCCATTCTTCCAGCACACTTTTTTGAGGGTTGATCGTTAGATTATTGCCGCTGATTTGATAAGTGCCGTTTTCTCTTCCCAAAAGAATAGAATTCAAAAGCGGGTCGAATGTTTTTATATTACAATTATAAGTGCCATTTGCCTTAAAAGTATATTGGCGGAAAATAGTGCTCACAACGCCATTCTTTACTCTGTAGTTTGACTGGTCGCTTGCACTTATACACCAGGTACCAAGAAGTGTAGTGTTATTGGTACTTGCAGTTTGTTGTACAGGTTCGGTTTGTGTTTCTTCTGATACTGTCTGTTCGCTTCCAGGCAATTTAATTGGGGTAAATGTACCAGGTGGTCCATATGTATAGGTGGTCCCATGATTAAATCTGCCATCCCTTTCAGTTTGTTTGGCCGTTTGCAGCAACAGGTTATTATCAGCAATACTAAATTGATAGGTTGCTGTTTCTAAAGGCCTTTTTTGCGTTGATTTGAGTTGATTCCAGTTATCTGCACCATTTTTTTTACTCCATGCTTCTATCACACTGCTTTTTGGCGTAATCGTAATTGTATTCCCGGCGATTACAAAATTGCCTTTTTCCTTTATTAACAGGGTTTCGGAATATTGCTCATTGTAGGTTTTTGCGGTAAAACTGTAACTGCCATTTGCGTTAAAAGTATATTGTTGTTTGTTATAACTGTAATTGCCAAACCTGTTATTTATCTGACTTACTGTGTTTGATTTTCCCCATGAACCAATGAGTGGATTTTTATCTTCAATTGCTGCGGCTGTCTGTTGTGGAACGACTTCCGGTTTTATTAGATTTACCGATGCCAGGAAAACTTCAATATCCTTTATGTAATCCTGGCTGTTGGTTGTAACTACAATACTTAAACATCGTTCAAATCCACTCATTGTTGTAAGCATTGCTGATGCATCTTTGTTGCTGAATGTAAACTTCGCAACACCTGTTTTTATTTTCCATCCATCTGCATCCTGTATTTCACTCAGCTGTGGAGTTTCAGCAGGATTGTAATTTTTTACAATCAAATTCTGCCACTCACTTTCAAAATCCTGTTCAATATTTCCTTTACTCACGGTGCTTTTTACTATGTTAATCCGGCACCATCCGTTGTTCTTTTTATTCATGATAGTAAAACTTGTAATAGTCTCTGTTGCATCTCTGCTCCAGCCTGCGGGTGGAGAATAACTGACAAGATCAAAGGTTTCCTTTTGTGAAAAGGATGCCAAAGCACATACACACAGGAAACTGAGAAGAAATATTTTTTTCATACCATTTGATATTTAGTAAAACTAATCCTGATTTCTGCATCAGGTAATCCTGTAAAACAGGGATTTTTTCTATGTAATTTTTCAATTCTTTTCAATTTTTACATTGCCCATATATATCTTAATATTATCAGCATCTGTAGTACTGTTTTTCCAGAAAATGGTATTGAACTTTGTACCGACAGGTAATCCGCAGGTAACGCATTTGCCACCATAAGCTAATTTGAAGTCTGTAGAAACTGCCACCTGTTTATTGTTGATTAAAATGGCAAGTACTCCTGATGTTACTTTTATTGACACATGCAGCTTTGTTTTTTTATTGGTGAATTCCCGTAACGGGTATTCGTAAGATAATCCTTCAGACGAATTTTGTGTATTAGCTGAAGGAGAGGAGTTGATTTTTACTCTCAGCATACCCATATAATTGTTATTGTTATAATCTGCTTCGTTACCCGAAATAATTTCAATATTCACCCTTGTACCTATACCGGCATTCGATTCACTGCTGCCTGCAGTAGACGGTCTTGTGTTAAATGTCATGGTGATAGCGCCACCGGTACGGGAAGAAAATTCGCCATCGGTAAGAATATCATATTCAAGTGTGAAATTTTCAGGGATTGGTTTTTTCAGCAAGGAAGGAGTTACAGAATTATTGTAACCCATTTGCAGCCACCTGCCGGATTGGGTTTTTACTGTAGTAACAACAGAATGTTTGCCATACTTGTTGAAAAACCAGTTGGCTGGATCAGCACCTTCACTGCCAGATGAAAAATCATCAAAGAAAAAAGTATTCGCCGGCAACCCAATAGGTTTTGTTGCAGGATTAACAGAGGAAGTGTTTTTTTTACGGTAACCATTCAATCTTGCAATTAACTGGTCTTCATTCGCCGGTTTATAAGGGATGCCTTTTACTTTTTCAGGCTCAAAGAAATAATTGTATACATATTCGTAATTGAAATTCTGTGATAATGCGGTGTACATTTCATATAACTGGTTGCCTTTTTCTTTTGTTTCAAATGGAAAGGCTACAGCAATCCATTGAGGTATATCGCTTTGTAATTTTGCATATAAGGCAGGGTCAACTTTGTACACATTGAAGCCCTGGTTCAATGCTTGTTCTGCTTTATCAATTTTGAAAATGTCGGGATCCAATTCAAAGCTGTACATGGTGGGTTGCATGGCTCTTATTACTGCCGGTTCATTCAAACTGCTTTGATGCCGCTCTCTTAATTTTTGAATATTGTTCCTGTATTTTTCAATCGTTTTTTTGCGGATGACCAGTACTTCATCCTGCGTTTTTTTATTATTGGGCCATTTTTCCTGCACATCTTTCATTTCATAAGTCCATTGTTTATCAAGTGCCTCCTCTGCCTGTTGTAACAGTTCCCCTTTGCTTATAGCAATAAAGGGAAGCTTATTGTTGGGAGTTAAATAAACGGTTTGCCAGTCGTTGATCCAGGTGATGTATTTATAAGCGTTCGGATGAATTCTCGGATCTGCTTTTTTGCCGTACTCCATAAACTGGGAATTGGCTGCATAGCCGTTGGGTTGCATAGTAAAGTAATACTCATTTGGTTTCTGCAGATAAGGAATTGTATAACTGCCAAACACCCTGTTTGCTGCAATCCAGAAAGGCGTATTTTCTTCAGGTATTGGTCTGAAGTTTCCGTTGGGTTCTGTCCACTGTTTATCATGGCTTACATTCCATACATAACAGAGAACACCATAACCCAGTTTATCTATATAACGGCTGGATGTTCCGAGGCCACCCACCGGTGTGTAGCTTTTCTTCATCCACTCCAGCATTTTATTTACATGTACTTCTCTTTTTTTACCAACTGCGCCTGTTTGCGGTTTCAGGTGATCAAATGTATTGTTGCTCCACCATCCAATTACGCTGTCCTGTATTCGTTGTTCTGGTGTAAGCTGCGCTGATACATTGCTAACTAAGAAAAAGAAAGCTGCAAATAGTAATATCCACTTCATTGATAATAAATATTTATTCTTTTTTTATTTTAATCCCATTTAATAGTTATCGTCACAGGTCATACTATTTTAATTTAAGTTGAATAATGGAGCTGCTACACCGCCTGCATCAAGCCCTGCATTTACAGCAACAGAGAGTTCTATTATTTTTATTTCTCCTCCTATATTTCCAATACTCCCTTCAAGTGTTATTTCACTTTTCATCCCGAAATCTTTTACACCCCATTTGCCTGAAGTTTTATCGGGCCCTATTTTAATAAATTCTTTTATCGACCCACTTGCTTCCATTTTAACAATTTTATCATCGCCAATACTCCATGTCTCGCCTAAACCTGCTCCTATTGTAAATTCTTCAAACGCCCCATTGTCTGCAAAATTTATTTCAATTTCGCCCACTATACCTTCACCACCTTCAATCCCCCATGAATTGCAGGTCCATGTCAATTTTGCCGGGCCCAAACCAATTTTGCCTTTAAAATTTGCACAATATTCGTCCTCCCATTCTTTCAAAATACCATCCTTCTTTGCCAATGGTTCAAATACAGAGCAATCAGATTTCATTACCAGTTTGTATTCACTGAGAATACCTGCGATATCTTTCAAATAATCTCTTTCAATTGATGGAAAGGAGATGGTTGTTTCCGGCACCCAGTAAGGAGCCCAGTTGGCATAATCTCTGTAAAATTTTCTGGAAATAAACTCCTGACGCTGGGCATATCCATTTACCAATGGCGACAAACCTGCCAGGTACTTTTCTTTTTCTGCATTTATTTCCCTGCATTTTGCTAACTCAAGGGCAGCAATCTCATCCTCATCACCTGCTTCGCCGCCTTCCAGTTTACTTAGCAGCGCATTATATTTTTTTGCAATGGCGTTTACTTTTAAGTTATATGGCGCAGTCAGTTTTTTTAAATTATACTTGAAAACATCAGATTCCCTGGTACTTTCTTTCTGGTAAGTTTGCATTCCGTCCATAATAATATACTGAGCTTTTACACGAAGGGGAGAGATTCCTTTTATCAAACCCGCCATCAATATCTTTTGTTTTACATCATCATTTACTTTAGGCATTTTAGACTCAATATTTGCTATTGTTATTTCCAGCGATTTCTTTTCCATCTCTAAATCTATTTCAAACTGTTCCATATCATCCAGGTTTGATGGCATGGCAGGCAACTTTATTCTTTTAAGCAGTGGAAATTCCTTTGCCGGCAGGCGGCTCATTATTTCTCCCGGTTTTGTGTTGTTATCTAACTGGCGAAGTATGGCAACTACCTGTTCATCATGACTTGTTGTTAAAGACTTTGTTCCATGATCTTTCGCTTTTTTTGTATCACCTTTTTTCAGGTGTATCAGACAAAGAATTTTATTAGCAGTTGGGTGCAGTGAATCTCTTTGTAAACATTGCTGCAAATACTTCATTGCTTTATCCACATCTCCTAAGCGGTAATATGCATTACCAAGATTAGAAAGGATTGCAGCTTCGCCCGGTTTCTGTTTGTTCCAGTATTCAAGTATGGGAATCGATTTTTCAGGCATTCCGCCCATCATTAGAAAAGCAGAAAAATTATTAGCTGCCAATGCATCCGAAGGATTTGATGTTACGGCCTTACTGTATAAATATAAACTTGCCGTTGGTGCATTTTGAAGCCAGGCGGCAAAAGCTGTATTGCCAATGTCTTTTGATTGAGTTAGTTTTTTATTCTTTACATAATCATCTGCTTTCTTTTTTTCGGTTGGTTTTACAGCATTTGAAATAGCTGTATAAAGTTGCTGTATATAGGTTCTATATGTTTCTGCTGTTAAGAGTTGTGGCAACTGATTGAGCTTCGAAGAAAGTGTCGGAATTGTAAAACTAAATTTAGCGGCAGGTACTTTACTGTTATAATCAGTTACAACAGGAGCTGCAGAGGGTTTCATATCTACAGGTACGGTTAATGCTGTAAGCTTAGTAAGTTTAGGTAAATATTTTAAAGAATAGGTTGAACTTACTTCAGACAGAACTGGTGCAGGTGATGCCAGCTTGCCCGGGCTTAACATTGCTTCTAGTGGAGCCAATGCACCCGGCTGCTTAATCAGGTTAGCAACTTTTTGCATGTGAGGATAACGACCTTTTGGCAAATCCACCATGATCAACTGAGGAACATCGGCACTAAGTGATTTATTGAAATACGCTGGATTTATTGATGCGACATATGTTCTGGTCTCATCTTCTTTACTGTATCTAAATACATCAAGCCCGTCCAGATATTGCCTGATCCCTTTACCGGTATATGAACTATATCCATAAAATTGTTCGAAGCTGCGGTTAAGCCAATCCTGCGGTTTTTTCAAATATTCCTGCAAAACTTCTTTTGCTGCGGTAGTTTCTGTTTCTATACGGGCAATTCGTTTGTCAAATTTTTGTTTTTCTGTTTCCCATGTTTCAATAAATCTTTTACGGTAGGGAGCCATTTGTTCCGGCGTATAATTCTTTGAATTATCAATGCGTTTTAATTCCTCATCAAATTTTGTTTTGTTTGCAGCTTCGTTAGCAGGAGTATAAGCCAGCTTTGCAGAAGCCACTTCCCTGTTTTTATAATCGTCCACATCTTTAAGCAATTGCTGTAAATATTCTTTGCGGGTTATAGGAAGAAATACAGGTTGGTCGCTGTTGCGGATGACAATATAATCGTGTTTGGATTTGTAGATGGTGTCATAAATATTTGACATTGCAATCTGTTCGTAATAATCAATCCTTCCTTCAGTACGACTCTTTTCAAACATCTTAAAAGCATATTTCCCATTGATTGTAAATACGCCAACGTCTGTGCACAGCGAAGTGATAAAGACATTATTAAAATGCACCGCAGCAAATGAACCACTTTCGCCTTCTGTAAAGATTTCATTACGGTTCTCATAACAGTAATAGGCATAAAATCTCATTTTGGAACTGTAACATCCTTTGATGCCTGTGGCTTTATAAAAATCTTTTGTAAAGCCAGATGTGTAGTCAAAAAAATAATCGTTGGAATAAGCCAGTTTAGCTCCCTTGAAATTCTTCAATACCCCTTTTACCCAATTTTCGGCAATGGATAATTGAGGCTTCATTTTAGCAATGCTCATGTTAGCCTTTGGGTCTTCATGCGAACGGGTATATTCATCCTCGAATCGAACAGATTCAGGAGGTTTATTAGCGGCCCTTGTGTTGCAATCCTGTCCATACGAAATTTGTGTTGTTATAAGCAGTATAGCGATCAATATCTTTTTCATAAATACGAAGTCTTGGTAATAAACTCGCTGGAAATACTACATGTTTAATCTTTTGTGATCTTAATATTGCTGATATAAAATTTGTCATTCTCTGCTGAATTACCTGCGCAATCAAATGACAGGGCATTAAATAAATGTGCCAATGGTATTGCTTTTTCATACTCAGCAATTTTATTATTGTTGATAAATACCTGCAGGGTTTCACCTGTTTTCTTAATGGTTACAGTAATGCGGTTATTTTTTTTGTTATTGGAAAAGCCGTTTGCGGCATACCATTTGGTACCATTTGAATAGCCCGGGGGGAAAGGAAATTTTGTTTCCAGCGTTGCCTCACCATCGCTGCCGTTTGAGCCGGGACGAAGTTTTAGTTTCAGGTAAGATTCTGCATTACCCGGTGAAGTTTCTTTTGACAATTGCATCGTTAATCCTTTTGCCCCCCATGTAAAATTTTGAGCTGCCACCAGTTCATAACTCAATGTAAAATTTTGCGGCAGTGGTGTTTTTAATAAAGTAGCGTTAATATAATGACCCCTTAGCTCAACCCAGTTTCCATCTAATCCATCTGGGTTGGTTACCATAGCTGTAGTTCCCGAATTGGCAAATTTCACCTGCCAGCCACTTGGTTTTTTGCCGTGTGCCGTTGTTGAAAAATCTTCAAAGAAATGAATGTTTTTATCCGCCATGTTTTTTTTAACTGCTTCCGATGCTTCAGTAACTGCTGCGGCTTCTTTGTATGATGGAGAACGAAGTGGTTTATATGTTTGACCCTTTACTTTTTCCGGGTTAAAGAAATAGTTATAGAGATACTCAAAATTAAAATTATTCAGTATAGATTCATGCAGGTGAATATTGTATGGCTGATTGGGCATGCTAATCGTCCACCTGATAACAAGCCACTGCGGCGGGTTGGTTTTGCAAAGTTCTTTCGTTGTCTTTTTTACTTTTAAAATAGGAAAGGTGGCCTCTGTTCCTTCCTTTCCATAAATGTCTTTGTTGTCAAACATATCATCATAACCTTCAGTAGCATTTACAAAATCCTGGAGTGTTATTTGAGTTTTGGAAAGTTTCATTTCAGCAATACCGTTCCATTTGCTTTTATATTTTTCTTTTAGCCTTGTCAAATGCTTTTGAGCCTTTGAAAAATTCTCGGCTGATACAGGATTTACTGTTTGCCAAACAGGTAATTGTTTTTCAGCTTCTGTAAAAAATTCACCAATGGTTATTTTTTCAAAAGGTAATTCTTCATTGTCTTTAGTTATAATGACTACGTATTGAGAGTAGGGTATATAAAAATGCTTGTAGGCCGTAATGTTTTTGTGGTTAGCAAAGCCCATCAAATTACTTGCGGCTTTATCATCTGCATTATATCCTTTTGAATGGGAAGAGAAGTCGGGCAGCATAAAATAATATTCAGCGGGGCTTGAAATAAAAGATACAGGATTGCTGATAGCATGAAGCTCATTGGCTTCAATGTACCAGTAATCGCCATGGCCAGTTTGCGGAACAAATTTATCCTGTGCATCTTTTTTCAAAAACATGTGCACTTTTGTTTGTGCACCGTACATGAGTGGCAGGGCATTGGCATGCATATTAATTGCATTGCCCAACCGGCTGTTGGTGCCGCTAAAGGTTGGTATATGATTTTGGAAATACGTGGCATTACCAAGGCAACCTCTTGGCACATAAGATTGTTGCATCCATTCTACAAATTGCTGGCTGTAGCCAATTTGTTTGGCACTGTAAATTCTATCGCCAAGTTGTTTACCTTTTGGCGCTATTGTATGTTTCCGAATTTCCATCCAGCCAATATCTATATCAGCAATGCTTTCGAGTTTGAAACCAATGCGGTCAACATATACTGGCTGTGCCTGCGAAGTGATGGCAACTGCAATGAGTGCAAGGAAAATTATTTTATTCATTTTATTCGGTTTAATCAAAATTTATTTCGTTTGTTTTTTGATTTTACTAGTCACTTGCTTCTTGCACAGGAATTTGCCCGATGCACTTACACCTGTTTTAAAGAAATTTTACCATTCAGCCATTTTAATATTTTTCAATACACCGGTTCCTGAAACAGAACCTTTTCCACTGATAATGCTGATGCGACCTTCCACACCTGCTTCCACTGAAGTGGGGAAAGCATCTTTCCCTCCTATACCAATTCCTGGTGAACCCGACTTGTCGTCCTCATCCATTATGCCTGTACCTGCACCTACCTTAACTTCTCCAATTAGCGTTACATCCTCTATGCCTTGCGGTCCAAATTCGAATTCAAAGCCTACACCAGCTTTGGCTTCCACTTTCAGCGGGCCTGCTTTTAAATCTTTTCCAGCTTCGGCGCTTATTTTGTAAGTGCTGCTGATGTATGTATCACCCTCTGCCCGTTCAAAATCATCTTTTCTTACATAGCTTAGAAACAAAAAATCAAATTCACTGGTCATGCGGCTGCAGTTGTTTGTAAACTTTATTATTTTTAAATCCATAGTATCATTGTACTGGCATGCCACATCATCAAACTTTGAAAGCTTGCCTGTTTTTCCCATTGGCGGCTTTGCACATTTGTATTTAGTTATTGATTCGAATGAAAATGGCGATTCAGCAGTAAGTGCACCCAGCCATGCAATTTTGGCTTCAAGTTTATGTGCTTCAAATTTTTCAGGCCACTCAGAATACATTTGCCAGTGTGTTGTTTCATTCAGATACTTTTTTTGTATTTCCAGGTATTCTTTAAAAAAGGATTCTACCGTTCCGTTGTAAGCGCTAAGGTATTTATCGCTTGTTTCTTTATACCTCGGACAAAAATCTTTGTTGGGTAAACCTTCGCCGGTTTGTTCTAAATCTTCCTCCCGCAGTTTCTCCATTACAGTTTCATATTCTCTCTTTAACTGCACTGCTGTTCCGGTGAAAAATGCAGTTGTTTTTTTTCCAAACTCAGCCATTCTGCGTGTGTATTCATCCATTACCTCATTTTGTTTGAGATATGCTGCGCTGGCATGCATTGGCACCAATGTAAGCACACCCTGTGGGCTGCCTGCATTCACAGATGCTTTTACCATAGCAATATTTTCGTTTGATCTTTTCTGCTGCATATCCATCGCCAGTTGCCACGCAGCTTTCAACCTGGTTTTTAAAGCGGCTGCCTGCTCTTTTAATGGCTGGCGGTAAGCTGCCCATACAGGTTCCATAGCAATGCATTCGTCAACTGATTTTGGAAAAGGTGGCGCTGCAAAACCACCAAGATTTAAAGGATCTGCTTTCGTGTTTTTGGGAAGCGAAACTTCTTTGGCGGTAAGTTTATGTCCCATTTTGCGTAAGCGGTCTTCTTTCTCTTTTGAATAAGAATGAAGAATTGATTTTTTTACCAGATTAACTGCTTCCGTTTTATTGCCCTTGCTTTCTTCAATAAATGATTTTGTATAATTAGCCTGTGGATGATAAGCGTATATCCGAATGGCGCTGTCTAAATATTTTTCTGCTTTTGCAATGTCGCCCAGCCCAAACCAGGCCTGGCCCAGATTGTTGAGTAATGTGCTGTTTTGGGGAAATTTTGTATTGAGATTATTAAGAATGGGAATTGCTAATTGTTGTGCACCAAACATGGAAAGCATGGAGGCAAAATTGCTGAGGTTATCTGTATTAGCGGGGTCATCTGCGCAAATTTTCCCCAAGGTGTAATAACCTATTTCTGGCTTGCCGGCTATCCATAATCCTGTGGCCATGTTGCCTGCTTCAGCACTGTTTTTACTTTTTGATTTAATATAACTGTAAATTTTATCTGCCATGTTTTTTACTTCCGGTTTCAGCAGTGTGGCCGCTTTATTTTGAATGGAAGTAATATATGCACCCATACGGCCATCGGTTACAGGTTTAGGTATGGCTGCTATTCTATCCACATCTTTTTTAGGAACAATTCTGTTTTCATTTTCTGTTGCTTCTTTCAGTTGCTGATCACTCACCTTCGGCACATTTTTAAACGATGGCCTTTTGATTCCCATGCTGTCCATCATCCGCAATGTTTCCGGATCCATATTGTCCATTTCCATCTGTGCCTCTTTCATCATCTTCTCCATTTCAGTTTGAGGCTTTTCTTTTGGCTTTGGTTTTGGTTTTGCCTGGGCAAGACTGTTTGTTGTAAAAGCCAGCAAAGAAATTATGCTGAAAAGAAGGAAACACTTTTTCATGGTGAATTTATTTTTTCAGATTAAAAGTAACAGCAAACAGCAGAGTCGCCTATCCCTTAAAAACAGGATATTGTCTTCGCTGACAGTTTAGCAGTAAAGTTGATTCTATTGTAAATTAGACGGAATAATGTAATAAAGCAATACCTAAAAAGTGTTAGCCGTTTTATTGGCAGATCAGGTGAAGATTTTTGGAGAAAAGTTCTATAACCGCCTTAAAACTTTTGTTACTGAATGCATATACGGCACATGCTGATGTTTTGCTATTGCTGAACGTATATAACATCACTACGCATTTCTTTTTATTCTGATAGAAGTTGCCGATTGATAAGGCAGATGGCCAGCCGTCCCAATCCTTGCCTGTAAGTGTTTGTGTTGGTTTTTTATCTGCTTTAGCCAGTTTCTTTACCACCTGTTCATTCCACTGGCTCATTACATCTTTTAATATATCTCCTTTGGCAGGGAGGCTTTTGTACAACGTAATTATACAAAAACTCCCGTCCTTATTGGTTAAATGAAATTGAAATCTTGAAGCCAATTCGCTTTTTGTAAAATACTCCGGTGCCCGATAGGTGAAAACATCAAAGCTGTCGGTTTGCGAAAAGCCAGCTGAAACAATACTGAGCCATGTTATGAAAAGGAGAAGGATATTCTTTTTCATTATCAGTTAGTAAAGATGCGTATGCCGGTTGCTGCAACTTGAATACTTTTCTGATATTCTTTTTTTACTGCTCTTTTTTCAGGAATGAATTTGGCGGGCTCTACTCCTTCAATGATAATCCGTTTGCCAACAATTTGTTTAGGAACAGTAAATCCGTAGTCTTTTGTTCCAACTGATACTGTAGTTCCATCATCCTTTTTTACCCAAACTGTGAAACAGTCATCTTCGCACCAATCAACTTTTACCACTATACCGGTTATAATTGATTGACCTTTCATTGGGTTTGCAGTTTTGATATCAGCTCCTTTGTAATTTCCAAAGGTTCTGCTTTTTCCTACATAGATATCGTCTTCAGTTTGTTGACCACTTACAGCAAGAGTAAAGAAAATGAGTGGCAGAATTTGCAATACCTTTTTCATGATTATTTGATTTCGATTTGGTGAAAAGTATTTATATCTCGTATTGAAAAAGAAAAAGTGATTTGTTTATAAGCATCAGCATTGTACTTGCAGTATTGTAATCTTTAAATAAACGAGTGCACTTGTTTTACTATTCAATAAATGCAGATAACGGGTTAAAATATCCATCTGTATTGCAAGTCATTATAGTGGTTCCGGGATAGCCATTTACAAACCCATTTGCATTGCTAAAAGTTATTGTTTTTGTACCAAGGCTTGGGTGAAGGTTACCGTTCTGGTCTCTGAATTCCAGGGTAACAGACACGCCCTCAATTTTCCATGCGTCTAATTGAAAATTGGCTTTGTAATTTATTGTAAAACGAATTCCTTTATTTTGTAAAACATTCAGGCTGATGTCCTGCATCGAGTTATTTCTCCACTTTTCTAAACCAAATTCGGTATTGGTGTTACTCCTCATTTCATTTTTCAGGTTTTCCTGTACAAAAAAGGCGTACTCCATTCCCGAACCTCTTACACCCAGAGTAACCCGTACATTTGATGGGTATTCTTTATTGTCGTTTCCTGTTCTGATATTGGCCTTTACAGCCGTTAAACTATACACAAGTGTATTTTGAGTGCCGGTAGTAGTGCTTTTATTAGTTGAAGGTGGCGGTGGCGCAGGTGGTGGTGCCGGCGTTAATACTTTGGTTACCGGTTTTTTTTCAGGTTTGGTAAAAATTTGTGCATTAACTGCAGCAATTGCAAACAGTAAAAATGTTGCAAAGAGTAATTTCTTTTTCATGTGTTGTTTTTAAAGTTTAAATGATGAAATAAAAATGATTCTATTTACAGCAGGATACAATCCCTGAAAAACAGGATATTCTGTTTTTGCAGCGGCTATATCTGTTTCAGATTATTTTTGTTCTGCATCCACGCAGATAGCAGGAAAAGCCTTCTGTTGAAATTGCCTGTTCTCAGTTGATGCCCGTTGTAAAAGAAATCTCCTGGAGTAGGGTTTTTTTTCAATAGTAGTGGCTCTTCTGTATCATAGGTTGAAAAGTCAGGTGATGTAGTTATCACTGCCCGGGAAACCTGGTTATTCATGGTATCAGTCTTTTGCTGTTCCTTTATTTTCAGTGAATCCTTTTTATCCTGCTGTCTTTCTTTAATAAAGTTGCCTGTTTTTTTTATTACACTATCAGGCGCATTCATAATTTTAGATGTTGCATTATCTGTCTTTTCGTCAATTTTTTGATTCTTCTTTTGTTCAATCTTTTCTTTGAATTTATCTTCAAATTGTCCTTTTAATTTTTTCAGAATCTGGGCCTGCAATGGTGCCATGAAGCTGCAAATAATAATTGCTGCGTATAGTTTTTTCATTCGTTGATAGTTTTATAGTTTGAATGCTGAAGTAAAAATGATTCTATTTCCAGCAGAATACTATCCCTGAAAAACAGGATATTTCAGGGATGTCGTTAAACATAAGCTTCAGAGATATAGTTGTAAAAGCTGACTGGTTAATGCTGATGAATGAAGAGAGAAAACAGTTCTTTGGCTGGAAAGAAAGAAAATTTCACCCGAAAAAATAATGGATGTGATCAGTAATTACCGGAAGTATACCGTAAAACAGCAGGATGTATCTTAGCCTGGAAGGAAAAATTGATTAAAGGCTGTATTAATTAAATCATCAACAGGAAAGCTTAGTTCAACTCTTCTTCATCCACTTCAATAATCTTGTCTTCCTGTTTGATCTTGGTGAGATTATTCCGTTGCAGAATTTCTTTGGCAAGGTTGAGATAGTTGGTGGCACCTTTGCTGTCAGCATCGTATAAAATAACGGGTTTACCAAAACTTGGTGCTTCACTTAATCGTGTATTCCGGTGAATGATGGTATCAAACACAATTCCTTCAAAGTGCCTGCGTACTTCACTTACCACCTGGTTACACAAACGCAAACGCCCATCATACATGGTCATCAGTATTCCTTCAATTACTAACTGGGTATTCAACCTGCTTTGAACAATTTTGATGGTATTAAGCAGTTTACCTAAACCTTCCAGTGCAAAGAATTCAGTTTGTACCGGAACCAAAACAGAATCTGCAGCTGTTAATGCATTTACAGTAATTAAACCTAATGAAGGAGAACAATCAATCACAATAAAATCATAGTCATTCTTGAGCGGTTCAAGTAAATGTTTTAGAACGCCTTCACGGTTGGGCTGGTTGATCATTTCAATTTCAGCACCTACCAGGTCAATATGTGAGGGAATGAGATCAAGATGGGGAATTTCACTTTTCAGTACAACATCCTTTGCATTGGCTCCGTTTACAAAACAATCGTACAGGCTTTGCTGAATATGATGCAGATCAAACCCGATACCTGTTGTACTGTTTGCCTGCGGATCAGCATCTACCAGCAATGTTTTATATTCAAGTACGGCAAAACTGGCAGCAAGATTGATTGCTGTTGTGGTTTTACCAACTCCACCTTTCTGATTTGTAATTCCAATAATACGACCCATAATGTTCAATTCTTCAATTTAATTAATCTCAAATCTCTATTGTTTCACCAATGCCCGGCAGTTTCAGTTCCAAACCGTTTTTTTCAAAATACTGTTTCGCTTTTTCTGTATCAATTACAATGTAAGGAAAGGTATTGTAATGAACGCCGATTACTGTATGGCTGCTGATCATATGTGCAGCTCTCACGGCATCTTCATAACCCATCGTAAAGTTATCGCCAATTGGCATGATGGAAAAAGCAATCGGGGCACCCTGCGGAACTAATTGCATATCTAAGCTCAATGCTGTATCGCCACTGTAATAAAAGTTTTTATCTGCCATTACTACAAATCCCATCGGGTTTCCACCATACGATCCATCAGGCAAAGAGGAAGAATGCTGGGCTGCCATACATTTCACTGTTCCAAAGTCAAAGTTTTTTTTGCCTCCTGTATTCATGGGATGAATATGCTCCACTCCCTGTTTTTGCAGCCAGAGATAGATTTCCCAGTTGCAGATAACCAATGCACCTGTTCGTTTGGCAATGCTTACACAATCGGCAATATGATCTTCATGGCCGTGGCTGATGAGGATATAATTGGCTTCTATTTTGGTTACATCTACCTGCGCAGCCAGTTCATTTGGAGAAATAAACGGATCAAAGAGTAATTTCTTTCCTTTTACGTCTACATTAAAACAGGAGTGACCGTAGTAGGTAAACTTCATATCCGTGTATAATTAATGGGGCTGTTTGAACCTGATTTGTATTGATTGTCAATGGCTGAATGCCATAGTGACAAAAATAAGGGTTCGGCATAATATTCGGGAACAATAGTTATCCCCCGTTGTTATACGGACAATGTACAGCCGCTCATAAAAAATTAACAGGCGGTTGTTTTTTTTATTCTTCAATTTTGACCATTATGAGAAGATTAGCCGGATCATGGATTTTTTTACTGATTTTTCTGCTGCTGGATATTTATGTGTTCCAGGCATTAAAGATTGTTGCTGTTGGCTGGGCACCTAAAACAAGAATGATTGTTTATGGAATTTACTGGGGTATAAGCGTTTTTTCTTTAACATTAATGCTGAGTATTGCGTTTACCAATTATGAAAGCTGGCACAAACTGTTACGAACCTATGCTTTTGCCATTGTAATTGGATTGTTCCTGGCCAAAATTTTAGCCAGTGTGTTTTTTATGGTTGATGATGCAAGAAGAGTGGTGCAATGGGCAGGCAGTTTTATTTTCCCGAGCTGGAATCCGAAAAATAACGGCAGCACAACCGGCATTACCCGTTCTATGTTTTTAAGCTGGGCCGGTCTTGCAATTGGTGGCGGACTGTTTTCATCTTTACTGTATGGTTTTGGAAATAAATACAAATACAATCTGCAGAAACTGAGTTTAAGCTTCAGTAATCTTCCAAATGCATTCAAGGGGTTTAAGATTATTCATATCAGTGATATTCACAGCGGCAGTTTTACAGATAAAGAAGCAGTAAAAAAAGGGATTGATAAAATCAATCAGCAGAATGCAGATTTGATTTTGTTTACCGGCGACCTCGTAAACAATTCGGCTGAGGAAATGAATGAGTACATCGATATTTTCAGCGGGCTGAAAGCAAAGCATGGTGTATTTGCAACGCTGGGTAATCATGATTATGGATTCCCTTCAGGTGAAACAAAAGAAGAAGTAAGACAGAAGCAATTAGCTAATGCAGAACAGGTAAAGGGCGTTCATAAACAGCTTGGCTGGAAATTGCTCAGTAATGAACATGCAATGATTGAAAGAGATGGAGAGCATATTGCATTACTTGGTATTGATAATACCAGTGCAAAAGCTAATTTTCCATCATTCGGGAAATTACCTGAAGCACATGCACCCGCAAAAGATTCTCCGTTTAAGATTTTGATGAGTCATGATCCATCGCACTGGAATGCAGAAGTAACTGCTGATTTTAAAGACATTGATCTCACATTGGCAGGGCATACACACGGAATGCAGTTTGGTGTGGAAATTCCCGGTTTTCGCTGGAGCCCCGTGAAATATGTGTACAAACAATGGGCTGGGTTATATGAACAGGCCAATCAGAAATTATATGTGAACCGTGGTTTCGGATTTATTGGCTATCCCGGCCGGGTAGGTATCTTACCCGAAATCACATTGATTGAGCTTACATAATTTATTCGATTAAACTATCTTGCAGTCAGGTGGTCTATGTTCTCAGCCACCTGACTTTTTTTATGCCGAAACCACTTATTCAACTTTGCATTGCCCTGCTCCTGTGTGTAAACCTTTATGCACAGGAAACAGAAGCCGATACAATCCCCATCAATAAAGATTCCATTGAAAAGGAACTGGATGAGTTTTTGAAAATGTTTGGCTCTTCAAAGCCAGCCAGCTATTTTCTTGTGGGTTTAGGTGTTGGTAATACACAGTTCAGTGTAAAAAATATTGCACTCAATTCACAGCAATCATCCAGCAACCTGAGTATTATACCAACAATTGGATATTATTTTAAAAGCGGGTTGAGTTTATCGTATAATAATTACCTGTTGAAGGAAGGGCAATCCATTCAGTTGCTGCAGCATTCAGCAACAGTTGGGTACGATTACCCGAAAAGTAAAGAGGTTGCATTTGGTTTTTCATATACAAGGTTTTTTGGAAAGAAAGAATTTGTAAATTCTTCATCACCTTATGATAATGACTTGTTTGCTTATGTAAATAAACAAAAGGGCATTTTTCAACCAGGTGTAATGATTGGTTTTTCAGCAGGAAAGTACAGGGAAACATCAAGATATCTTGATTCGCAGCGTGTGACATTATATCCACCTTCTTATATTTATTTCTATGTAAATGATACCTCAACTGTCAGAGTGAGGGATTTCTCGCTTATACCATTTGTTCAGCATGAATTTGAATGGAAAGGGTTCGGGAAAAAGGATGCCATTACATTTAAACCCAGCCTGATGCTCATTGGTGGAGTAAGTAATTTTTCTGTAGATTCAAAAGGGAGAAAAAGTATATTAAGCAGACCACGTTTAGGGAGAGCGTATAGTCAGTCAGCTTCTGAAACATCGGGGTTTAATTTTTACTCAGTTGGTCTTAACCTCGATGCTGCATGGTATGTCGGAAAGTTTTATCTCAATCCCCAGATATATTTTGATGATTATCTTTTAAGCAGCAAAAATAAATTCAATGTACTCTACACCGTTCAGCTTGGATTTATGTTTTAGTATAACAGAAAGGTTGTTCTTAACATATTTTTACAAGCGAACATAAATGATTGGCACTTTATTAGACGTTAATGATAAACAACTAAAATCAAACAGAATGAAAAAGTATCTTGTAATCTTACTTGTAACGCTTACAGCATCGGCTACCACGTTTGCACAGTTTCGCATAGGGCCAAAACTCGGTGCCAATATGGGAAAGATTGATGGAAATAAATTCAGCGAAAGTTACAAACTTGGGTATCATTTAGGCGTATTTGCTGAAATTCCATTAGGTAAGAAATTCGGTATTCAGCCAGAAGTATTGTGGAACCAGATTAATGCTGATACTGTTTCCGGTTTCAGCTCTGTTTATCAAAATCTCGATAACCAGAATTTGTCAAATCCTCAGCTGAATTATCTGAGTATTCCTTTATTGCTGACTTATAAACCTGTGAAGGTTTTATCATTGCAGGCAGGCCCACAGTTTGGTATTTTGATTAACAAGGATAAAAATATTTTCCAAAACGGAAAGGAAGCATTTAAGAATGGAGATTTATCCATGCTCTTTGGTGCGCAACTGAATATTCTCCGTGTACGTGTATACGGCAGGTATGCCATTGGCTTAAATGATATCAGTGATGTAACAAGCCAGGAAAAATGGACAACCCGTGGATTCCAGCTTGGTGTTGGGTTTGCTTTGTAAAAACTTGCATCCACTATAGTAAGGCCTCTCTTAACCGGGAGGTCTTTTTTATTTCCATTAACATATACAATTAAGGGTAATCTGCTACATTTACCAACCAAAAAATTACTGTATGAAACAACACAGGTTACATTTCAAGATTATCCAGATTTTTCTTTTTATTTCTTTTGCTCTTACCTCGTTTGCCCAGGTAAACCTGAAAGAACAAATTCCCTTTGATGCAAAGGTGAAAACAGGAAAGCTGCCAAACGGACTTACCTATTATATCCGGCCAAATAATAAACCGGAAAAGCGGGTAGAGCTGAGGCTGGTTGTGAATGCTGGTTCAATTAATGAAGATGACGATCAGCTTGGTCTTGCACATATGACCGAGCATATGGCTTTTAATGGCACAAAGAATTTTAAGAAGAATGATATTGTTTCTTACCTGCAGGAAATTGGTGTTGGCTTCGGAAATGATCTGAATGCTTATACCAGTTTTGATGAGACCGTTTATATTTTACCAATCCCTACAGATAAACCGGGTAACCTTGAAAAAGGATTCCAGATCCTGGAAGACTGGTCACATAATATTTCTTATCTCGATGAAGATATTGAAGGAGAACGTGCTGTTATTCTTGAGGAAAGCCGTTTAGGGAAAGGAGCACAGGAACGCATGTTCAGGAAATACCTGCCGGGTCTATTCGCCGGATCATTGTATGCAGACCGGTTACCCATTGGGAAAGACAGCATCATAAAAAATTTCAAGTACGATGTTATCCGCAGGTTTTACCGTGACTGGTATAGACCGGATTTGATGGCGGTGATTATTGTTGGTGATATTACTACAGAAAAAGCAGAAGAAATGATCCGTAAGCATTTTGGTGGATTAACAAATCCTGCCAATCCACGTGAACGGAAATATGCCCCACTGGCTCCCTACAGTAAAAATGATTTAATGCTGATCAATGATAAAGAAGCAACATCATATAGTGTAGCTATAAATTACCCTGCTTATATTGATCCTCCCGTTTCAATTATTGAAGAGTACAGGAACGATCTTATCCGCAATTTGTTTACACGCATGTTCAATCAGCGTTTGCAGGAATTAACGCAAAAGGAAAACCCTCCTTTCAATGGTGCTGGTGGCAGCTTTGGATCTTACGCAAGAGGTTATGATGCATTTTCTGTTTATGCTGGTGCCGGAACAGGTGATGTAAAAAGAGCCATGCAGGTTTTGCTGGAAGAACTTGAGCGGGTAAAGCGATTTGGATTTACTGCAACAGAACTGGATCGGTCAAAGAAAAATATGATTTCCACTTATGAAAGAGCATACAATAACCGGGATAAAAATGAAAGTGCGAATTATGTGGAAGAGTATATCAGCAATTTTCTGCAGAAAGATCCAAGCCCCGGCATTGCCTATGAATTTGAAAAAGTAAAAGAACTTCTCCCCGGGATCAGTATTGAAGAGGTAAATAACATGGTGAATAAATATATTAAAGGAGTTGATAAGAGGTTTACATACATCACAGGGCCTGAGCCAAAAGCAACTGATAAAATTTCAACAACAGAAGAGATGCTGGCTGTTTTTCCGGCAGTTGAGAAAGCTGATATCAAAGCATATGAAGATAAAGTGGTTGCTTCTTCTCTCATAGAAGTGAAGCCAACAGCAGGGAAAGTAGTTTCAAAGAAAACAGATGCAAAGCTTGGTACAACTGAACTGACACTGAGCAATGGTGTGAAAGTAACCTTGAAATCAACTGACTTTAAAGCCGATCAGATCTTAATGTCGAGTGTAAGACCCGGCGGTAAAAATCTATATGGATTAGCTGATAAATACAACGTGGAATATGCTGTGCCGATTGTACAGGCGATGGGAGTTGGTGAGTTTTCACCTGTGGATCTGCGCAAGGTACTGGCAGGAAAAACGGTGCAGGTTACTCCGTTTATCAGTGCAGTAAGTGAAGGTGTTCGTGGTAACTCAACAGTGAAAGACCTCGAAACAATGTTTCAGTTAACCTGGCTGTATTTTACAAATCCACGCAGCGATACTTCCTTATTTAAATCATACCAGCAACGGAATAAATCGCAGTATGCAATGGCCGGTGCCAACCCGCAGTTTGCATTTATTGATACATTGTACAACACCCTGTATAATAACAATCCGCTTGCACCGATTGCTTTGCCAAAGGCTGATTACTTTGAAAAAATCAATCTGAAGAGAAGCCTTGAAATTTATAAGGAACGGTTTGCAGATGCAGGAAGCATGAATTTTGTTTTTGTAGGAAGTTTTAAGGAAGAAGAAATTATTCCTTTAATAGAACAATACATTGGCAGCTTGCCATCTACTTCTAAAAAGTTTGCAGCTGTTGATAATAAAGTGCGACCAATAAAAGGTAAGAAGGAAATGATTGTGAAAAAAGGAAAGGATGAAAAGAGCCTTATCATACAGTTCCATTCGGGTGAAGTTCCTTACAGCCAGTCTTTGGAATTAAAGGCACTTGCTGCAACAGAAGTGCTGAACATCCGTATTATTGAGGAACTGCGTGAAAAGATTGGTGGCATTTACGGTGGTGGTATTTATGGCGGATTAGAGAGGGAGCCTTATGGTAACTATTCATTTGCTGTACAGCTGCCATGCGGTCCTGAAAAGGCAGATACCCTGATAAAAGCAGCGAACAAAGAAATTAAAGACATTGCAACAAAAGGACCTTCGCAAAAGAATCTTGATAAGGTAAAACAGCAGTGGCGTGAGCAACACAAGATTAATCTGAAAGAAAATGGAAACTGGCTGACTGCCTTAACCGAAAGCAAGTTTCCGGGAAATGATATCAACTATTTTGTGAACTATGAAAAGTATGTGAATCAGCTTACCGTGAAAGATGTGCAGCAGGCTGCAGCGAAATTACTGAATGGGCCGAATGTATTAACTGCAGTGCAAATGCCGGAGAATTACGTGCCGGGAGAGGAAAAGAAAACTGCTGAGAGGGAAAATAAGATAATCGAGACAATTGAAATAGACCAGCCGGATATAAAAATTGAGCTGTTCGACAATGGAGAAATTGATGGCGATACAGTAACGGTTTATTTCAACAGTTACCCGGTTCTGAGCAAAAAGCAGTTAACGGCGAATGTAATTATGCTCAATGTAAAAGCTCTAAAGAACAGGAAAAACAACCTGGTATTGTTTGCTGAAAACCTGGGCAAAACACCGCCAAATACAGCATTGATGAGGGTTACAGCAGGTACTAAGGTGTACAACATCACTGTTGAAAGCGATAAGAAAAAGAACGGAATGATTGTTTTTAAATGGAAAGAATAAGATAAAACCTAATCAAACAAAGGCTGCCAACGGGCAGCCTTTGTTATTACAGGGATATGTGAAAGTGTTTTTTTAGCTGTTTTGAATACTGTTTTTAACCGTTCAAAAGTGGTGTTACAAACCTGATGGAGATATACAGTATTTACCAATGAAAAACCCCAATGTTAATATCTTAATATTTAGTGCAAAGTTAACCTGCAAAAGAAGCTGTTGGGAATGAAAAATAATCCTATATTCATTATTGAAAATTACTCTTTGCCCATTCAAATTCTAAAAATTAAAAAACATGGCAACAAAAAAAGCAAAAAAAGCAGCTCCTAAGAAAGCAGCAAAAAAAGCAGCTCCTAAAAAAGCAGTAAAGAAAGCGGCTCCTAAAAAAGCAGCAAAAAAAGCAGCTCCTAAGAAAGCAGTTAAAAAAGCAGCTCCTAAGAAAGCAGCGAAAAAGAAATCTGCACGTAAGCCAAATGCAGCCTTCATGAAAGCACTTACTCCAAGTGCTGATTTAGCAGCCGTTATTGGAAGTAAACCATTACCCCGTACAGAAGCGGTGAAAAAAATATGGGTTTACATCAAAGCAAATAAATTGCAGGATGCTAAAAACAGACGTAACATTAATGCTGATGCAAAACTGAAACTTGTGTTCGGTGGAAAAGCACAGGTATCAATGTTTGATATGGCGAAGCATTTGTCAAACCATTTGAAATAAGAATGGTTATTGAATATTCTGAGGGCATCAACAGATGCCCTTTTTTTATTTCCTTTTTTTTACTCAAACATCCAGAGTAAGATGGGTTGTTTGCTTTTGTCAATAAATCCTGAGAGCGTTTGCAGGAAATTTGTAGATACAGTCGGGCATCCATTACTCAAACAAATAGGATAAGGCGATACTTCATTATCCGGTACACAACTGTGTGCATGTAAAACAACAAACCGCTCAAATGCTTTGCTGTTGCTGCTTTCAAGGCCATGCAGTTTATAAGCCAGCCCAAAACGACCGTAATATTTTTTGCCGATTTTATATTTCCCCAATGAAGAGCAGTTACAGCCAACAGTATTTCCGTATTCTCTTTTGCTGAAAAATGAATTGCCACAGCTGCCATGTGTTACCAATGCTCTATGTATGATTTTGCCTGCTTTTAAATCGTACACATAGAACCTGTTTTCTCCGCTTTCTTTTTTCATGTCAACTAAGTAACAGAATGATTGATTGTATCCGCTACTGGCTGCATATTTTTTTAAACGGCTTGCGAAATCTGCAACACGTTTTGTTTCAGTTGATTCTTTTTTAAAAGAGATAGCTGTTGAGGAAGCTCTTTCAGTTGTTGATTTTTTATTGTCTGTTTTGTTTGAACAGGTAATTAACAGAATAGCAGTGGCGACAAAAAATGTTTGTTGCAGCATGGTTTGATGGATTAAAGAGTGGAGATGATAGAACGCTCCGAATCCATAAAAGATGTTGAAGGAAAATCTTAAAAATGCGTTAATGCTTTTCAGTAAATCGTCATCAAAAAATGCAGCAGATAATTTTCTGCATTAAACATTCACAATTAAAACAGGAATGTTTACTTCATGTCGTACAGCTTCAATTGTTTCGCCAAATACATAGTCTTTTAAACCCTTGTGCCGGTGGGCTCCCATGATCAGCAGATCAGATTTGCTTTCTTTTACAATCCGCACAATTTCCTTTATACGGCTATTGTACCCAAGGGCAATGGAGGTTTTGTAACCCTGCAGCTCAAGGGTGGAAGCATAATGTTCCAGTCTTTGTCTGTCTTTACGGGTTTCATCATCATCACTTGCTTCCCCAAGTAGCCTTGCCGGTGCTGATTCAACAATATGCATGAAAATATAACTGGCTTCTTTCCGGCCCTGGTTGAGGGCATAGGCAATGAGCTTTTCATCGTTTTCAGAAAAGTCGAGTGCCACAGCAATATTGTTTACTGCCGGAACAGAGAGATTTGTTAAGGATGGTATAGCGCTATGCATTTTTATATTGTCTTTATTTAATTGTTTCCGCACCATGGGCAGCAGTGTCATTGTTAAGAACAGCCAGATAAACCCAAGTGCAATGATGGGAATGAAGAATTTCCAGAACCACATTCCATCTTCTGTAAACACTACCATAATTTCCTGCACAACCAGCCGCACATTTAAAAATACAAGTATAGCAGCTACAGCCCACGCTGCAATCTTTACCCATAGTTTTATGGCGAATTCACCCATAGTGTTTTTATCACTTACAAAATGAATTAATGGAATAACTGCAAAGCCTAACTGTAAACTGAGTATCACCTGGCTGAAGACAAGCAGATCGTCTACTTTTTCTTCACCATAAACAAGGATCACAATCACCGCTGGTATAATAGCAATTAACCTTGTAAGCAAACGGCGCAGTAAAGGATTAATACGAATACGTAAATAACCTTCCATTACAATTTGACCGGCCAGGGTTCCGGTAATGGTGCTGCTTTGTCCGGCAGCGATCAATGCAACAGCAAAAAGGATAGGGGCCAGTTTTGTACCAAGTAAAGGAGCTAATAACTGGTGTGCATCTTCAATCCTTGCTACCTGTGTATTGCCAGTTTTAAAGAAAACAGTAGCTGCTAAAACAAGGATAGCGGCGTTTACAAAAAAGGCTGCATTCAGTGCAATCGTGCTGTCGATAAAATTAAACTTCAAGGCACGCCGTATACTTTGTTTGTCTTCACCAATCTTTCTTGTTTGTACTAATGCAGAATGTAAATACAGGTTATGCGGCATTACAGTGGCACCAATAATACCAACTGCAATATATAGGGCCTGGTCATTTAAAGCTGTTGGAATAAAGCCCACAGCCACTTCTGAAAGCGATGGTTTTGATAAAAAGATTTCAATTAAAAATGATCCGCCAATAATGGCAACCAGGGCAATGATGAATGCTTCCAGTTTACGGATGCCATAGTTCTGTAACCATAATAAAAGTAACGTATCAAATACGCTGATGCCTACTCCCCAGATCAATGGCAGCCCCGTGAGCAGATAAATACCCAATGCCATTCCCAATACTTCTGCTAAATCGCAGGCTGCAATAGCAATCTCAGCCAGAATGTATAAACAAAAATTAACTACAGGTGGATAGGCTTCCCTGTTTGCCTGTGCAAGATCTCTGCGGCGAACAATGCCCAATCTTGCACTCAAACTTTGCAGCAATAAAGCCATGAGATTACTCATCAGCAGAACCCAGATGAGCTGATAACCAAACTTAGCACCTCCCTGCAAATCAGTTGCCCAGTTTCCCGGATCCATATAACCAACACTTACAAGATAAGCAGGTCCTGCATAAGCAAGTATACGCCTCCAGCCTTTTTGCGGCTGGGTGGTGTCAACTGATCCGTGTACTTCGCTTAATGAATTTTCAGGGTGCTGCATTTTTTCTTTCATTTAAACGGGTTTTACAAATATGTTTTTTGCCAGGTGATCGCTGAGTGTGGTGAGCGGTTGATTGCGGATTTTTATTTCAATGGAACCATCAAAAAGAAAGCGTTGTTTGATTTCGAGTTTTGTGCCGATGCCGATCTTTTTTTGCCGCAGCATTTCCAGCAGGTTACTGCTCTGATCACCTACTGCAGTTACAATTGCTGCCTGCTGTTCCTTCAATTGATGAAGACTGATATTGCTGGCTGCTTCCATTCGGCCGTTTCGGTCGGGGATAGGATCACCATGCGGATCTGCTTTGGGAAAGCCGAGAAAGGCATCAAGCCGTTCCGTTAATTCATGGCTGCTTACATGTTCCAGCTGCTCTGCAATTTCATGCACGGCATCCCATTCAAATTTTAATTTATCAACTAAAAAATATTCCCATAACCTGTGCCTGCGGATAATACTCAACGCAAGTTTCTTTCCGTCTGCATTCAGCTTTACACCATAATAAGGTTCGTAATGCAGCAATTTTTTTTCTTTTAAACGCTTCAGCATGTCGGTAACAGAAGCCGGTTTGGTGTGCAGTTCTTCCGATAGTTCGTTGGTTGTAACGTTACTGTCTGTTTGCTGCAGCCGCCAGATCGCTTTGATATAATTTTCTTCAGCAGTCGAAAAATTCATATGAGATGAAATTATAATTTAGGCAAATCTAAAAATTTATTTTTAAAACAAACGTTTTTTGGTGAGAATTTTGATTCACACACAAAACCTTTACTTTTAGTATCCTGTATAACACTGACATATGAACAAAAAATGGATATGGCTTTTACTGATTGTTGTTTTTGCAGCCTGTAAAGCCAAAAAACCAAAGACCATAACGGATGAGGATCTTACTGTAGCTGACTTTATTGCACTGGCGCCGTCCCTTACATTGCCGGTTTCAGTAAATGATTCAATGCTGAATAGAAAAGAAAAAGATTCTGCCCTCATCAATCAAACAGCATTTAAAACATTCCTGTCCGATACGGTGTTTAAAAAGTTTTATCCGCAAACAAAGCAACTCAAACTTTATCTTGTAGGTAAAGCAACAGATGACCGGGAGGGAAATTATATCATTGTAAAGTCAGTGAATGGGAAGAACCGTGGTACACAGCTGTTCTATTTTACAAAGAAAGATACTTACCTCGGGGGAATGAAACTGATTGACAACCTGACTAAAAGTGCAGGCCGTTATTTCCGTATCGATAACCGGTTCAACATTTCAATGATCCAGGAAAAGAGGGTAGCTACCGGAGAAATATGGACGAATGAAACGATTTATTTTATGAACGATAGTGGCAGGTTCATCATTGCCATGACCAACAGTAACGAAGATTTAAGTGATGAAATAATGGGTAATCCCATTGACACATTTGCAAAGAAGAATAAATTTTCGGCCGACTATACTTCCGATAAAAAGAATCTTGTTTCCATCCGTGATGGATCATCAGCAAAAACATTTCAGTTTTTTATTCATTTCAGTAAGCAGAAAGGTGAATGTATTGGAGAGATAAAAGGTGAGGGAGAATGGATTGATAAAACAAAAGGCATTTTCAGGGATGGCAACAGCGATTGTGCCATTGAATTTAACTTTGGATCTTCATCAATTACTATTAAAGAACAAAACGGGTGCGGTTCTTACAGAGACATTACCTGTTTTTTTGAAGGGTCATACCCCCGGAAAAAAGAACCTGTTCAGCCAAAAGCAAAGTCAAAATCAAAAAAGAAAAAATGAGCCAGCGCCAGTTAATCAGTTCCGGTTCTCCATGGGAAGATGTGGTGGGATATTCCAGAGCTGTACGGGTGGGAAATGTGGTGGAAGTAGCCGGCACAACAGCTGTTGACGGAGACCTGGTTGTTGGAGGAGACAGTGTGTATGAACAAACCTGTTTTATTTTTCAAAAGATCAATAAGGCTTTACAGGAAGCAGGCTCTTCACTGGAACATGTTGTGAGAACAAGAATGTACATCACCGATATTTCGAAATGGGAGGAAGCTGGAAAAGCCCATGGTGAGGTATTTAAACAGATAAAACCGGCTTCAACCATGGTGGAAGTTACGGCCCTGATAGACGCCCGTTTATTAATTGAAATTGAGGCAACCGCCATTATCCCAAACCTTTGATGTGCATAAACCTAAGGCCTGAAAAGAGCTAATTTTCAATTTTTCAGGCTATATTGCGACCCTTTTAGCAAACTAATTCCATTATGTCGTTTAATAATTTTAAAGTTCCTTACCAGGCTGATAATGAATATTCAAAAAGAGTGGCTTATTTCTCCATGGAATTTGCTGTACATCAGCCTTTAAAAATTTACAGTGGTGGTCTTGGCTTTTTAGCCGGTTCTCACATGCGCAGTGCCTATGAACTCAAGCAGAATTTAATTGGCATCGGTATTTTATGGAAGTATGGGTATTACGATCAGGCCCGGAACCAGGATCAAACTCTGCAGGTGCAGTGGAACGAAAAAATCTACAATTTTTTAGAAGATACAGGCATCAAATTCCAGATCAATATTCATGAACACCCGGTTTGGGTAAAAGCATGGTATCTGAACCCGGAAACCTTCAAAAGTGCTCCGATGTTTTTATTGAGCACAGATTTGCCTGAAAATGATTACGTATCGCAAACCATCTGTCACCGTTTGTACGATGCCAACGTTGCAACCAAAGTTGCGCAGTTTATTTTGCTGGGTGTTGGTGGCGCCAAACTGATTGACGAATTAGGATTTATGCCTGATGTTTATCATCTGAATGAAGCACATGCTATTTCTTCTGCTTTTTATCTTTACAAAAAATTTGAAAATGTTGAAGAGGTTAAGAAACGGATGGTGTTTACAACGCATACACCCGAAGAAGCAGGCAATGAAAAACATGATATTCACCTCTGTGAAAAAATGAGTTATTTCTGCGGGGTTCCGTTAGATATAGTAAGAAAGCTTACAGGTATTCATGATGATCAGTTCAATCATTCACTGGCAGCATTGCGTTTTGCACGCAATGCCAATGGAGTAAGTGCTTTGCATGGTGAAGTAAGCCGTAAGATGTGGGCCAACTATGAGAATGTAGCTCCCATTACAAGTGTTACGAATGCACAGAACTGGCGCTACTGGGCCGATAAGCAATTGTATTTCTCTATGGATGAGAAAAATGATGAGCGCTTTGATGACCGTAAAAAATATTTAAAGAAAAGAGCGTTTGACCTGGTTGCTGATCAGACAGGAAAGCTGCTTGATCCGGATGTGCTTACAATAGTTTGGGCACGCCGGTTTGCAGGTTACAAAAGAGCCGAACTGATTACCAGGGACCAGGAACGTTTCAATGCATTAATGAGTAATAAGAAATATCCCGTGCAGATCATCTGGGCCGGTAAGCCTTACCCGGTTGATTATCCCGCCATCAGCGATTTTAATAACCTTGTTCATTTAAGTAAGAACTATAAAAATATTGCGGTTTGTACAGGATACGAACTTTCTTTAAGCAAGCGTTTAAAACAGAGTGCAGATGTTTGGTTAAATAATCCCCGTGTGCCACGTGAAGCCAGTGGAACAAGCGGTATGACGGCTGCCATGAACGGCGCAGTTAACTTCAGTACGTTTGACGGATGGATCTGTGAATTTGCCAATCATGGTAATAACAGCTTTATTGTTCCACCGGTTGATTATAGTGCAATGAGTACACCGGAACAGGATCAGTACGATCTTGACCAGATGTATGAAATCCTGGAGAACCAGATTCTTCCTTTGTACTACGATAACTACCAGGTATGGCGACAGATCACTCAAAACGGAATGAGAGATGTTCGTTTTCAGTTTGACAGTAACCGTATGGCTGATGAGTATTACAAACTACTCTACAATAAAAAATAATCTGTTTTATGTAATAGTAACCCCGGCTGTAACGCCGGGGTTTTTTTATTTAAATTTAGAGTATGAAATATCCATAAAAATAAACACATGAATGAATATGTAAAAAGTTTTGAGCTCCGTTGGGCCGATGTGGATGCAAATTTTCATGTGAGCCATTCAAGATATTATGAACTGGGTGCTCATTGCCGCATGAGTTTTTTAATTGAACATGGAATAACAATTGAACTGTTGCAGGAATTGAAGATTGGCCCGATCCTTTTCCGGGAAGAATGTATTTTCAGAAAAGAAATTCATGCAAGTGAAATGATTAATGTCAATATGATGCTCTCAAAATGCAAACGGGATGGTTCACGCTGGAGTGCAAGACATGAGCTGAAGAAAACAGATGGAACCATTGCTGCAATCATCAATGCAGACCTTGCATGGATGGATCTTGCAGAAAGAAAACTGGCAAAGCCTTCCATGGCAGCTGCTGTTATTGAGCAGTTACCAAAGACGCATGACTTTGTGTATTTAGATTGATTTAATCGACATACTCACTCAGCTCTAACCAGCGGAACTCTTTTTCATCGAGCAAAGCAGTTACTTCAGCAATACGATTGGAGAGTTTCTGCAATTCTTCAAAAGACATACTGCCGCTGTTGAGTTTTTCTGTGACGCTTTGTTTTTCAGCGGTCAGTTCTTCTATTTCTTTTTGCAGTAACTCAAACTCTCTTTTTTCTTTGTAGCTGAAACGCTTTTTATCTGTGGTAGATTTATTTTCTTCAGGCGCTTTTGATTCTGCAACTTTTGCTATTGGCTCATCACTACCGGCTCCCAACTTTTCCTGTTCCCTTTGCCATATACGCAGTTGTGAATAATTGCCTGGAAAATCTCTTACAAATCCGTCACCTTCAAAAACAAATAAATGATCAACTAATCGGTCCATGAAATAACGGTCATGACTTACAATTAGTAAACAGCCGGGATATTCACTTAAGAAATTTTCCAGTACAGCAAGTGTGGGGAGATCAAGATCATTGGTTGGCTCATCCAGTATCAAGAAGTTTGGATTGCGGAAGAGGATCGACAGTAAATGCAATCTTCTTTTTTCCCCACCACTCAGTTTGGAGATGTAGGTGTATTGTTTATCAGGATCGAATAAAAACAACTGCAGGAACTGAGCTGCACTCAATGAACCACCTGTTGCCAGTGGAAAATTCTCTGCAATATTTTTTACAAATTCAATAACACGTACATCTTCTTTTATTTCCAAACCTTTCTGTGCATAATTGCCGAAGATGATTGTATCACCAATATTGATCTTTCCACTATCCGGTTGCTGAATTCCCTGGATGATATCAAGAAAGGTAGATTTGCCTGCACCGTTTTTCCCAGCCACACCAACACGTTCACCTTTTTTAAAGATGTAATCAAATCCTTTCAGAATTGTTTTTTCTGCAAAACTCTTGTATACTTTTTTCATTTCCACAACCTTACCTCCCAACCTGTTCATCTTCATGTTCAGCTGTACCTGCTGATCTTCAATACGGAGTTTGGCTTTCGCTTCCACTTCATAAAAATTATCCTGCCGTGATTTGCTTTTGGTTGTTCTTGCTTTTGGCTGCTTCCGCATCCACTCCAGTTCTTTGCGGTAAGTATTTTTTGCTTTATCAATACTGGCGAGATCACTTTCAATCCTGGCCGTTTTCTTTTCTAAATAATTCTGGTAATCACCTTTGTATTCAGTGAGCGTACTTCCGTCAAGTTCCCATATTTCTGTACAAACATTATCCAAGAAATAACGGTCATGGGTTACCAGCAATAATGTAATTTTTTCTTTGCTGAGATAATGTTCCAGCCATTCCACCATTTCCACATCAAGGTGGTTGGTGGGCTCATCCATGATCAGTAAAATATGTTTATGATCAAAACCAATATCAATCAGGGTTCTTGCCAAAGCCACACGTTTACGCTGACCGCCGGATAATGTTCCCACTTCCTGTTGTAACTGGTGAATGTTCAGCTTGCCGAGAATCTGTTTCACTTTTGTATCAAAATCCCATGCACCCAGTTCATCCATTTTAATAATGGCTGCATTCAGTTTCTCTTCATCATGATCTTCACTGATGGCTTCATAATCCCTGATAGCATTGATGACGGGGTGATTGTGCTGAAAAATATTATCAAGGATCGATTTCTTCTCATCAAACATGGGCTCCTGTTCAAAGAGGGCTATGTCCACATCTTTGTTGATCCAGCATTTGCCTTCATCGGATATTTCTTTACCTGCTAAAATCCGCAGTAAAGTTGTTTTACCCGAACCATTCCTGGCCACGAGTGCAATTTTATCGCCTTCTTCAATGTTAAATGAAATATTCGAAAACAGGGGAGTGATTCCGTAACTCTTCGTTAAACCTTCAACAGAAACATAATGCATGCGGCAAAGATACTGCAAGTGCCCTTACATGCTGTCATGGCTTGCCTTTTGCTTTAATGTTTTCCTGTAAACCAGATGAGCGCACAAATGGCAACAACAAGAATGAATATCACAACTGGTTGTAAACGATCCTGCTGCTGCTGTTTTTGTTTTAGAAGGATGAGCTGGTTAATTTTTTTTCTGCCAGCTTCATCTTTCACTAAAAGCGGGGACAGATGATTGGTTATTTCCTTTATTTGTTTCAATGGTAATGGTTGAATGGCATGCAGCAAAGAATGAACGATGGATTGATTCACCTCGGCTTCATTGAAAGCAAGCAGCTTTTCAATTACTTCCTGGTTCAATAAATATTTGATCTTGTCAGCAACTGCCCCGTGATCCATCCGGTGTATATCCATGTCAGCAACTGCCTTATTCAGTTCAAGTATTTGAATCAGAATATTTGGAGGTGTAATCATTTCTTCACCTACTTTTCTTCCCCTTGCTTTCGATAACCATCTTTCCTGCAGGTACAATTCTTTTTTACCGGGATGGATGAGTATTTCGTAAGCCTCTTTTATTTCATTGAATTTTGTAAGTGAGTAGGGGTCATCATTATTTTTATCAGGGTGATAAATCATCACGAGCTTACGGTATGCCTGCTTAATTTCAGGAATGCTGGCGGTTACCGGTATCTCTAATATTGCATAATAATCTTTCAAGCAGGCAAATCTAAGCAGGGTTGTTAAAATATGTGCACAGAATTATAAAATTGCTATTTTTAAACTTTATGGATATCCTATATGGCTAAAGAGTCAATAAAGATGAACAAATGAAAATTGTTTTCTGGCTTGTTTTATTTCTGTTACCTGGTTTCCTTTTTGCAGGCGATTCAACTGCAGTTAAGACCATGCATAAACAATCGTTGAAAGGGTATAAAAAATTACTTTATAAAGTTGTGTTACTGCATCCTGAAATGAATTCAGCGTTTGAACATGCATTGCTGAAGCATTATCTGCTTGGTTCGGGCACAACTTATTTAATGGCTGATTCTGATTTTGTGCGTTTGCAGAAAACAGTACCTAATTATATTCATACGAAAAACTGTATAACAGCTTCTTCCAATAATCAAGATTATTGTGTGCAGCATATTGATCTGAATGATGATAATTATTTCGGCTGGGCTTTGGGAAATATCAGGGTTATTTATAAAAATGGCACAGATGAATTGATTTCTCTTGCAGACTATTATGATTTCAATAAGGCAAAAAAAGGGGCACGAACACGAAAGCAGGAGTTGCTGACAAGGGTGTTTAAATTCCTGGCTCCAATATCAGCAAAGGCTTTTGTAGTTACTTATGATGCAGATGGATTTATGGTAACTCATTAATGAACGGCAGCAGTGCCTTTTATTTCATATACAAGGTCTTTTCCATAACAGCCTGCCGGTGTTTGATATCCTGCTTTATAATTTCCTGCTGTAATTTTTTGTGTAATGAGTAAGCTGCCCCATGCAGTTAAACTGTAACCATCGGCACAGGTTAACTGACTGATGATTTCTTTTCCTGCAGCATTCCAGGCTTTTCCCCAAACTACGGTTGATGCATTGGCTCTCTGTTCATCTGTTGGTCCGGCAGGAGCATTATTGATTTTTTTCTGAATCAATCCACGTACAAATTTTGTTCTTAATAACCAGTTGAACAGAAATTGAAACTTCAATAAACGATAAACAGATGGTTTCATTCCTGTGTATGCTTCCACATTTGGAATTCCGGTTGTATGATAAGCTGTTGAAATATCACCCCACTGCAAACTCATCACGAAACGTTGCTTTCCATTCGCATCGATCCACATGCCTTTAAAGCCTAATGGTCTTCTCTCGAATTTTCCATTGATACGCACAACCGCATCTTCACCAATTCTTGTAGCCATTGTTGTTGCAGTACCATGACTGATTTGTCCGTTTGTTGGAATGAATGCTAATTGCAAATGTGTAGCATCGGGCAATTTCTGTTTCAGGTCTAATGCAATACAATCTGTCGGGATCACATCAAAACCGGCGCCGGGCATTAACATAACGCCTGCCTGTTTTGCAGCAGCATCGTAAGTTTTAATTAATTCAAAAACAGAAATATCACCGTTGATGTCAATATAATGTGTGTTGGATGTAATGCATGCTTCAACCATTTGCTTTGCTGTTCTGTCGAATGGGCCAGCCGCATGAATCACCAATTTTACATCTTCTAAATGTTGCTGAATGGATGCAGCAGTATCTATCGGAAAAATCCGGTAAGAAAAATTTAATTCATTGGCAATGCTGCTGATTTCTTTTTCATTTCTTCCTGCAAGGATGGGAGAGATATTATATTCTTTTGCATAACGGGCAATGAGTTTGCCGGTGTAACCATTGGCGCCGTAAAGTAAGACCTTGTCTTTTTGCATGGGTATATTAAAATTCGATCAGTGAAATAATTTCTTCCAGAAATACTTTATCTGTTTCGTCAAACATATGCAGTTCTTCACTGTCAACATCTAACACAGCAAGCACTTCATTGTTGCGGATAACAGGTATTACAATTTCTGAACGGCTTAAACTGCTGCAGGCAATATGACCGGGAAATTTTTCTACATCAGGAATGATCAGTGTTTTTGCTGCAGCCCATGCTGCGCCACATACACCTCTTCCTTTGCGGATCCGTGTACAGGCAACAGGCCCCTGGAAAGGCCCGAGTACAAGTTCTTCACCTTTATCCGTAAATGCTTTTGCTGAACTTGGTTTCACCAAATAAAACCCAACCCATAACCAGCCGAACTGTTCTTTGAGTGCCGCACATACATTAGCAAGATTAGCAACAAGATCAGGTTCACCTTCCAGTAATCCTTTGATCTGCGGGATGAGTTGCTGATACTGTTCTTCTTTTGTTCCCTGTATGATGTGTAAGTCTTCAGCCATGAAATTGATTTCTGCAAAGGTAGGTGGAGAGAAGGATTTGCCACAAGGGCACTAAGACAGAAAGTTCAGATAGAAACACAGATGACACAGATCATTGCGGATTGCTACTGATGAAAGAAATCCGCATTTATCCGTTTGCATCCGTGTCATCTGCGTTTCTATCACTTTACAAATGCTTTTTAAAAAACTCAATCGTCCGTTGCCAGGCAAGTTTAGCAGCCGCTTCATTATATCTTGTTCCCGCTGTATCATTATGAAAGGCATGATTCACTCCATCGTACATATACAATTCATAACTGATTTTATTTGCTTTCAGCACTTCTTCATAAGCAGGAATGCCTGCATTGATTCTTTCATCAAGCGAAGCGTAATGTAATTGAAGTGCTGCTTTTATTTTTGGCACATCAGCCGCAGCCGCCTGCCTTCCGTAAAAAGCAACCGCTGCTTTCAATTCAGGAACATTTACCGCTAATGTGTTACTCATGGCACCGCCCCAGCAAAAACCAACGCAGCCATAATTTCCATTGCTGTCTTTTCTTGTTTTGAGATAAGAAAAGGTATTGATAAAATTCTGTTGGGTTTCCTGTGCATTGAGTTTTGTAAATAATGTTCTTGCTTCATCTTCATTGGCAGGGGTGCCGCCAAGAGGAGCTAATGCATTGGGTGCAATGGCTAAAAAACCCGCATTCGCAGCACGACGGGTAACATCTTCAATATGTGCATTCAGTCCACGGTTTTCATGAATAACAATAACTGTTCCATACTTTGCGTCTTTCTTCGGTCTTGCTACATAGGCTTTCATTTCACCGGTAACTGCAGGATAAGTAACATATTCTGTAAACAGATCATCGGCAGGTGTGGCTGCTGCTTTTGCATAATTACTTTCCAGCAGTGGCAGCAAAGCCATAGCTGCGGCAGTGCTTCCTGTAAGCAGCACTAAACGTCTTACAAAATCCTGTCTTGAAAGTGGTTTATGAGTGTATTCGTCGTAGAGGTTGATGACTTGCTGATCCATATTGGTTGATTTAGGAAGAGAAGTTACAATGATTTTTTGTGATGGGAGAACCGTTTATCAAAGAAGAAGAGAACTAAATGACAGTTTTTGTTTTATACTTTCTTTGTCTTATGTGCCCCCCAACGATAAGCCACAAATAGAAGCATTCCTAAAACCACCGCTTGAATAATGGTTAAAAGATTTGTAACAAATCCTATTACAGGGATCTCTTTCGCCACAGGCACTTTGTCTTGACTTAGAGCAGATAATGGCGGGTATAGAGTGCCGGTAATTAAAAGTTGTGAAATAAATTGTATCAGAAAAGTCAATGAAATAATAATTGTTAGCCCTATGACAATAAGAATCCAGTTTGAAAGTGTTCGTCCAAACGATTTCCTAAACTCCTTGATGAAGTAGATAGTAAATGTGAGGAGTACAAAAAGAGGTGTCAAAACAATCCAACCTGAAATAACAATATAGGTGTCGTGCAGATGCAGATCCAAGTTACCTTTTAATAAAGACCATCCAAAAAATATTGAAGCTATCAGAACGGTTAATCCAAAAGAAAAGGTTATCCATAAAAGTTCTTCAAAAATCTTTCTAAAAGTGATTTGCATAAAACCCGTTTCAATTTGATTCCAATGAAGCTTTGCGTTACACTACTAATTTAAGCAACAATTCCTGCTTGTTAGACAGGAGTTGTTAAAAATGAATATGAGTTAATAACTAATTATTTTCTACACTTCTTCTTCAGCATATGAACTTACCGGCTCGCAGGTGCAAATTAAATTCCGGTCGCCATAGGTATTGTTGATACGGCTTACACTTGGCCAGAATTTATTCTGTGTTACATAATACAAGGGGAAAGCTGCCTGTTGTCTGCTGTATGCATGTTTCCATTCATCAGCAGTAATTACAGATTGTGTATGTGGTGCGTTCTTTAAAGCATTATCTGCTTTATCACTCTTACCTTCTTCAATATCCCTGATCTCCTGACGGATATTCAGTAAAGCATCACAGAAACGATCCAGCTCTGCTTTGTCTTCACTTTCTGTTGGTTCAATCATGATCGTTCCTGCAACAGGGAAGCTCATGGTAGGAGCGTGGAAGCCATAATCCATTAAACGCTTGGCTACATCTTCTGCTTCAATACCGGCCGTTTGTTTAAACGGACGAAGTTCTACAATAAATTCGTGTGCACATGTTCCGTTAGCACCTGTATACAGAATATCAAAATCTTTTTCGAGTCTTGCCTTCATGTAATTTGCATTGAGGATCGCATACTCAGTTGCTTTCTTCAAACCATCAGCACCCAGCAAACGGATATACGCATAACTGATCAGCAGGATGGAAGCAGATCCATAGGGCGCAGCGCTAACAGCCCCGTGAGGAGTGAGTGGTGAGTCATGAGGTTCTGACGACTGACGATTCACGACTGACGTGTGCGATGGCAAGTGTGCCGCAAGATGCTTCTTCACACAAATAGGTCCCATACCTGGGCCGCCACCGCCATGCGGAATAGCAAATGTTTTATGCAGATTCAAATGACAAACATCGGCACCAATTAAACCCGGCGATGTTAATCCAACCTGTGCATTCATATTGGCACCGTCCATGTACACCTGTCCGCCATGCTCATGAACAATTGCACAGATATCTTTTACACTTTCTTCAAATATGCCGAATGTACTTGGGTAAGTAATCATTGTTCCGGCAAGATTGGCACTATGCTGTTCAGCTTTTGCTTTAAAATCAGCCACATCAATGTAACCGTTCTCCAATGCTTTCACCACCACCACTTTCATTCCTGCCATTACTGCACTTGCAGGATTGGTTCCGTGTGCAGAAACGGGAATCAGAATGATATTACGGTGTGCGTCGCCGTTAGCTAAATGATAATTGCGAATGGATAATAACCCGGCATATTCACCCTGTGCCCCACTGTTGGGCTGCAGACTGCAGGCATCAAAACCTGTGATCTCAGAAAGATAGCCAGACAATTCATCAATGATTTGCTGATAACCTGCTGTTTGACTGGCAGGAGCAAATGGATGAATCCTGCTCCAGTGTGCCCAACTCAACGGCATCATTTGAGTAGCAGCATTCAGTTTCATGGTACAGCTGCCCAATGAAATCATCGAAGTGTTCAACGACAGATCTTTATTTTCCAGTTGTTTCATATAACGCATCATCTGGCTTTCGCTCTGATGTGTATTGAAATTAGGATGTGTTAAGAATTCACTTGTTCTTGCTAATTCAGCAGGAATATGTTGTAAGGATGCGTTTTCAGGAATCACAAAATCAACCGGGTCAACATCATTCACAAAACAATTAATGAGATCAAACAGGTCTTCCACATTAGTTGTTTCATCAAGTGAAATACCAATGAGTTCATTGCTGATATAACGCAGATTGATTTCCTGCCGTTCTGCTTTTACTTTGATTGGAGCAATGTCTTTTACTTTCACTGCAATGGTATCAAAGAAGCTTTCACTTGTCAGTTCAAATCCTTTTTCTTTAATGGCATCAGCAGCTGTTTGCGCTAATATGGCAACACGTGATGCAATTGCTTTTAATCCATCGGGACCATGATAAACGGCATACATAGCAGCCATATTGGCCAGCAATGCCTGTGCTGTACAAATATTGGAAGTAGCTTTTTCACGTTTGATATGCTGCTCTCTTGTTTGCAGGGCCATACGTAATGCACGGTTGTTTTGTGCATCAATACTCACTCCAATGATACGCCCGGGAATAGAACGTTTGAATTCATCTTTGGTGGTAAAGAAAGCAGCATGCGGTCCGCCATAACCAAGTGGAACACCAAAACGCTGTGCAGAACCAAAGGCAACATCAGCACCAAGTTCACCGGGAGGAGTTAACAGGGTTAAGGCAAGTAAGTCAGTTGCCATTGCCACAAATCCACCAACTCCTTGTACTTTCTGAATAAATGAACGGTAATCTTCAACCGAACCTATATTGTTGGGATATTGAACCAAAGCACCGAAATAGGTATTGTCGATAGCAGCCGTTTTATAATCACCAAAAACCAATTGAATGCCTAACGGTGTGCCACGTGTAATCAATACATCTTTTGTTTGAGGGAAAACTTCTTCATCAACAAAAAACTTTGGTGCGTTGATGATATCTGTTTTATTGACATGATGAAACAGCATGTTCATGGCTTCTGCAGCAGCTGTTGCTTCATCCAGTAATGATGCATTGGCAATTGGCAATGCTGTTAAATCAGCCACCATGGTTTGAAAGTTGAGTAAACTTTCCAAACGCCCCTGTGAAATTTCTGCCTGGTAAGGAGTGTATTGTGTGTACCATCCCGGGTTTTCAAAAACATTCCGCAAAATCACGCTGGGTGTAATGGTATCATAATAACCCTGGCCGAGATAATTCTTATTCAGTTTGTTATTTAAAGAGATTTCTTTGAGCAGTTTCAGTAAATCGGCCTCACTGATGGCATCAGGTACATTCAGTTTGTTTGGGTTGCGGATGGAAGCCGGAACTGTTTTGCCGATCAGTTCTTCCATGTCCTTTACACCAATTGTTTTCAATAGCTGCTGTTCTGTGCCAATGCTGCCGATATGGCGTTTGGCAAATTCATTCTGTTGTGCTTCAAAAATGGTCATGTTGTTCAGTTCTTTATTTCTATCAATTAAAAATCGGATGAAGGAATCGGGTAAAGAGCAGTGAGTTTTCAAGCGAAAGGCCCATTGGTCTTACAGCGTTGAAAAGACGGGCAAAGTTACGGGCAGAATCAATGCAAATAAACAGCTGTTAGCGGTTGGGGAAAGTCTGTGAAATTGATTTTTTGTTTCAACACAGAGTTTTGGAGAAAAAGAGGAACACGGAGGCTATTTTAAAATCAGACGACCTCAAAATTCTGTGTAACTCCTCAACTCAGTATCTCTGTGTTGAACAATTAACGTTCTTTGCAGTATGGCCGAAGATATACTGATCAACTGGGAGAAAAAAGCTGCTGAACACCAGAAACAGTACAGCCAGTTTCTGAAGAGGGCAAATAAGAATAAGGTGCTGCGGCAATTGCCCGATCTGCACGAAGAAGCTTTTGAAAAAATTGACTGCCTGCAATGTGCCAATTGCTGCAAGAATTATTCACCCCGGTTTAAAACACCTGACATCAAACGTATCAGCAAGCATTTGCGGATGAAGGAAGGGGAGTTTATTGAAACCTATCTGCGTCTTGATGAAGAAGGTGATTATGTGGTAAGATCGAAGCCCTGCCCGTTTTTGGGTGCTGATAATTACTGTGGAATTTATGATGTCCGTCCATCCGATTGTGAACGCTTCCCGTACACCGATGAAGATGTGATTCTGAAACGGCAGCAACTTACATTGAAGAATTCTACATTTTGTCCCATTACTTATTTTGTACTGGAGAAGTTACTGGAACAAAAATGATCAGTTTTATCACTTTAGTGGAAGTTCTGCTAAAAAAAAGTATTAGACGGAAATTAATTTATATTTATGGTTAATAAAGTTATCAAGTAAACTTTTTAATATCTTTTATTATGAAATTAATACGCTTCTCTTTGTTTGTATTTTTTCTGAGCTTCATCGTTGTTTCCTGTAACAAAAGTTTTTTCTTTGATGGAAAAAAAATCAGGGAGGTTATGATCACAGATCTGGGTGAAATGTATTCAACTTATAATTTCAACAGTTCTGAAAAAGAAGAACTGGGCCGTCAGCTGAATAATAAGGCCTTGGTTGATGAAATTACCCGCTATTCCAAAGAGAGCACCTGGCCCGATGCCGTCAACACTTTAGATGAGCGTTTGAACAGCCGTACCACAATGATGAAGTATCATTTTTACAAGGTGGCTGTATTAGGAAGCAAAACCATTGTATCGATTCCAAAAGATAAGAACGGACATATGCCGGCAGGTTTCCGGCCTAACGGTCCCATGTACATGATTTTTGCCAGCTCAGTAGTGGCAGGTAAATAAGAAAAAGTCATTGCAAAAAAAGAGGCTCAGATCTGAGCCTCTTTTTTATTTATATAAAGTATGACTTTGTAATATTAAACTCCGCCTGGAAAGACGGAGTATGGTTAATCAGTTAACATTAACCATTAAACCTTATCATCATACCTAAGACTGGAATCGGTTTTGGATAGTTGCATACCGTTGGGTTAAATCAACTGAAAATCCACCTTTTTCAAGGCAAAATAAATTGTTCGGGCATAAAAAAACCTCTTCCGGTAAAGGAAGAGGTGCTAATCAGTTACCATTAACCATTAAACCTTATCATCGTTGGCAAAGTAAAATATTTTTCTCAAATATCAGATGATGGGGAAATATTATTATCTCCAGCTTGGTCTGAATTTTTTGGCATAAGTATCAAAAGATACTTTGCCGTAATTGTTCTCAGCAAAGTATTTGGTGATCATTTCCATTTCTTTTACTCCCAGCATACCTGCTATTGCCTGGGGCTGATTATCATCAGTTGTTGGTATGATGACAGTTGTTGGATAAGCCAGTTCGCCTTTTGTAAATGCCAGTGCTATTTCATGGGTTTTGTAGGACGGGTTAAAACGATAGGTTTTCCCCTTCCAGACGATCTCGGCTTTACTTTCTGCGTTGAGCTTTACCACATAATACTTTTGATTGAGATATTTGATCAATTCCCGGTTGGTATAGGTTTTTTTATCCATCACTTTGCACCAGCCGCACCAGTCAGTGTACAGATCAACCAATATAGGTCTTGATTCTGATTTCAGCTTTTCTTCAGCTTCCTGGAGAGTGATCCAGTTTAATTTTTCTTTTGGAGTATTGTGCTGAAAAGCGGAAAGACCAACCAGAAGAAACAGGATAACGGATAAAAAGGGAACCTTTTGCATAGTATTTTTGTTACTTGTACAAATTTAAAACGTTTTACCGTGCATAAAATTGTGATTTCTATTACCGGTGCCAGTGGTTCTATTTATGCAAAACTGTTGCTGGAAAAGCTTTCAGCGGTAAAAGAGCAATGGACTGATGTTGCCGTGATTATGACTGAGAACGCCAAAGAGGTTTGGAAAACCGAGCTGGGAAATGACGGGTATCAGCAAATTCCTTTCAAAATTTATTCAACAACCGATTTTTCTGCAGCTTTTGCGTCCGGTTCAGGGCAATACAATACGATGATCATTATCCCCTGTTCAATGGGAACATTGGGTCGGATTGCAACCGGTATTTCAAATGATCTGATTACAAGAGCGGCAGATGTGATTTTAAAAGAACGAAGGAAACTGATTTGTGTGGTGAGAGATACGCCCTACAATCTCATTCATATCCGGAACATGGAAACAGTAACATTAGCCGGAGGAATCATTTGCCCGGCTACACCATCTTTCTACAGTAAGCCGGCAACGATAGAAGAACTTGCATCAACTGTTGTGGACCGTGTTTTAGATCTGGCAGGTATTGATGTTAAAACTTATCGCTGGGGCAGATAGATGTAATTTGTCTGTTTCATTTCCCGGAAGTCAGTTCTTCATATGCAGCCGTTAATGGTCTTTGTAAACCATCACCTTTCCATTGCGTTTCAAATGGAAGCACAGTTGTTTTAATAAATTCTTCTTTTGTTTTTCCGGCTTTAATTTCTTTTTCAGTAAACTCTAACATGCCGGCAATGTAATCGCCGAATGCTTTCAGATCGTCTTTGGTTCCGGTAATATCATATCCTTCACCTGAATGGCCATAAACAAATTGTGTTTTTTTGCTGAACTTCTTTTGTGCAGTTTCCAGCACATTCATCCAGCTTTTCATATTGGCACCGGCACTGCGGTCAACAAATGGATGACGGCGGTTGAACAACAGATCGCCCATGTGTACAATATTGGCATGTTCAAGATGAATCAATGCATCACCATTTGTGTGTCCCGCACCAAAATAATGAAGGGTGATTTTTTCTTTACCTATTTTCTGGCTCCAGGTTGTACCAAAGGTTTGATCGGGATAAAGCTGTTTATCTTCTGTCTTTGCATTTTTTGCAGAACGTTCCTGGTTGATCTTTGAGTTTTCATGTGCCAGCACATGCTCAACCATTCCTTTATAAGCAATGTTGCCGCCGCTGTGATCACCATGATGGTGCGTATTGATGAGCAGTTTAAATGGTTGTTCGGTTTTCTTTTTCAGTTCTTCAATTAAATGATTGCTCTGATCTGGAAACTGTGAATCAACAACAACAATTCCTTCTTTACTCAAATAAAAAAGAATAGTACCACCACGCTCTGTAAAGATGCCGATATCATCGGTAAGCATTTTTATTTTCCAGGCAGGTTGCTGAAAAAAATCTGCTAATACCGTTTTCTGAAATGCTAATGCACCCATTGTAAGTGCAGTTGATTGTAGAAATGATTTACGGTTCATATAAAAAATGATTATGTGTTAATATAAGCTTGAATGGAATGTTATACAAGTTGAGAAAAGTTTTGTTTAATTCAAACCAAACTATGTAAAAAGTGACAGACAAATAATATTAATGACACGATCCCCCGTTTAATATTCAAGCTTTCTAAGCTTTGGTGCTTTAAACCAGGTAGCGATTACAATTCCAATTGTCATACAGCCTCCAAAAATAACCGAAGGAACAATACCCATTATCCTTGCCGCCACTCCACTTTCAAACTGCCCCAGTTCATTGCTGGAGTTGATGAACATGCTGTTTACACTCAATACTCTTCCTCTCAGTTCATCAGGTGTTTTCAACTGCAGGATTGTCCCACGCACAACAATACTGATGCCATCGAGCACACCGCCCATGAACAGAGCTGCAAATGACAGCCAGAATAATTTCGATAAACCAAAAATAATAATGGTCATTCCAAAACCTGCCACTGCAAATAATAAAATTTTACCCTGTTGTTTTTTGAGGGGGAAAACTGTGAGTAAAATAACAATGATGATGGCGCCAAAATCAGCAGCAGCATTTAGCCAGCCAAAACCAATTGGTCCAACTTTTAAAATATCTTTTGCAAAAACCGGAACCATGGCCACTGCTCCGCCAAACAAAACTGCAAAGAGATCAAGAACCAGCGCCCCCAGCACTTCTTTTGTTTTATAAACAAAACGGAGGCCTTCTTTTACACTTTCCCATGTTTTCTTTTCTGCCTGCGGCGGTGCAGGTTTATGACCAATGGTGTTAAAAATCAGCAGCGCCATCGCAATCATTAATATAATTGCAGTCAGTGTTCCGGTAATTCCGAAACCGGCGATTAAAAACCCGGCAAGTGAATGACCGGTAACGGATGCTGACAACCATGTGCCCTGGCTCCAGGTAACGGCATTGGCTAAGTGTGATCTTGGAACCAGTTGTGAAATGATGGCACCAAATGATGGTCCGCTGAAAGCCCGGATGATGCCTGTTATAAAGATGACAATATAAACAAGATAGATAACTGTTGATTTTCCGAACTGATGCGTAAAGAAAGCAGTAGAAATAAATAAGAGTAAGGAAACACAGATGCCATAAGACAGCACTGCACGGATGATCATATTTCTCCGATCGCTCTGGTCGACAATATGACCGGCATACAAAGCCATAGAGACAGCAGGGATTACTTCTGACAAACCGATTAATCCTAAAGCAAGCGGATCATTGGTGAGTTCATACATCCACCAGCCAACAAGTGTACCCATCATGCGTAAGCCCATAATGAATAAGAATCTTGCAATGGCAAAATTTCTAAACTCTGTAATGCGAATGGAAACAAATGGATCGTTTGCAGTTTGATTGGTCACTGCGCAAATCTAAGAACTATCTGTTGAAGGAAGAAGCAGGAAGTACTGTTGGCTAACGACTATCGGCTTAAGGCTTTCCTCTTAGGGCAATGTAAGATAATACTGCCCAGCTTCATAATCTTTATCCAGTGCATCAATAATTGTTTGCAGATGAGTGGGGTTGCCCAGAAAATCGGCATTGCTGGTATCAACAAACAGCGTTTTTACATTGTGCTGTTTAATGTATTGTGTATAGGTTTCCTGAATGCTGAACAGATAATCATCACCAATCTGCTGTTCATAGCTGCGGTTTCTTTTCTTGATGTTCTGCTGCAATTTGGTTACCGGTGCATGCAGATAAATCAGCAGATCGGGTTGCACTAACTGGTTATGGATAATATCAAACAGGTTCTGGTACAAACGAAACTCATCGGTTGGCAGGTTTACTTTCGCAAATAATAAACACTTGGTAAATAAATAATCAGAAATTGTAATGGAGTTAAACAGATCCTGTGTATGCAGTAAATCTTTTAACTGTTTGTAACGTTCTGCCATGAAAAACAATTCCAGCGGAAAAGCAAACTGCTGCGGGTTTTCATAAAACTTGGGCAAAAAGGGATTGTCTGCAAAAGCTTCCAGTATCAGCCTCGCATTAAAATGTTTGCTGAGCAGGTGAGCCAGTGTTGTTTTTCCTGCACCAATATTTCCTTCGATTGTAATGAAATGATAGTTCATTTGGTCGGCAAATTAAGCCTTGCTGCGAAATACTAAAATCAAGTTGTACAGTTTGTGGAAAAATAGCTGTCAAACTTTCTTTACTTCCAGTTTGTCGGCGCATTCCTTTAATAAACGGGCGATCGTTTTCTGATAAACCGGATGAATTTTTCGTGGAGACAGTTCAGCCAGCGGAATTAATACAAACCTCCTGTCCTGTATAGCAGGGTGGGGAAGTGTAACAGTTGATGAATGATAAATCAGTTCATCAAAAAGCAAAATGTCAAGATCAATAGTCCGGGGGCCATATTTTTCTGTACGGATTCTTCCCAGCCCGGTTTCAATTTCCAGTAAGCTTTTCATCAGGTCATCAGGTGAACGTTTTGTTTCAATGACGATAACCTGGTTAAGAAAAGCGGCCTGTTTGGTATTGCCCCATGCAGCTGTTTCGTAGATGGATGATTCCTTCACTAAGCTGCCACATTGCTCAGTAATCTGTTTGATGGCATTGCTGAGAAACTGTTTCCGGTTTCCCATATTACTGCCCAGTAAAATATATGCTTTGTGAATTGGCATGCTGTAAAAATAGGGGACTAAAAAGTTTTTTCAATCAACCCCTGAAACAAATAGCTTTGCGGCATGAATCAACCATACAGCCAGTGGAAAGCAATGCTGGCAATTTCAAGAGCAAGCCTGCGGGCAATTTTTCGCAGCCCCAGTGCGGTTGTTTTCAGTTTTGGTTTCCCGTTGATCTTTATTCTGGTGTTTGGTTTTATTGGAGGAGGAAGTCCAACTGTACGCATTGGCTTTACTCCATCAACCGACACTACACAAAATAATGCAGTGTATCACCTGCTGGTGAAATATAAGACCATCCGCATTTCAGATAAAAATGCGGCAGAGTTGCAAAGTGATTTGGCGAAAGGAAGAATCACCGCTATCCTTGATATACAACCTACGAATACAGGTCAGCTGCCTTTATATAAAATTACCATTCAAACTTCTACCGCCAGTGTTGACAGAATAGCCATTCTCCAGGCAACATTAAAAGATGTGATAGTAAATATTGATCGCAGGGCTGCACCCAATGCACCAACATATGCCAGCATTGATTTGCCGCCACCATTGCCGGGAAGAATTTACCGTACGATTGATTTTATTTTACCGGGTCAGTTAGGTTTTTCATTGTTGAGTGCAGGTGTTTTCGGCGTAGCCTTTTTATTTTTTAACCTGCGTCAAACACTTGTACTGAAACGTTTCTTTGCAACACCGATTAAACGCAGTTATATTTTGTTTGGTGAAGGAATCAGCCGTGTATTATTTCAGCTCATTACTGCAGTTGTGATTTTACTGGTGGGTCATTTCCTGTTTAAGTTTACACTGGTGCACGGTGCTGTTACATTTTTAGAATTATTAGTATTGAGTTTAGTTGGTTTGATCATCTTTATGGGTTTTGGGTTTATTGTAAGTGGATTGGCAAAAAATGAAAGTACAATACCTCCATTTGCCAATCTTGTAACCATGCCGCAGTTTTTATTAGCCGGAACTTTTTTCCCGATAGAAACGTTTCCCAAATGGCTGCAGCCGATCTGTAATGTATTGCCCTTAACGCATCTCAATGATGCTATGCGGAACGTTGCATTTGAAGGAAGTCATTTAGTGGATTGCGGAAAGCAGCTGGGTATTCTTGGACTATGGGGAATAGGAGTTTATATTGTGGCAATTAAAGTATTTAAATGGGAATGATGAGAAGGAGGTAAGAGATAAGAAGTAAAAAGTGAAAACTATGCGTTTAGTAAAAATGTTTTTGTTTGTTTTAGCTGGATTGTTTGCAGCTATAACTATCATTGGATTATTCATTCCATCTTCGGTAAAAATATCAAGAGGAATTATCATCAATGCAGACAGTGCTAAAGTGTATTATGAATTAAGTGATGTTAAGGACTGGAACAAATGGCTGCCATGGGTCACATCTGACAGTGGTGCTCTTGTTCAGCTTTCACCTGTTACAAACCAACCCGGATCTTTTTTTAAATGGAAAGGATTGATTTATAAAAGTGCCGGTACTATTACTCTTCTGCAAATCAATCCTGATGTGATTACCACTTTATATCAGTTAAAAGATATGAATGATGCAGAAGGTGGTTTCCGAATCCGTTCAACAGGTGCGGCAAAACAGGATACCGAAGTGCAGTGGTTTATGGAATATAAATTAAAGTGGTACCCTTGGGAACGTTTCTATGGAATTTTTATGGATCATATTATCGGCCCTGCCTTTGATAAAGGACTGGAGCAGTTGAAAACATATACCGAAGAAAAAACTGTTACTGACTCTTAACTATTCTCACCACGGAAAACTGATCTTCCCCATTGTTACTGATGGAACACCCCGCAGTTCATTACTGAACTGAATATTTCCACCTGCAATACATTCATTGGCCAGTACTGCAAACAGTAAAGCTTCTTTTGCATCGGGATGAATACCGAGTTCTGTTGTTAAATGAACAGCAACGCCTGGTAACAAATCTTTGATATGCTGCATCAGCACAGGGTTATGCATTCCGCCACCACTTGCATACAAATGATAACTGCTTCCTGCAGGCATTGTCTTTTTAATTGCTTCGGCAATTGTTTGTGCAGAAAATAAATTAAGTGTTGCCATTGTATCAAACACACTCAATTCATGGATGCCAGATTTTTCTTTTGCCTGCTGCAGGTACTGAAGGTTAAATAATTCCGGTCCTGTAGTTTTAGGAAATGATTGTTGAAAGAACGGATGATCTTTTAAAGCATGTAATAAAGCTTCATTCACCATACCCTGTCTTGCAATCAATCCATCCTCATCAAAATATTTTACAGGATAGTGTTGCTGCATCAGTGCATCCATTATTGTGTTTCCCGGTCCTGTATCGGTACTGAAAATTTTATTGGCATCTAATGAGCCGGGGAGATAAGTATAATTGGCAATCCCACCCATGTTGAGCATAATGCGGTCTTCGTCCTTCTTTGAAAAAATAAGATAATCACCATACACTGCAAGTGGAGCGCCTTCACCACCTGCTGCAATATGTTTTTGTCTGAAATCACTGATGGTGATAATGCCTGTTGCAACGGCTAAATGATCACCATCACCAATCTGCAATGTTGCATTCCCGAACTTCTCCTGCTGATGCAATGCTTTTGGTGCATGATATACTGTTTGGCCATGACTTGCAATCAGATCAATTTCTTCTTTCACGAGGTTCCTGTTCTTTAAAAATGTGTTGATCATTTCGGCCTGCTGCAGGGCTATCCATGGGTTCAGTAAACAGAGTTTTTCAAAATCAACTGTCTTCTTTGAAAAAACTGATTTAATCTCTGATTTAAAATCAGGATGATAAGGAATCGTTTCAAATGCAGTTACTTCAACTTTTGTAGTATGTCCATCACCACTGATTTTGCAAAGAGCAATATCCAGTCCATCAACAGAGGTTCCGCTCATTAAACCAATGATATTTCGCTCGGTTTTTGAGGCAATTGAAACAAGGGATTGAATGTTTTTATTCATTGAATATAAAGGTAAGGCTGAATCCTGCTTTCGGGGATGATATTGGCCGTACTTTTTGGTTAGTATATTTGGGCAAAAATAAATGTCTGATTTTCTTATAAGACAAGCAACGCTTTCCCTCAGCAGCTTGTCAACTTAGCAATTAACTGAATGATCGAACAGCGGCAATTAATAAAAGACTGTTTGCGTGGCAAACCAAAGGCGCAAAAACAATTGTATGATGCATTTGCAGATACGATGCTGGGCGTTTGTTACCGCTATACCAAGTCAATGGCTGATGCGGAAGATGTATTGCAGGAATCTTTTGTAAAGGTGTTTACCCATTTACACCAATACAAAGAAGAAGGTCAGCTGGGTGGATGGATCAGGAAGATTGTGGTGAACACTGCATTAAATTATTTAAAAAGGTCAAAGAATTACCAGGCTGAACTTGTTTTTCATGATGAAGGAATGCACCCTGTATCGGATGATAATCCTGCCATGAATATGGCGGTGAAAGAAATTGCAGCATTGATCAGGCAATTGCCAACCGGTTATCAAACCATTTTTAACCTGCATGCGGTGGAAGGGTTTTCGCATGTTGAAATAGGTCAGATGCTGGGTATAAAAGATACCACCTCCCGTTCGCAATACCTGCGGGCAAGGTCATTACTGATTACCTGGATGGAGAATTTTGAGTCTGTACAACCTAAAACCAATAATTATGCACAATAACGAATTCGAAAAAAGAGTGGGGCATAAGTTGGAGGAATTGAAATTTACTCCCTCTGATGCTGTTTGGCAAAAAGTGGAAGTACAGATCCGTGAACGGAAGCGCCGAAGGAGATTTTTCTTCTGGTGGCTGCCTGCTATTGTTTTATGTACAGGAGTGGGGGCATGGTTTATTTATTCAGCAGAAAAAGGAAAAACAAAAACCTCAGCAACCGTAACAACAACACAAAGAACAGAATCTTCATCTATAAAAGACAATCAGACCAAGCCAACTGAAACTGTTCCTGAAAATATACCTGTGGCTGAAGAAAAAAGCAAGCAGCCGGTCTTTGAAAAAAATATTCAAAAAGAACAGGAAGCTGCTGACGTTGTTAAAACCAAAAAGGATGTGCCGATTGTTGATGGCTTAACAGTAAAAGAGAATAAAAAAATTGCAGACAAGCAAAATGTTCAACTGATTGTAAAAGAAGAAAAACCAATCGTTGCTGAAATAAAGAACCCGGATGCAGTGAATCATGTTGAAGTGAATGTTCCCCTGCCTGAAGAAAAAAAGAATTCTGTTGTAACAGTAACGAAGGAGAGTGAACAGGTTAAGACAGAGAATCCTGTTACATCAGAAAAACCAATTTTAACAGGGAAACCTGTTGTAGCAGAGGAACCTAAAGTATCAATAAAACCTGTTGTTACAGATAGTTTTGTAAACAATCCTGCTAAAGAACCTGTAATTACAACTAAACCTTTAGTAAGCAGGAAGAGGAAATTTGAAGTTGCGCTCGTATTCAGAGGAGGTATTGCAGATATGAGTCAGTTCTCCGCAGGCTTAAGTAAGAGCGACAGACTTTATGCTTCACCCGGCTCCGGCTCTTCAGGCAGTGGTGGATATTCATCATCAGCATCAGATTCTGCCAAAGTGAAAAATGGAGTTGGATTTACCACAGGTATTCAGTTGAAAAAATCAATTACCAAACGCTCTGCTTTATCAATTGGTCTTGGGTATGGCTATTATTCATCATCACATAAAACAAGCGGCGTTGTTTATGCAGATGCACAATTCAGCAACAGCCTCGGTACCAGTGTAGTAAACAATTATGCAAGGGTTGGAAACAATGTTACTTATAAAGACAGGTATCATTTTATTGAAATACCGGTTCTCTATCATCTGCAGGTAACTAAAGCTACAAAGCGTCCCATTCTTTTTAATGGAGGAATTGCTTACAGTTACCTCGCCGGTTCCAACGCACAATATTATTACAGCGCAACCAAAACTTATTATTACGACCGTTCCCTGTTCAACCGCTCACAATTGCAGTTGCGTACAGGAATTTCGGTTGGCCTGGTTAAAAAGATGAACTATCCATTACAGATTGGGCTTCAATACCAGTACGGTCTGTCAGGTCAATGGAAAAGATCACTTGACCTCAATCAGCACCTTTCTTTTACAGGAATTCAATTGTCGTGGAGATTGAATAAAAAATAACTGAACCGGTGCAACGCCGGTTGCAGATTAACTGTTAATCATTCAAACACTGTTTATGCGATACAAATTATTCTTTCAGACCTGTTTCTTTTTTCTTGCCGTTGCGTGGATATCCGGCTGTACAAAAGATACCGTTACCGAATCCTATACTTTTTTCCAACCCGTATACAAGACAAAGGCTGAAGTAAAAGCTGAAGCCAAAAGCGGCCCGGCGATTTCTGTAACTAACCCCGGAAAATTATTTGTAAGAGGGAATTATGCCTTTTTGAGTGAACTGGATAAAGGCGTTCACATCATTGATTTCAGCAATCCTGCTGCGCCAAGAAATATAGCTTTTGTAAATATCCCGGGTTGTGTTGACCTTGCAGTAAGAGGCAATTATCTTTATGCCGATTGCTATACTGATCTTGTAACCATTGATATCAGCGATCCGCAAAATGTAGTAGTGAAACAATTCATCGAAGGGGTGTTTCCGCACAGAATGTATTCTAATGGTTTTTCTCCTGATACCTCAAAAATTATTACCAGCTGGGTACGTGTTGATACAGTTGTAAAACGCAGAATGGATGATATGCCTGTCTTCAATAACCGCAGGGATATTTTAGTTTTTGCCAATTTCAGTTCTTCAGGAGGATCTGCAAATCCAGGTGTAACAAATGGTGTTGGCGGCTCTATGGCAAGATTTGCATTAATGGGAGAGAGGTTATATACAGTAAGCTGGAGTGATCTGAAAGTATTTAACACATCCAATGCTGCGGCACCTGCTTATGTAAAAACTGTTGGCTTCAGCCAGGGAAATATAGAAACTGTTTTTCCTTACAAGGATAAATTGTTTATCGGTTCACAAACAGGAATGTTTATTTACAATGCATCCAATCCTGATAGCCCAATTAAGCTTGGACAGTTTACTCATGCAAGAGTTTGTGATCCTGTTATTGCTGATGATCACAATGCATTTGTTACTCTTCGAAGCAACAGTGCCTGTGCAGGTTTTCTGAATCAGCTGGATGTGCTTGATATCAATAATCTCACTTCACCATCACTCATTAAATCTTATCAACTAAAAGAGCCTGCCGGACTTTCAAAAGACGGAAATCTGTTATTGATTTGCGACGGAAAAGATGGGCTGAAATTTTTTGATGCAACCAATGTAAACAGCCTTGTACAGATAAAGCAAATCAGCGGAATAGAAACCTATGATGTAATTGCTTTAGGCGGGCTGGCCATTACTGTTGCAAAAGACGGATTGTATTTTATTAACTATGCCAATCCTGCAAATGCTGCTGTTGTTGGTAAGATTTCGATTATAAAATAATTGTATGAAGGGATTTATTTTCAGTGTAATCGGTTTGCTGTTTGTTTTAACAGGACATGCTCAACAGGTAAAACAGAAAGGGACAATATCGGTTTCAGCACAAACAGCCTTGCTCAACGGCGATAATCATGTAAACGGTCAGGTTCTGTTATCCGCAGGGTATGAATTTAAAGGATGGTATATTGGTGCCGGATCGGGATTTGATTATTATAAATACAGAACGGTTCCCGTGTTTGCAGATGTAAAAAAATATTTCGGGAAAGGAAACAGGCAATTATTCATTTATGCAAATGCAGGATCAGATATTGCCTGGCCAACTGAGAATCAAAAGAATCTCCGTACCAATGGTGGTTGGTGGGGATGGAATTCTCCTTCAAGCAGCATCTTCAAAAACGGAATTTATACCGATCTGGGTTTTGGATATACATTGTTTAACAGTAAACACAGGGGAATTTTTACAGCGCTTGGCTACAGCACAAAAACAATCACAGAAATCTATAATGAACAGGTTTGGAACGGAACAACTTCTGTTATGACGAAACGTACGCTGGATTATACAATGAACCGAATCCTGTTCAGAATCGGGTACAAGTTTTAAGAGATAGGCAAGTCTCTTTTATTTTTCACTGATAAATTTCAGGTTACGTTTAATGCCGGCAAATTTTGTGCGCTTCAATGCCGAGTGTCTGAAAATTTCTTTAAAGGCTTCTTCACTCATTTCTTCCCATTCTTTTGTAGAGAGGTTTAAAATTTCAGGAATAGGTGTAAAGCTGGTTTCAGTTGAAGCTTTGCTGAAGCGGTTCCATGGGCAAACATCCTGGCATACATCGCAGCCAAACATCCAGTTACTGAATTTGCCTTTCATATTTTCATCAATCAATGCATCTTTTAATTCTATTGTGAAATAAGAAATACATTTACTGCCGTCAATGATTTTATCAGGAAGGATGGCATCTGTCGGACATTCATCCATACATCTTGTGCAACTGCCGCAATAGTCTTTTGCAAATGGCGAATCAGCTTCTAATTCTAAGTCGCAAATTAATGTTGCAATAAAAAAGAAGGAACCGCTTTGTTTATGAATCAGGTTTCCATTCTTTCCAATCCAGCCCAAACCACTCCGTTGAGCCCACGCACGTTCAAGAACAGGGGCGCTGTCAACAAATCCTCTTCCGTTAATATCGCCGATAGTAGTTTTAATTGATGCAATGAGTTCATGAAGTTTGTTACGGATCACTTCATGATAATCTTTTCCGTAAGCATACTTTGAAATCTTTGGTGCATCTTCATTTTGTTTTGCTGCAGGATAATAATTCAACATGAGTGTAATCACACTCTTTGCCCCGGGTACCAGCTTTGCAGGATCAACCCTTATGTCAAAATGATTTTCCATGTACTGCATGGTTCCATTCATACCCTTGTTCAACCATGTTTCCAATCGCCTGGCATCGGCATCAAGTTTTTCTGCTTTGGCAATGCCGCAATAGGCAAAGCCAAGCTTTGCGGCAGTTTGTTTAATGATGCTGGTATATTGATCAATATTGTTATGCAAAGACAGGTATATGTGTTGTGGACTAAGCTGAAAGTTTTACTGAATTATTAATCTAATTTTTATCTTCTACATGCAGGCTGTGTATCAAGCGATGTAAAGCAGGTGCCAATATCAACCCGATATTGGTAATAAAAACAACCCCGCTGAACAGGGCATAGAAAGAAGAAAACCATTTACCCGCATCAGAAGTAATTGTTACCACCGGTCCCATACCACTTAAAATCATGGATGCATTGTGCAATGCATCCAGCCAGGGAATATTATCGCTGTAATGATAACCGAGAATGCCAATAAACAGGCAAACGATTAAAATAACTGTTGCAAGAAAAACACTCCATGCCACACGTTTGTAAAATACTTCCTTTGGAGCAAGAGGTTGTTTTTTATGTTCGTACATGGTAAATATTTGAAAGTATTAGCAAAGTAGAAAGTTGATTCATCATTTACAGATAAACTGGTTGTCAACTGCTGATTTGAATTGATTATACAATTCTCTTTTCTGTATATCCCTTTCTTTTTTTGATAAAATGATACAGGCATAACCACGGCAGTAATCAATCCATACAAAGGGACTGTTCTGTGAAACACAATTCACCACTGTTCCATCTTTTGTTTCTAACCAGGTTCCTAACCCGTAATTGAAACCACTCATAAATGGAGGAGTGTATTTATTCAAAGCTGATTCAGTTTGCAGTTTCATCATTTCAGCAACAGATGCTTCACTGATGATTTGTTTGCCGTTGAACTTTCCTTTATTGAGCAGCATGGATAAAAAGTTCATGTATTCAGTAGCTGTTGATTTGGCGCCATCTGCCGGACTCATTGCTGAAGTATAATTGCTGAATGTTGTAAAACGAATATTAAGCGTACGTAACAATTTTTCCTGGATTAACCGGTCGAATTTCTTTTTGGTGAGTACTTCCAGTACACGGCCAACAATATTTGGCCCCATCTGGTTGTACTGAAACCAAGCCCCGGGATTGTTAGCAATATCTCTTTTCTCTGCATAGTAATTCACTTCTTCTTCAAGGGTTGAAAAACTTTTTTTCTGCAGGAGTTTTCCTGCACCAGACTTATCGGCCTCAATTCCAGAAGTGTGACTTAAACAATTCCGGATAGTGATATAGCCCTTCATCCATTTAGGAAAGATGGGCAGGTACTTGCCAACATTATCATCCAGTTTTAATTTGCCCTCATCAACCAATATCATCACTAATGCTGCTGTTAACCATTGACTGCTTTCACCAATTGGTGCCTGAATATTGGGGCGGAAATCCCCCAATGTTTTCTGGTAAGCGATCTTCCCGTCTTTGTAAATCATCAATACCTGGTCATCACCTAATAATTTTTGATTGTTCAGCATCAGTTGCTCCACTTCAGCAAAATTTTGTGCGTAGGAAAGAACAGATATTAGGAGGAAAGAAAAAAGAAACAAAACAAATTTCATAGCATCGTTGATTTATGTGGCTAAAGATATTTGAAAAGTAGATGCAATGAGAACCGGAAAAGAGAAGATTAACAATTCTGCCAATGCTGATGAAACAGGTAAAATTGATTTATAAGCCCGGGCCGGGGGAAGTTACTTTAATCTGCAGCAAAGCCGTCATAGCTGCAGCAAGGATCAGTTTCATAGGCTGATCAAGAGACTTACTCAGCCAGATAATATTTTTATTTGCACCCAACGCACCGCCACCATAATATTGAACGGCACAAATCGGCTGCCCATCTTCCTGAAACTCATAGCCAAGAGAGGGAATAGAACGGTTATCATTGGAAGTTACCGGAAGGATGAGGATCCTCCGGTCACCATTGGTCAGAAATGCATCATAATATTTGTCTTCTACATTAACACGGTAAACACTCATGAATAGAGCCCAGGTATTGGCAGTGTCATCATTGATGTTGATAAATGCGGTGAAGTTTCCTGATTCAGAAATCAGTTCATCACTGCCAATCGAAAAATTCGGAAGGATTTCAATTTCACGCAACCCATTTACTTTTACTTTACGTGCCGCATTTACCCTGGCAGTGTCAGCTGCCTGGTTGGCTAACAGAAACGAAAATTTTTCAGTAGTAGTGCTTTCGGTTTTACGGTTAAAGAGCGAAGCCTTGTTGCTGGTCGTTGTCCAGCCGAGTTTGCTTGATACTACTTCGTAGTCACCAAACCGGAACTTCCAGATTTTTCCAAACCATTGTGTGCCCATTTTCACATTCAGTACATCTGCAGTTTTTGACAGGTTGCCGCTTAATGCAATGGTTCCCTTTTGTGCCTGGCCGGAATTTGAAATAAAAAAAAATGTGCAGATGAAAATCAATTTCATGGCAAGTGCGTTCATAAAAAATGATTTGATTCTAAGCTACTGCTTATTTACCTCTTTTCACAGGAAACTGATGTTTATTCAAAAACTCCTGTCTGAAACCGATGCCAGGGTACTGAAGCTATAGCTGGTAGCTGTGAAGTAAATCTCTTTCAATACTGAAATAGAAAACCGGAACAGGCTGCCCCGGTTTTCTAAATGCTATTGTTAGTATGTGAGTAAGTGGTAAAGAAATCGATATTAATTCTTTAGTATTTTAAACTCTACTCTCCGATTTAATTGTCTTCCTTCATCGGTGTCATTGGTGGCCACAGGTTTTGTTTCACCATAGCCATGATGAATGATCCTGCTTGCCGGAATACCCTGTGCAATAATATATTCCACAGCCGAACGTGCACGGTTATCGCTGAGTTTAATATTGTATTCATCTGAACCACGGCTGTCGGTATGTGCACTCAATTCAATTTCAATTGTAGGATTTTCTTTCAGCAGCGTAACCACTCTGCCTAATTCAATAAATGATTCAGGACGAAGATCCCATTTATCAAAATCAAAGAATACATTGTTAAGCCGAACCACCTGTCCAATTTCTATCGGCATCAGATAAAGGTCTTTGTGAATGGTTCTGTTACCGGCTCTGATCAGTGAATCAAGATTCAGGTTTTCAGATTGTGCAAAGAAATGATCGGCAGTTGCACGGATGAGATAATTTTTATCATACGGTAATACAATCTGGAATGCACCATCGCCGGGACTTGATAATCCCTGACCGGCAATCACTCCGTCGGGTAATGTTTCATAAATAAGATTTGCACTGAGCGGCTGTTTTGTTTTTGCATTGTACACATTGCCACTGACGATTAATACAGGATCAGGTTTTTCAATCTCTAATAATTTCACACGAACAATATCGCTTTGTCCTAATGAATTATAACTGCTGGTGAGGTAGGCATATTCACCACCTGCATCTAATGTGAAGAATGCATCAAAATCAGCTGAGTTGATAGGTTCACCCAGGTTCACCGGATCACTCCATTTCAACCATGTTTTATCCAAACGTTTTGTCATCCAGATATCCTGGTCGCCCAAACCGCCCGGCCTGTTACTGCTGAAATAAAGTGTTACACCATCAGAAGCTAAGTAAGGAGTGATTTGATTATAACCGGTAAGATTGATTTTCTTTCCTATGCTTTTGGGTTCAGTCCATGTTCCATCTGCTTCAGGAAAGCACACATAAATTTTATTGATATAGCTTTTTGATTCTTCGCTCATGTACAGTAACAAAGCCTGTCCATCACTTGACATGGCAGCCCCCGATTGAAAACCACGATCATACTTCAAATAGTTTTTGATCTTCAGCATCTGCGGTTTGCTCCATCGTCCATCAGGTTTCATAATACTCATACTTACACCATTGCCATAGTAATCTCCATCAACAAATGCGTTTCGTAAGAGTATCCTGTTTTTATCGGGAGAGATCCAGTATACTGCATTGTAGTTTGCAGTATTGAAAGGTGCGCCCAGGTGAACTGCGTCTGTCCATTTACCTGTTAAAGTATCTCTCACAGAATACCAGATATCCTGTGAATTATTTACTTCATAGACATGCGAATTATCTGGATGACCTTCGCAGATAAAAAACAGCAGGTTGCCATCAGCAGAAATTGTTGGACGTAATTCCGCTAATTCAGAGTTTACACGGAAACCAAGATTTTCAATTTTAACGATGGTATTAGTGGTAATTATTTTTTCTTTTTGTTCAACCAGCTTGCCAATGGTATCGGCTAAAGGTTGTGCAGTTGCAAAAGAAAAGGGCAGAAAGAGGAGTATATGAAAAATAACTCGTTTCACGGGTTTTGGATTTGCAGCTAAATTAGAACAAAAAAGGCGGGTGGAGAAGAGGGAAAATACGTTTGCTGTGGATCAGGAAATCATGCAGAGATGGTTCTTCAGTGCAGCAACCCTTTATGATTCTGTGTTAACTGATTAAAAGGAATAGTTGTTTTATTTCTTTTTCACCGGTTTTTTCATGTAAGTTTTTGGAAAACTTTTTTTCCTGTAATCAAGAATGTAAAAAGATATCTTATTTGTTTTGCCTGTCAATCGCTGCAATAAAACGGGTTATTAATTGATGGATTTCTGTTAGCAGGTTTTCGTCTTTGATTCTGTTCTCTCCATCCAGTTTTGTTTTAATGAACTGGATAAGAAGTTGAAGCTCGTCAATATTTTCTGCTTCAATTACACGTAAAGTTTCAAGTAAGGCCAGGTGACCCAGTCGTCCGTCAGTAGAAGCCGTAATTAATACGGTTGGCTTTTTCGAAAATTCGCTGCTTGAAACGGTCCAGTCAATTGCATTTTTCAGAGATCCGGGTACACCATGCGCATATTCGGGAGTACAAATCAAAACACCATCTGAATTTCGTATTTGTTGTTTAAAATTCTTAACCGGTTTTGGTTCAGTATCATCTGTATAATCAGGATCAAAATGCGGCAGTTCTGAAATTCCTTCATAGATGATAAAGTTCAATTTGTCAGCATATAGTTTTGCGATGGCATTTATTAAATAAAGGTTTGATGAATGTTTCCGGGTACTGCCGGAAATGGCCAAAATCTTTTTTCTATGTTTCATATAAAATATACTGAAGAACAGTGCTTCGATTTCAGGGTTGAAATTTTTAAATGTACGACACTCATTTAAAAATATACCCTGAATTCTGATAAAACCATATCTCCGGTACCCTCAGAATATTTGTTTCCTTTTGGAGCTTATGATATTTTGGTTGGCTTAGACACTCACGAAATTCCCGTTCAGCCAATTCTCTTTCCCGGCAGAAAACTGAGGGTCATTTTACCCTTGTGATTTTTAGTTTGTTAAAATTTTGTTAGCGACTGTTTATTTACCCAACCCTTTTTACTTCATCAGGGGTATCTCTATTAAACAGCCAATAATGGCAATATTTTAAAACCTTATAATCAAAAAGAAATGAAACAGTTTTCACTCAGGGCATTCACCCTCATTTTTGCAACAGCCTTTGTTCTGGTAGCCTGTAAAAAGCAACCCGTAGTTCCGGATCAACCCAATCCGGGTCCAATGCCTGGTTTGGCACATACCATTCGTTTTGAAATGGATGAATTACCCGGTATTCCCAATCAGCCGCCAGCCAACCTGTTTGTACAGTTTGATGTAAAGAATGAGCAAAATGAATTAGTGCTCAGCAATAAAAAACTGGCGATCAGTTTCGATGCAAAGTTTAAAACAGAAGAGTTGCAATTGCCCGCTGGTAATTACAAAATCACAAAGTTGATGGTTGTATCAGGCACTGGAAATGTATTGTATGCTGTACCGGTAATTAATTCAGCAAAGGCTCAGGCAGTAACAAAACCATTGCCCTACACTGCAATTCTTCCGCATCCCGTTACATTAAATATTGCGGCAACCTTTTTAAAAGTAGAGGCAACAGATAAAGCGGTTGATTTCGGTTATCCTGCCGATGCTTTTCCCACAGGAAATATTCCCGACGAAGGTGGTGCTCTCAGCATCAGAGTGAAAGCAGCTGTAAAAGTTGGTGAATTAATGTACGACAGTATCCCTGCCTCTTTAATGTACCGTACGTTCGATGCGAATAATCAACTCGTCAGTGTACAATTCATCAGTCTTGCTGCAGGTACAAACACCATTCAATTGTCTGCAACAGCAGAACGTCATGAACTAACCGTAAGGAAATGGAATGTTGATTACAAACAGGAGTTTACAAAGGCAGAGGTTCGTAACAACGAATTATATATGTTCGGCGGTGAGAAAGAAGCAAAAAAACTGAAAGCTGAGTTGGTTTACAAATGGACAGGTGATAAATATACAGCCGATTCAAAGAAGAGTTTTTTCTATAACGGCAAAGGCCAACTTGATAAAATTGAATATTATCTGAAGCGCAGTACCGATAATTCTCCTTACATGTCGGAAAAAGAAGTGTTTGAATATAACAACGGCCAGGTAGCTAAAATTAACCGGTATGATGAGAACAGCAGTTTAGCCGGTTTTACTTCTTTTACTTACAATGGGGAAGGAAAAGTAAACCGCATTTCAGAAGAAGTATTTACCGGTGTAAAAACAGATGTTTCAGTTGCATATTCTCCTGTAACTATCGATGGTCTATCTGGAACTTCTATGCACTACAGCTATTCGAACACTTCTTTAACAATGGATTATTACCAACGGATTAAAAACGGTAACCGTATTTCAGAAAACAGCAGAACCAGCAATAATGATACAGAAACGGGAGAGCTTTTCTATGATAATAACATCAATCCTTATGCACATATGAACTGGCAGAACCTGTTTTTATCAAATACATCAAAAAATAATCCTGTTGAACAGCAGCGTACTTACTATGGAAGTTATCCAACAGCAGTTGCATTCAGTTTCGAATATAAGTACGATGATGAAGGTTACCCTATTGAGTTAGTACAACGTTTTAAATCGTACATCTCCGGTGAATACCTGTTTACAAAAAAAACTGTATACAGCTACTGAGAAAAATCAGATTTATTTTTAAATTTATAATCAAATAATACAATGCTACAGAAATTATCACTTATAGTACTGCTGTTTTTAGTTTCCTGCACAGCAGCCAAAGTATCGGTTCCTGCGGGCTTCAGCTCGCAGGCAACCAAGCACCAGGTAAAAGGATTAAACGGCTGGATGATTAACCAGAAATTAAGCTTCGGTGAATTCAATACCTCGACTGTAAAGCGTGGTTGGGATTTCAGCAGCTCGGTGCAATACACAAAGTTCAGTCTTGATCTCCAAACCATGTTGCTGCGTGTGCTCAACATTGATACTGATGTACGCAATCTCAAACAGCGCAATAAATTTCAGTACACCATCCAGGATGGTAATCTGGTGGCTGAAATATTTGCTACAGAAAAGTTCAGCGAAAATCAGTTAGTGTATAAAAGTAACAATCCATTTCCCGGACAGGTAAATGCAACGCAACGATACGAATATGCGTTCACTGCTGCTATTCTTCCGCTTATGGCAAAGGAAAACGATCCATGGTCGGTTGTGTTGATGAACAAATATGAAGCCCGAAAAGATACTGCACGCCGCATCTTTGATCGTCCATACGTAGAAGAAGAAGGATATGCTACCAATGGAAAAGAAAACATTGCCATCCGTCCGTTACGTTTGGAAAAACTAACAACAAAGAGTGGCAAAGAAACAAAGGTAGTTGGCGGCCCCATGCTCACCGGTTACGAATTACGTTGGGACGATGGAGTAGTAGCTATCATTGATATCTTAGATAATGCCATCTGGTTTGCTAATAATTTAGATGCACGTGATAAACTTATTTTATCTTCCATTTCATCGGCCATCCTGTTAAAACGTATGCAGGATGTAGAAAAAGATAAAGACAATAATTTTTAAGAACAATTTTGATTGCTGAAGCACTTGATATTGATCAGTTGGTGGAAGATTGCAAACGCAATAACCGCAGGGCACAGGAACAGTTGTACCGGCAGTTCTATAACTATGCCATGACTATTGCCCTGCGTTACTCCCGTGATGAAATGGATGCTGCCGATATCATGAGCCATGCTTTTGTGAAGGTCTTCAAGAGCATGCACACGTTTGATAAAAATAAAGGGGCGCTGCAGACATGGATCAAACGCATTGTGATGAACGAAGGTTTGGATCACCTCAAAGCAAGAGAGCGTTTCAGTAAAGACATGGAACTGGAAACAGTTGATGAGCCGCAAATCAGCAATACAGTTTTGGAACGAATGGGTGCAGATGAAATTATGAAGCTCATTCACCAGTTACCACCGGCCACTCATGCTGTGTTTGTGTTGTATGCAGTAGAAGGCTATAATCACCGGGAGATAGCCGAAAAACTGAACATCAGCGAGGGGACATCGAAGTGGCACCTGAGCGAAGCCCGGAAAAAATTACAACAACAACTCAGCCGAATCAATTCCGGATGAATCAAAAAGCAACATACGAATTAACTATCACCGAAAAACTGGAGCAATTATCCGCTCCTGATATGGTAGATGCTATCTGGGCAAGGATCGAAGCACAGCTCGATATTGATTTGCCAACAGATGATGGCCCAGCCAATCCTCCGGCTGCACCGAAGACTGGTCCGGCAAAATGGATCAGCCGTGGATTTGTTATTGCAGCTATTTCGATTGTACTTATCTATTTTTTTAATAACCGTAAACAGACAACTACTTTAAATGATACTCCAACTACTACTGCACCTTTAACACCTGCAGGCAACGAAAGCCCTGTTCGTAATAATTCACCGGGGAGTAACAATATAAATTCCCAGAAAAATAATGCAGGAGGAGGAATTACAACTCCATCGACTACTTTGCCTGCAGACAGTAATACAATTACGCCCTTAACGGGACCTGTGCAATTACAGCAAGACAGCAGTACTGTAAATTCAAACAATCAACCGGTTATCAATCCGCAGTTGATTACAGTACCAAAAATTCAGCCTCCTGATTCAACAAAGAAATCAAGAGGCATAAAAGGTATTACGGATAATGATTACAGGATAGTGCCAAAAAAAGACAGCAGCAGAGGGAATTGAATTTACTATTCCTTTTTTGCTGTCAGTCATTGCGATAAAACGTTTCAGGAAAAAATCATGTTTTAAGCAGAAGATTTGCTTTTACTCAGGAAGTAAAAATAAAAGAACACACCACTCAGTACAAGGCCCAGACCAATGAGTGATTGTTTAGGTTCAGTAATAACGGTGTTAATGAGTAAGGCAATAGAAAAGAGCATGATGATGGCAGGGATTACAGGATAGCCGATCACTTTTGCTTTAATACTACCGTTCCGTTTCATTTTGAACAGGGCCAGCGCCAGCAACCCATAAAAAAGAAACCCTGCAAAGATGACCATGTTTGTAAGCATATCGAAGGTGCCCGATACAACCAGTATACAACTCCACAGCATGGTGTATAATAATGCAACAGAAGGTGTGCGGTAAACCGGATGTACTGTTGCTGCTTTTTGAAAAAAGAATTTTTCCTGTGCCATACGGTAATAGATCCTTGCATGGGCAAGAATAATTCCGTTAAGCGTTCCAAATACAGAGATCATGATCAGTAGAACGATGAGTGATTGCCCCACTTTACCTAATAATGTTTCAGCAACAACGGCTGCACCAATACGACTTTGATCAACTGCTCTCAACTTCTCCAGTGAAAGCACATTCATATAAGCGAAATTCACCAGCACATATAATAACATGGCAATTGCCACACCGCTCATGATGGCAATGGGAATATTTCGTTTTGGATTTTTCAGTTCACCGGTGATGAAAGATATGTTACTCCATCCATCGTAAGCCCAAAACGCACTGAGCATGGCCGCCAGTACTGCACTTAGCAAAGCTGTGCCATGCAGAGCTGAGCCGGGTTCAGTTATGACTGCAATATCTTCTTTTACCGGCGAGTAAGAAAGACCCAGAACGATGAGTAAAAGAATACCAATGATTTTTGCAGATGTAACAATATTATTGACCAGTCCGCCATTTTGAACACCACGATAGTTGACCCATGTCAGTAATACAATGGCAGTAATGGCTAATAATTTAATACCTCCATCAGCAAACGGAAAAACAAAACCGGCAACGGAAACATGTTCAATTGAATGAAATGGATTGCCCAATGGAATAAATACATTCACCGTTTGTGCAAAAATGAAACCCAATGCTGCAACAGATGCACAACCCATGATGGTAAAATCTGTCCAGCCAAAAAGAAAGGAAAAAAAGTTACCGAATGAAAGACGCAGGTATTCATATACCCCACCTGATTCTTCAGTTAACGAAGAAAGCCCCGATAATGTAAATGCACCAAACATGGTAATGAGCCCGGCGCCAACCCATGCAGCAATGATCCATCCTTCACTCAGCCCGGTTTGTGCCATTGGAATGATCTTCTTAAACACACCAGAGCCAATCATCATTCCGGCAACTAATAAAATACCTGTGCTTAATCCAAGTATACGTTTAAGTGTTGGTTGTTGGTTGGCGGAGGAAGTATTTGTTTCCATGATGATTCATTAAAATAGTTTAAAGTAAAGGATGATCCTGTTCTTTTTCCAATTCTTTAATTGTTTTCTTTGCTGCTGCCAGGCGTATCTGTTTATTCTTCTCCACCAATTTAGCCGTTGCCCATTTTTCTACTCTGTGATGTAATGGTACTAGCAAAGCTGCAATGCAAACCAATGCCAGCAACATCAACACCGGAGAGTGGTGGGTAATGCGTTCCAAAAAGGGATGCAGCAGTAAATTGAGAAATTCAAATACGATCAATAAAGCAATCACACCAAAGAATTCAATCAGCTTGGTATTGGTGATAAAGCTGCGGCTCAGTAATAAATACAAGGTTAGTAAAACAATGATACTTATGGCCAGTAAGGCATATTGAATATTCTGTTTACGCTCATCTTCAGCTTTTATTTTTTCTGCGGCTGCTTCCTGCTGCCGCAAATCTTCTTCGAAAGTCATCAGCAGTATTTGCTGATTGGATTTGCTGCTTGTTAATGAATCATTGGCAATTTTTAAAACTTTTGCATACTTTAATGTACTGTCGCAATTTGTTTTTTCATAGATATCAGTAAGCAATTGTGCCGGCTTACTGCTTAGGTAAAAGAAAGGAGTATTACTTACCGCCGCTATTGCTTTTTTTGCATACAGCTCACAGGAGTCTGTTTGATTGAACCGTTGATAATGCTGGGCTAATCCTGTATAAGCCAAATTAAGATATCTGATATACGGGGTACCAAAAGTTTCTTTTATAGCCATATTAAAATAACTGATCGCAAGCGGAGCATTACCCAGTTTGCTATGTACACCACCTAAGTTTGTAAAAATCAGACCCGGTGAAAGATTGTCTTTTAACCGTAAAGTAATTTCATAAGCTCTTTGCGAATACATCAATGACGAGTCTAAGCTATTTGTGGCAAGATATACCTGGCCTAAATTTAAAGGAGCCCAACTTTTTATTTTTTCATTTTTCCCCTTTTCTGCATGTGCTGTTGACGACAGGTACAAGCTAATTGCTTTGTCATATTCTTCACGGTCTTTATATATATGTGCCATTTGATTTTCTGTAATAGCCAAAATAGACAAGTTCCCGCTTTTTTCTGCTAACGCAATTGCTCTATGGTGATAATCCAACGCTTTAATATTGTTTCCCAACAGGCGGTATCCCTGGCCTAAAATGCTATAAGCAAAAGATTCTTCACTACTATTTTTATCTGCTTGTGAATGATTCAACAATTTTAACCCAATTCCAATAACCCATTCAGGATTATTATTCATTTCAGCGGTGTAGATGCTTACCAGTAAATCAACTTTTTTGTCATCATCTTTTTCAATAGCGATTTTTTGCAGTATTGAATCTATATTTAATTTTTGTGCAGAAGCAGTCCCGATAGCTATTGAGAGTATGCCTGCAATAAAACAAAAGATGATGATTGTTTTTTTCATTGAACTGTAATTATTTTATCCGGTTGTATTTTTTTAACACATCAATCGTTAATTTATGCGGCAGTGCATTAGATTTATTTCCATTGATCCCTTCCATAGTTTCTGCGGCAACCATCGCATTGATAATTGCTTCTTCTGTAGCCTGTATGGTTGCTTCAAACAATGGGTCAATTAAATCGTTAGGCAACTCCTCAATTTTTGTAAAAGCATCTCGTTGAAAAGCAGTTGGGTTAGCGGTGGAAAAGGCAATGAAAATATCCCCTGAACCATTTGTACCCTGACCGCCCACAATTCCAATTCCCAGCGAAACTCTTTGTGCAATTCTTTTTAACTGATGCGGGAGTAATGGTGCATCTGTTGCTACAACTACTATAATAGAACCATCGCCTTCCTGTCTGTAAGAAGGTGGGGCTTTAAATTCATTGTTGAGTGTATCTCTTAATTCTTTGCCAACCGGTACACCGGCAATTGTGAGATTTCTTTTTCTTCCAAAGTTTGCCTGCACAAACACGCCCAATGTATAAATGGAGTCTTTAATTTTTACTACTCTCGATGAAGTGCCGCTGCCGCCTTTAAACCCCAAACACATCATTCCCGTACCGCCGCCTACATTGCCTTCTTTAACAAAGCCACTCTTTGCACTGTCTAATGCTTCATAAGCATTACTTTCTTTTACATGAAAACCATAAATGTCATTTAGAAAACCATCATAGGTTTCTGCTACAACAGGATATGTATACCAGAAATCTTCCTGGTACCAACCCTTTTTTACGTACCATTTTAATACAGCGTCTCTTACGGTGCCAACACTGTTTGTATTTGTAAGCATCACCGGGCCTTCAAGAAAACCAGACTCAGTTACCCAGGTTGTTCCTGTCATTTCACCATTACCATTTAATGTGTACCAGTTTGCATAAACAGGGTTATTGTTTCTGCCTCTTGGTAAAATGGCTGTAACGCCGGTACGCACGGGTCCTTTGCCTCTTATATTTTTTCCTTCACCTGAAATGATCGTGCTGTAACCAACTTCCACACCTTTTACGTCTGTAATGGAATTGAATTTTCCGGTTGTACCATCAAATGGAATTCCAATATCTCTTGCTCTTGGTTTTTGCGCCTGCATGTTGTAACAGGCAAGCAGGAGCATCATGAGTGTTGTTATTTTTTTCATCACTTTATTCATTATCTGTTTTCAAAATTGTTTGTAATAGCACATTAGCTCCATTGGCCATATCTGTTGCTGTTGAAAATTCTTTGGGTGAATGACTGATGGCGCCAACACTCGGTATAAAGATCATCGCAGCGGGTGCTATCTCTGCAATTTCCTGCGAGTCGTGACCTGCACCGCTTTGCATGAACTTCGTGGTAAAGCCCAATGCTTTTGCTGATGTATTGATGATCTGCTGTAATTTTTTATCGGTCAATGCAGGCTTTGATTCATTGGCCTGTCGTTCAAAGCCGATATTGGTTTTTGAATCTTTTGCAATCGTTGCTGTACGCTTTTCAATTTCATGAAACAGCATTTCAATTTTTGCAGCATCTAAATCACGAATCTCTAATCCCAGCACAACTTTACCGGGAATAACATTGTAAGCACCGGGTTGTACGGCAATTTTTCCAACTGTACCTACCTGTGTTCCTTTTACACTGTTCACCACTTCGTTTACTGCAATAATAAATTTTGATGCAGCCAGCAACGCATCCTGTCGTAGGTTCATTGGTGTGGCACCCGCATGATTGGCGAAACCTTCTACGGTAACTTCCCAATGCACAATACCCACAATACCTTCCACCACACCGATCTGTATCTGTTCTCTTTCCAAAATTCCGCCTTGCTCAATATGCAATTCAATCCATGCATGGATATCTCCTTTCGTACGTTTCGCTGATTGAATGTTATCAGGATTGCCGCCAAGAGCTTTAATGCCTTCTGCCTGTGTTAATCCGCTCTGACTTTTTTGTTTTAATCCGTCAGGAGTTAAATGTCCTGCCATCGCCATACTTCCAATGGTACCTCCTTCTTCATTGGCAAAAATGATCAGTTCCAACGGATGTTCTGTAATCACATTGTTTTCATTGAGGATTTCAATCACTTCCAATGCAGCAATGGAGCCAAGTGTGCCATCATAATTACCACCATCGGGCACCATATCAATATGCGAACCAAAAGAAATTGGTTTAAGGGACGGATTTTTTCCTTTGCGTTTGCCAATGATATTGCCTGCTGCATCAATGGTTGGCTCAAGTCCTGCTTTTTTCATCAGCTGCATAAACCATGCACGACCTTCTATATCGCCTTTTGTATAAGCAACACGATAACCACGGCCTTTTTCATCAACACCAAATTTTGCGAGTTCAAAAATGCGGCTTTCAATACGTTTACCGTTTACGGTTAAACCTGTTACTGCTTTTTTATTGTTTGAAAGCAGTGAGCCAAACACACCCAAGCCAATAACGGTGAGGGATGATTGTTTGATGAAGGATCTGCGTTGCATAATTTATTTCAGTTTCTCGTATATGGATGATGTGATATAGATAAATTGATTCATGCTGTTTGTATTTTATCTTTTAGTAACCAGTATATATTGAACAACAGCAGCGGAACCACCCACACAAATAAATCGGATGCCAGCAATGCGGTTGATTCATTTGGAAACAGATAGTTGAATACGCCCATTGCAAAAGCATCAATTACCCGTATAGCTACAAAATAGGCGGCACAGATAAAACTGCTGATCATCATTCGTTGGTGCAGCTTTATTTTCCGTTGCTTAATAAAATAGAAGGCAAGCATGATAAACAGCAACCATAAACCGGTTACTGTAAATTGTGATGGCCTGCAGGCTATGCACCAGGTTCTTGGTATCATTATATACAACGTAGTAATACAGAGTAAGGAGGAAAGAATATAAAGCTTACCCGTTTTGCGATGTAACGAAATGTATTTATTGCGTATGGCAGGCGTGAATTGTAATATGGCTGTGCAATAAACAATAATGCCGGCAAAAATATGCAGTGCAAAAATGCTGTTGTCAAATGTAGTGTTGCTTCCCCAATGTTTTAAAGTATCATTGCTCAGGTACCTGTACTTTGGAATCAGTTTGTACAAAAAGAAACCGAAGAAGGCGAGCCAAAAAAGGGCGATGGAAATTTTCTTTAGCATGTAGTGTTACTTATTTTTTAAACTTTCCATACACCGGCTGACCAGGGAAAATATTGCTTACCGTTTTACCATTCTTCAATACAAAACTTCCATTCACCATTACATATTCTATACCTGCAGAAAACTCCAGGCCTGTTTCAAAAGTTGCTTTATCAATAACGGTGTTGGGATTAAAAATGGTAATGTCAGCATCGGCACCCACTTGTATTCTTCCTTTGAAACGCATCATGGGAGCAACATTTTCCAAACGTTTTGCAGGAAGCAGCGTCATTTTTTCAATAGCTGTCATTAAATCAATCACTTTATCTTCTCTTACATATTTACCCAATACTCTTGAAAATGTTCCCGCAGTTCGTGGGTGGGCAAGTTTTGCATAAGGCATACCATCGGATGCAATCATTACACCGGGAGCGGCAATACCTGTTTTAATCCATTCAGACTTCATAACGTGTAAGATTACAACACCGCCTTCTTTTTTATATTTTTCATACGTTTCTTTCGTAAGCCGTTCTCCGGTAGCTACCCATTGTAAATCGCCGTACGAAATATTCATTCTTTCCTGCCAGCCTTCATTAAACATGGCGCTTTGCAACATAGTTGAACCGGCAGTATAAGGATATACTTCTGTTGTTATATCAAAACCTTTTTTCTTTGCATCGTTTACCATATTTATTGCAAAATCAATATTACCCAACGACATGCTGTTGATGTGAACAATATGTAACGGTGCACCGGTGAGCACAGCATTGGCGATCACTTCCTGAATGGTAAGAACGTTCGGTTCACGGGTGTGTGTATAAACTAATGCATTCAACTCTCCTGCCAGTTTAAAAACGGAGAACATTTCAGAAGGCTTTGTTTTTGGAAGATAGCCTATTGGTATGCCTATGCCAATGCCACCTTCTTCCAGTGAAGTTTTAATATGATCAAGTGTTTTATCCATTTCATCCGGCGTGAGGTTCTCTACAAAAGAAGGCGCCATTATTACATTTCTATTTTCAATGGAGGATTGCCCTTTCAACATCATCCGATACAACTCTTCAACACTCGATTTGTATTTGCTCATTGCTTTATATCGTTCAAAAGGCCAGCACACACTTGCTCCATAATTAATTAATGCCTTCGACTTTCTGGTTTCATACCATTCCTTTAAATATTCAATTCCCCATTCTAACTCTAATGCAGTTGTTACACCATCATGCAATTGGTATTCCTGTTCTACATTGCTTCGGCCATGTATATGCAAGTCAATAAAGCCGGGAGCAACAACAAGTCCGCTTACATTAATTGTTTCTTTTCCCTGTAAGGGATCACCACTGATCTGTGCAATGCGGTTGTTTAAGATGCCAATATTTTTAATGGCATCTAATTTTGTTTCGGGGTCAATCACACGGCCACCTTTGAACACAACATCATAAATAATGCGTGACTGAGCAAAAGCTGTAAGTGACAAGAAGATACAAATCGCAGTGAATAGTTTTTTCATGCAGCTGGTTTTAGTTTTTAATGATCCTTGTTGAATGCAATACATTTATTTTCCATTGCTTTTTTTCTTTTATCAGGACAACCGTTTCCATCCATTTTACAATATCCTCTTTCCCATTTCTGGTGAAGGTTGATTGCAGATAGTACGTAACCCATGCTGTATTTTTATTAATGGCAGTGCTTACAAAATTGAAGCTGTTGCTGCGTTTAAAACCAGGAGTGGATGTACTCTGCATTACTTTTTGAATCAGGGTATCGATCGTCCAAACCTGGCCATACTCATAAAAATGCACATTGGCTGTAACAAACGTTTTTAAAGCAGCTGTATCAGCATTGGTTAAGGTGGCAAACATGTCTTCAACAGTTTGCTGCACAGTTTTCTGTTCTTGTGTTATTTGTGCATTTGCACTTGCTGAAAGGAGCAATGCAATAAGCAGGAGTTTTATTTTTTGCATAATGAGAAACTGTTTTTTCTGTACTTTTTATAATTTATTTTATGACTAAAAAGGGCTTTTCAATAGATATTTCACTGGCCATCAGATTTTCGGCAGCATTATAAACTTCATAAAAACCGACCACCAATCGAAGGTTGGTAAAATGAAGTACAGCAGTTGCCCAACCGTATAAATGAGCAGACAGGTCATCAGAGTTTTCGTTTCTTTTTTATTCTTGTAATCGAAATAGAGTAATAAAGCCAGAACAATATCAATGATGATAAAAGAAATGATAAAGGAGGATACGCCAGCAACAGAACTTATATGAAAGTGAATACCGACTATTCTGTCAACCGTTGGTCCTGTAAGAGTAAGAGCTGTTGCCAGCATATACCTTGCATGTTTGGGTGAATGGCGCCTGTTCCTGATAGCTAAACAATAGAACAGAATAAACCAAACAAGATAAAACAGGGCGATTGGTGTTGATGAGGCGAGTTTTGCTATTTCAGCCGGGCTATATTGTTTCAGTCCTTTTACTACCTGTTCATTCAGGGTTACAATATTTCTGTTATACTCGTTGCGGGTTAAAATATAACCTGTAAGTAAAAGCAGGGGCACTAATATATAGCTTGCTTTACCGATGAATCTGTGCCACGAAAGCTTTTTATACTTAATCAAAAAAGGTTGTGCAATCAACATCATCAGCCACAAGGCCATCAATACAAAGTGGACGTGTATAATTGCCGGAGTTGGCTCAAACACCCTGGTAAAGTAGGTTGTGTAAAAGCCGGCTATTGCTAATACAATGAATAGAAGAAACCAGTACCCAAGGTTGTGGTAGTAGAATTTTTTTAGCTGCATGGTATTACTTTAAAAAAATGAATTTGTTTTCTAGTCTTTCAAACCACTAATCTCTTTATCCAGATGATTGTTCTTTTTTACCTGTTTCATAATGACATAAGCCAACGAAAACACGATCATAAATATGCCAATCCCGGTAAGTTCCTGCCTGGTTAAGTTTGATAATAACCAAATAATGCCACATGCAGCCAGCAACGGAACAATGACTCCTCCCGGTATTCGAAAGGTTTTTTCAGTTAGCGCTGTATCTTTCTTTCTGAGTTTTATACTTGCCAGTACCACTCCGAGATAAATGATTAATACAGCAGCACTGGCAATAGTGGCTAATTGTTTAAAGCCTCCGGAAACAGCTAACAAAAAACCTAAGGCAGCATAAAATGCAATGGCAATATGAGGCGTAAAAAAACGGGGATGCACTTTCGCCAGCGGCTTTGGCATCAGCCCATCTCTTGCACCTGCAAATAAAATACGTGGAATAGAAAGAATTTCACCACCCAATGCTCCCAGCATGGAAAGGGCAGTTGCAGCAATGATAATGATGGCACCCCATTTGCCAAAAGCAATACCAGCTACTGCAGCCAGAGGAGCATCTTTATGTGTTGTAATGTCTGCGCCGAGAACCCCTTGTGTTACTAACTGTATAGATATGTATAAAAGCAACACACAGATTACTCCTGAAAATATTCCAAGAGGTACTGTGCGTTTTGGGTTTTTTATTTCACCGCCATTGCTTAGCGGACCTTCAAGCCCGATGAAAGCAAAAAACAAAAGCAATGATGCTGAGCCGATATTGCTGATGCCCGGCGAGATAGTCCATTCTAAATTTTTGGGCGATATGAATCCTGCTCCAACAATAACTAATGCAATCATCGGGATGAGTTTTCCCAATGTGGCAAATTCAATAAACCGTACGCCGTTTTTTACACTCCGTATATTCAGGAGTGTAAGTACTCCGAAAACAAGGAATAAAAAGAAAGCCCGGAACAGTTCATTTTCAAATAAAGGAAAAAAGTATTTCAATGTATCTGTTAATGCATTAGCAATGGCTGCATCTGAAACTACACAGCCTCCCAGCCAAAATATATTGTTGGCTAAAAAACCGGCATAGGGTCCAAAGGCAGTTTCAATATAAGTGTAAACTCCACCGCTTGCGCTTGTCTTGCTGCCTACTTCGGCAAAGCAAAGGCCGATTAGAAAAATCAATAAACCACATACTAAGTAAGCAACAACTGCAGCTGCACCCAAATCCTCAGCAATAATTGCGGGGATTACAAAAATGCCTGAACCTGCAGTGATGTTTATAATGGCCAGTGTAAGTGACCGTACTCCGATTTCTCGTTTAAGGTTTTCTTTTGTTGAAATCGGGTTCATGTTTCCGGGTTAAGTATTGTGTGATATTACTTGTTTTATTTACTGGTGTTTGAAAATTATTTCATTTCAAGTGATTGTATAATCAACCGCAATACATCTGCCATTTTACTGTCATCCATCCACCTTGCTACAACTACCAGGTCATGTTCTTTATCAACAATAATATAATTACCGCCATACCCTGCTGCATAGTAAACTTTTGGCGAAACACCTTTCCATCCCTGATCGGTATTTAACCACCACAGGTAACCATAATTTTTATTGGCGGCAGATGGTTGTTGAACAGTATTGACCCATTTTTCAGAAAGCAGTTGTTGATTTTTCCATTTACCATTTCGTAAGAACAACAACCCAACTCTTGCATGATCAAGTGTATTAATGAAAATGCCGCCACCATGATGACCGCCACCGCTAACTGATTGCATCGTCAGTCCATCTAATGTCACATACGAATTTTCATAACCAAACCAACGCCATGTTGTGGATGCACCAATGGGATTCATGATTTTTTCTTTCAGCACTACAGGTAGTGGTTTGCGCCAAACCTGTAACAAAGAATAAGCAAGCAGATTTACACGAACATCGTTGTATTCGTAATTCGTTCCCGGTTCAAACAACTTTCTGTTTTTCCATTCATCAATGCCGCCTTCTTTAGGAGGTCTGTCTGCCCAATCGTGTAAACCAAACAAACTGCCGCTCCAGTCAGATGACTGTGTGAGCAAATGATCCCAAGTGACTTTTGCATTATGCTCACCTTCAAAATATTCATCCCATACATATTGTCTCACTTTATCATTTACAGTTTTAATCAGGCCCTGATCGACTGCTAAACCTGCAACGGTTGAGAGATAACTTTTTGTTACACTGAAGGTCATATCAACACGGTTCACATCACCCCATTGTGCAACGATGTAGCCGTTCTTAATTACCAGCCCGGCTGGCCCGCCACGTTCTTTCATGGGGCCAACAATTTTATAACCGGGCTCCCGTGAGTAGGATTTCATATTGGCAATGCGTAAATCCCGTTCAACTTTATTTTCACTTTTCAATGCAAGAGATACGGCACTGTCAAGTAAAGGTTTATTCATCTTCAACTCTTCCGGCTTTTTGATCTGCCAGTCAGCATCAGGAAAATAAGTTTGCTGTGCTTGACTGCTAACTGCATAGAGAACTAAAAAAAGAGTACTTATTTTTTTCATTGCTTCAATTTTAAGATCAGGGTTGCCGTTTGTTCAACAACTTATTATTTTATTTCAACTAACACTATCATGGTCTTTTCTTTCCCGGACGCTGCAAAAGAGAATAGCTTACCCGGCTCTATGAAAAAAAATTTTCCTGTTTTGATTCTCGTTGACTTTCGATTTAATATATCAGAATATGAGACTTCTCCTGTTACAACTTCTGCTATAAGAGGTCCTCGCTTACCCATTGGAATATCTTTAAACGAAGAGTCAGTTAGTTGATACGCAAAAACCCGTTCGTTTTCAAACAGCAACCGAAAAGGCATCGCTTCTTTTTTTTCAGTTGGTTTGTATTGCGAAAGCAACTCAACATCCGTTACATGAAATGGAACAGTATCACAATTGCTCACCCGGTGTACCAGCGTATCATTAACAAATGACCTGTACCAGGTATAGCCTTGTGTATTTTTAGCTGTTACCCATTCCTTGTCCTTTATTTGTGAACATACAACTGTAGTTGTAAAATGCAGAAACACTGATGCTGTGGAGTGTATATGAAACATACTGGTATCACCCGGCTGCATCCATACATCCAGCACCCGGATATATTTATTCTCCAATACTTTTTTATGCTTTGGCTCTTTGCTTACCTGTACCTGTGCATTAACCGCAGCAATTTGCAGGAATAGTATTGTAAGAAGAATGTTGGTTTTACAGTTCATTTTATTTCTTATTCATTTCCATATAATCAAATACCAGGTTGCAAAAAGCATTTACACCTGTTTTAAATCCGATATCGTCAATAAAAAATTCAGGAGTGTGATGTGGAGCAGAAGTTTTCGGGTCTTTTCCTTTGGGTAATCCGCCTATATAAAAATAAAGGCCTGGAACTTTTTGTGCGAAGAAAGAAAAATCTTCTGAACCTGTTTCAGCAGGAACAAGCATCACATTTTCTTTTCCTGCAGATTTTTGTAAAGAAGGGAGCATCAAAGTTGTAAGAGCAACATTGTTGAATGTAACCGGATAATGAGTTGAGTAAGGTAACTCTACTGTTGCTGTGGCACCTGCTGCTTCAGCTGTTTTTTCAACAATCTGCCGGATGCGTTTAAACACGAATGTTTCATCGGCATCACTTAATGTTCTAACCGTGCCCATCATTTCAACCTGTTCAGAAATAATATTTGATCTGTTGCCACCATGAATAGAACCGATGGTAACTACAGCAGGATTTTCTGTGATGTTTACATTACGGCTTACAATGGTTTGAAGGTTGTTGATAATTTGTGCTGCAACAACAATTGGATCAACAGATGCCCATGGTTCAGCACCATGCGATGGTTTACCCTTGACTGTTATTTTCATATCACCAACTCCGGCAAACATGCCGGCAGGACGATAGGTGATTTTACCTACTTCCAGTTGTGCATTGATATGCAAGCCAAAAATCACATCTACTTTCGGATTTTCCAATACGCCTTCTTTCACCATTAATTCAGCGCCACCTTCTTCACCCTTTGGTGCACCTTCTTCTGCAGGTTGAAAAATAAATTTAATTGTGCCCTTGATATCTTTTTTCATACCGGCCAGTATTTCTGCAACACCCATCAGTATTGCCACATGCGAATCATGCCCGCATGCATGCATCACTCCGGTTTCCTGTCCGTTGTAAGTTGCTTTTACTTTTGATGCAAACGGAACATCTGTTCTTTCGGTTACAGGCAAGCCATCTATATCGGCCCGCAAAGCAATAACAGGTCCGGTTTTATCACCTTTCAATATTCCAACTACTCCTGTTTTTGCAACATTTGTTTTTACTTCAATACCCAGCGATTGCAAATGTTTTGCAATGATTGCCGCCGTTCTTGTTTCCCTGTTTCCCAATTCAGGGTTTTGATGAATATCGTGCCGCCACTCAATTACTTTTTGTTCAATTTCAGTTGTTGCGGTATTGATGGCTACTGTGTAATTTGTTTTTTGAGCAAGGATGCTGTTGCAGATCAGTAAAAGTGTAATAAGAAATACGTTCTTCATGTTGTGATTCTTTATGATTTTGTTTGCCCGGCTTTGTTTAATTCGTCAGAACCAATCCGTTTTACATTGATAAAAGGACTTTTCATTAAATACCAAAATGTTTGTTTTTTCTCTATGTCAAATTCTTTCAACCCCAATTTGATCAGCTCAACCGGTTTGCTTTTAAATGTACCGAACAGGCGATCCCATAAAATAAAAATATCAGCGAAGTTTGAATCGGTATAATACTGATCCTGCTCGTGGTGTACTTTGTGCAGGTTCGGCGTGGTTATCACTAAACCCAAACTTTTATCGATCCATTTTGGAAAACGAAGATTGGCATGTTGCAGTACAAAGAAAACCATCGTTATAAATAAATAGACACCCATCGTAAGAAGATCAAGACCAAAAATGGCTGCTGCAAGAATACTGCTGCTGCCAAACCACAAAAAGCTCTCAAGCGGGTGTCCACGAAAATTAGTGGAAGCATCCATCGTGGTATCGCTGTGGTGCACACGATGGAAACGCCAGAGAAATGGCACCACATGCGACAAGCGGTGGAACCAGTAACTCACAAGGTCGAAGATGGCAATACCCAGTAATAATTTTGGCCAAAGCGGTAGCTGCACAAAATAGAAAAGACCAACCCGGTGATTGTTGAACCATTCAACGCTAAACACAGTAACCGAAGACCATAGAATGCTTAGGAGGAAAAAGACAGCATAAAATAAACTATTTTGAAACAGGTGTTGCGGTCTTTTTGTGAACTTGAATTGATTGCTGAGCAATTGCTCAAGCGAATATAAAAGAAACATCAGGCCAATTAAGATATAATTGGAATTAATAGCGAGCAGTTTGTTAATAAGTTCCATTGTTACAGTTTTGAGTTTGGGGTTATAAATAACTCAGCCACTTTTTTTCTTTATGATTTATTTTATATGTATCGTACCATTTACATAAAGGATATAATGCAATTACAACTGCCAGCCATATAACATATACTATCCATAAACTAAATCCTTCACCCGGTATTGTAAACTTAATAGGTAACTGAGGGAAACCTTTCATTCCTTCTGCAAACGAATGGCCTCTGGCTAAAAAAACAATTACATGCAGCAGATTGAGTAAATAAAAATGCAGGATATAATAAAAGAAAGGAACCCGTCCATAGATCGTAATTATTTTTGCCAGCCTGCTGCTGCTATTTTTTACAAGGGCAAGAAAAATAAGTGCAACACCAATGGTGGCGCATATATACAAAAGGGAAGGAGGGTATTTCTGCACATCCATAAAATCAAGAAAGGTATACAGAGCGTTTTTCTGCTTCACCCAATGACCCGGATCACCATATTTATCAATAAAACGTAACACAGCGAATAATAACAATGCGCCGATACCGGTACCGAGTAAAATTTTATTTCTGCGTTGGGGTTCCGCAGCTGTAAATATTTTACCGCAGCAATAACCCAGCATCATTAATCCTGCCCAGGAAAGAAAAGGGTAAAAGATACCCAGCATATGATTGCCCCATAAAGGAACAACAGTAGGTAAGTGTAGAAAATTCCACCATACAGGCACTTTTCCCTGCCTCGCATCTTCAGCAAAATCAAGTGTATTGTGACCCAGCACAATTAATAAACCCAGTGTGAGAATAACGGAAAAGGGAAGCCAGATCACAAGGCCAAGAATAATCATACTGATGCCGATAGACCAGATGGTTTGCAGCACTATCAATCCAAAATGAATATCACCGGTAATACCGAAAGTGATCAGTGTTATTTCTATTAATACCAGCCACAGCCCACGGGTAATTAAAAAGCGGCTGAGTTCTTTTTTTGTTTTACGCTGGCTCTGCAACCAGGCAGAAAGTCCGGAAAGAAAAACAAATACCGGTGCACAGAAATGGGTGATCCATCTTGTAAAATACAGAAAGGGAGTAGTAGTGGCAAGGTCAAGGGGATCGCCGGTGAAAGCTTCTTTATGAAAAAAATCACGGGTATGATCCAGTGCCATAATGATCATAACTAATCCCCGAAGAAGATCAATGGATTCAATTCGTTTTGAGTTGTTGGTTAATGATTGCTGCATGCTGCTCATTTTATTTCAGGTGATATTCTTTTTGTAAAAAGTTCATTATATTTTTTGCTTTTTCATTTAGTAATGCCAGCCTGCTTTGAAGTATAAAATTGCTGCCTTTAATCTGATGCACATAATAAGCAAGGTCTTGTTGAATAGCCGGGTCATATGACCGTAATGGTGGATTATTAGCAGGTCTGTTTACTCCTTCAATGGTTACCATTTGGTCAAATACATATGGATTAAACAAACGGGATAATACAGGGTCTGCAGCCCTTCTTTCAATACGGTCGTCACCCTGGTTTGTATTTATGGTTTCTACTAAACTTTGGTACGACATCATACTGTCTGCCGCCTGTTCATTCCTTATTAATCGTAATGAACCGGAATTTTTTAATTGTGTAATTGTTCGGTCATTACTAATAAAGGTTGCGGTTCTTATCAATGTTCTCCCGAAGAAGTAAAGATGATTTTCGTTTCCTTTAATTTGCTCCGTGCTTAACAAAAGCATTAACGAGTCCATTCTTTCCATCTTTTGTTTACGAAAACGCAGAACCCTGCTGATATCAGCCGTATCAGTTTTTAAATCTTCAATGAATGTTTGTATAAACCTTTCCTCCCTGTCTCTTTCTATTTTATGCTCCAGCTGGTACTCTGCAAAAAATCCGCAGAACACAGCGAGAAACAACATTAAAAATTCCCAGAAATACGATTTCCAGTTTTTTTTATGATGAGCTGCTGCCGGGTCGTGGGCATGATGATGTACTTCCATATTTTCTGTTTCATTGTTGGGAGTTACTGAATTTGCTCCGGTTGAAGAAATGACTTCCTCCGGGGGAATTTCCGGAGGAGTATTTGCCGGATGCTCAAATGATTCATCACCAGCATTTTGGTTATCTGCCATTGATTATTGTTAGTTGGTTAAAATGTGGATGCAGTTAAAACAGGGCAGGATTCTTTAAATATACAACTCTATCTGAGAAAAGAAAACTCTCCCCGGATGGATACAGGCTCAGTCAAATAAAAAAGTTTGTTCAGAACCGGCCTTACTGTTTTTACCCGGCACCGGTTAACTTTACCTGACGCATCAATCAAAAAAAAAGGAACGTACTAAACTTATCCGTATCGTAAAAGCCCAGTGGCTGAATGTTCTGCTCATTGCATTTGTATTGCTGATGTTCGTCAATCACGATGCAAAAGCATGGATGCTTTGCTTCGCCTTTTTGTATTGCTACAAATATATTTATCTCGGTATCCATCGATCAACAATGCATCTTCTGTAAACAAATACCTCTGTGCTGATCGCCTGAATTGTCGTGGTAGGAATAGCCGGGTAAGGTTAAACCTCCCTCAATTCTGAATTTAGTTTGAGCAATTGAGAACATCCATGCAAAAAGAAAAGCCGTACAGATAAGAATTCGCTTCATGATTTTTTTTGTAAAGAATGCTTAAGTACAATCATAACGGAATACCATCTGTTGGGTATTTCTTCAATTTGATATAAAATGGAACGGATTTTTTGCATTGCTTTATTACACCATCCTGTATTACCGGCGAAGCCACGCAATGCCAGCAGCAGGCGAATCAGTTTCATGTTATTCTCTTTAACTGAAGATAAAATAACAGGTATGTCTGTACGCTGGGAAGCCCTTCAGAATGACAGGAATCAGTTTTTTTAAATTAGAAATAGACGAATTTTAGTGAATCAGTTTTACGCTCTTTTTTTATTTGATCAAGCTCAAACATGAATAAGATACTTTTTTGCCGGGTTCTCGCCCTTTGCATTTTTGCTTCATCCAGCATAATGGCGCAGAATAATGATCCTGAAAATGAACGGATAAAAGTATTTATTGATTGCAGTAATACTTGGTGCGATGCAACATTTATAAAAACTGAAATTAATATCGTTGATTTTCTGCTCGACCGGATTGCTTCCGATGTTCACGTACTGATTACATCCAGCAGCACAGGCGGTGGTGGCAACCATTATCAAATGATCTTTTATGGGCAAAACCGGTTTCGTATGTTCTGCGATACAATCTCCTATAATGTCAATGCAAATGCGACCGCCTTGGAATCAAGAGAACTGCTGCTGAAACATTTAAAACTGGGGTTGGTCCCTTTTATTACCAAAACCGGACTGATTTCGGGAGTCATTATCGGAATGAAACAGGAAGCTGCCCCGGGAAAACAAATGCTGAACAGTGCCGTTAAAAAGGATCCCTGGAATTACTGGGTTATGACCATACAGACAGATGGGAATATCAATGCTGAAAAACTCTACAAAAATTTTGGGTACAGTGGTAACTTCTCTGCCAGCCGCATTACCGAATATCTGAAACTGGGCTTTTCTTTATATAGAAGCAACAGTAAAGCCACATACATTATTGAAAATGACACCAGCGTTGAAAAATTTATTGCAAAAAACAGTTATTACGGGATGCATCATTATTTTGTGAAAAGCATCAGTAATCATTGGAGTACAGGGTATGAATCTATTTTTACCAACAGTACTTATTCCAACTATAAAGCCCAATTCTATATCCGGGCAGCAGTTGAGTACAATATTTTTCCTTACACAGAATTCAATAACAGGTCGTTAACGTTCAGCTATGGAATCATTACACGTTTCAACAACTACTATGATACAACCATCTATAATAAACTGAAGGAAACCTTATTTGCACATTCTTTCCGTGGAACCCTTACGTTAAATAAAAAATGGGGAACGGTTAATTCCGGAATTTTCTACAGCAATTTTTTTCATGACTGGAAACTGAACAATATGGGTGTAAGCCTCAACGTCAATGTACGCATCACCGGAAGACTTTCTTTTTATATCTATTCATCTGGCAGTCTTGTACATGACCAGCTATATCTTCCAAAATCCGGTGCTACCGAACAGGAAGTATTAACAAGACTCCGACAGCTGAAATCCAGTTATAATTTACAAAACAGGGTTGGTATCAGCTACCGGTTTGGATCGAAGTTGAATAATTTTGTAAACCCCCGTTTTGATGGAGACTGAAATTCATTTTCCTGCTGATTGATTCAATAGACATGTTCCTGCCATCTGCATGAATGAGTTGATGCAGATGGTATCAGGGGATGAGAAAAAACCGATCTCATGTTATTCTGTTTGTCTGAAGATAAAAAAAGTACCACTCCTGTTGTTTTTCTTTTCTTATAAAATGAAATTTAACCGGCAGTATTTCATTGAAAGAACCGATGCCGTTTCATTTATCTTTGCCGGTACAGCAACTGCAGGAATAATCAGCCGGAATCTCTGAAAAGAAAATATCAAAAACAAAAGAAGAACAATGGATCAGAAAAAGATCATCAACACAATCAAACGTCAATGGATCAATGTTCTGCTTATTGCATTTGTATTGCTGATGTTCTTCAGTCCCGATGCAAAAGCATGGATGCTGCAACGTTTGTTTTCTGTTGGGTTATTTAAAGCAGAAATCAAAAAGGATGCTGCAAAGAATGAAAGCTCTAACAGTTCATTCCTTTTTACCAATGCGGAAGGAAGAACGATGTCTACTGCCGATTTAAAAGGGAAAGTCGTTTTTGTAAATTTCTGGGCATCCTGGTGTGCTCCATGCCGGGCTGAAATGCCTTCGCTGGAAGCACTGTATAAAAAACTGGGTAAGGATGACCGGTATGTATTTCTGTTTATCAATGAAGATGATGACCAGGCGAAAGCGGTTGCCTATCTTAAAAAGGATAAATTAACCATTCCTTTGTATACACGCTCAGCAAATATACCTGATGCCATGTACAGCGGCACACTGCCCACTACAATTATACTTGATAAAGAGGGAAAAATTGTATTTAAACATGAAGGGGTGGCCAATTACAATACGGCCTCTTTTCTGAAACAATTGCAGGAGCTTCTGTAAAGCAGCGGGTGCTTTAAACCTATTCCTTTGCATCAGTCTGATGACGGGAATCAGCTGCAGCCAAAGCAAAAAAAAACCTATGGAACAATTCCAAAGGATATTTCAGCGTTTAAGGTTTCGGTGCATACCCCGGGCAATGATGCATTGCCTGTTTATTCACAAACAAACCTTTTTAAAGATCGTACTATGAAAAGTAAAACAACAGTCATGAAAACAATTGGGATTTTAACCCTTACAATTGCCGTTGCCTTTTTCTCCTGTCAAAAGGTAAAAGAGGCTATCGATACAAAGCCAACAGATGCGATAGCCCTGTCTATTGCAAACGGTACTTCTGAAACACTTTACGATGATGCTTTTGATGTGGTGTTACAGGATGGTGAAAGCAACAGTGTTGCCGGCAGGGAAACTTCCGCTGCCAGAATAGGCAGTTGCGCCACAGTAACACTTAGCCCGGCCGACCTTACCACTTTCCCCAAAACAATGACCATTGATTTCGGTGCAGGCTGTACCAGCACTAATGGAGTTCTCAGGAAGGGAAAGTTGATTGCTGTATTGAGCGGCAAAATTCGTACATCGGGAACAACCCTTGCTGTAAGTTTTGATAACTATTCTGTGAACGGATTTAAACTGGAAGGTAATTACCTGATCACTAACAATGGTGGAACAGGATTGAATTTCACCAGGCAGGTAAGCAACGGAAAACTTACTTACCCCGATGGAACAACCTGGTACACGTATACAGGAACGCATACACTTGCACAAACAGCAGGAAGCAGTACTGTGACATTTGCAGATGATAATTTTTCTGTAACAGGAAATGGCATCACTACTTCTTCTGCAGGTAACAGTCTTACAGTGAACATTACAACACCACTTTTAAAAGCAGGAACATGCCGCAACATTTCATCAGGTATTGAGCAGTTTACCTATAATGGAATCTCAGGTACATTAAATTTCGGAGATGGTACCTGCGATAACCTTGCTTTATTAACTGTGGGTCCATTTAGTCAAACAATTACGTTACCTAGATAACATATATTTTATTAATACTGAAAAGACGAAGCAGTGAAAATTGCTTCGTCTTTTTTATTTGAGTGAAGTGATTCTTTTTCCCCGATGCAATCGGGGTTGAATCAGCAGTCACATGTACATTTTCTATTTGATTATTTTACTTTTACTGTTTCTAAGATACGTTCAATGTCCTTCTCAATTTGTATAAGATTCCCTTTGCCTAATCTGTAATGAATAATCCAGCAATCTTTTCTTTCACCCGGCTTAGTAAAAAAGATGTATGCTTCATCTGTATAATCCGATTTATGAAGCGGGTCAGGCTGCAAACCATAAAAGCCAACGAATGCTATTTTTGATGGCGAAGAATAATTAATACGTCCCTCTTCTATAAACCCAACACTTGTTTTCCATTGTTTAAATAGCAACATTGCATTCAGGTAACTTATCGCTCTTTTATCATCGTCCTTCTTAAAATAAAGGAAAGTGGAGCCATCTGAATATATACTTATATGCCCATATAAGTCACCACCCTGCTGTTTTAAATAGGTCGGCACTTTCATGGTAATGCCCGGTATAACTTCGCTTTCTATTGAAGGAAGAGGTATGCTTTGCAGGCTTGTACTCACAAGTTCAAATTCCTTCACGCCACTGGTTTTGGTTGTGGTCTTTATTTGTTTCGATAGAATGCTGCTTACTCCTTTTTTCATTACTTCAGCATAGCCATCCTGTAAAGGCCGGGCAATATCATATTCAAATGGAATAACAACTTTTCCATTAACATCAATATAACCCCATTTTTTATTTACAGCTACAGCAGCGAATCCTTCAGTAAAGTTGTTGGCTTCATCATATTTACAAGGGATGATAACTTTTGTATCTACGAAGTAATAACCATAATGCTTTAATTGCTTAAGCATAGCAATTCCGTTTATTATATTTCCGATTTCATCGTAAGAAACAGGTAAGAGTACTTTTCCACTCCTTGTAAAGAGTCCAAACTTCGCCCTTTCAGTAGTTTTATTGTATATAGAAACCTGAACTATAGCTTTGTCCCATGTGTCATCTACCAGACTATATTTTACCGGGATTATTATCTTTCCTGTCTTATCAATTAATCCGCAGTTCTCTCCAACCCAAACGGTGGCAGTTCCATGTTTAAAAGGGTTACATTCATCATATTTTGTTGGAATGACTACTTTGCCTGTGGTATCAATATATCCGCTTTTTTTGTTTAGTACAATCGCAAGCAGTCCTTCCGAGAATTTGCCATTATTCCCAATCAGCTGATAGATACTCGGGGTGATCATTTTTCCTGAACCATCCATCAATCCCCACTTGCCATTTTTTCCTTCCACAACTTTTACCTGTGCTTTTAAAAAGTTCAGGGAAGAACAAAGAAAGAGAAGGAGAAGTATTTTGCTTTTCATGCCTTTTTTTTATAGTTTTAAAAAGAATTTTATTCAGGAGTCTTAATAGTGTTTCTTTATTTATTTTCAACAAAAGAATGAATATTGGCAGTGGTAATTTTCCAATCACCTTTTTCTGTTTTTATCCAGTTTACAGTGAATACGCCTTTACCTTTTGCAACAACAGAATCTTTTACCACAACATCTAATTCATATTTACCTGTATAACCTGCTCTGTCGTTTGTTGACCAATCCTGCAGTTTGGTTGTTCTAAGATTTGTTACCAGTTTAATATTCGGATGTATCCATTTGGCAGAAAATTCATTTGCATTAACCGCAATAAAATCATCATCTATCAACAATGCATCTTCTGTAAACAAATTCCTCACAGCTGCTGAGTCATGGCTGTTCCAGCTGTTGCTCCAGTTTGTAATTAACGAATCAACCGGGGCTTTTACGATTATAGTTTCTGGTGTTGACTGACTGCAGGAAAAAAGTATTCCGGTAAGTAATAGCAAAGAAAAAAGTTGTCTCATTTTTTTAAATTTAAATGTTCGTTTGCTGACAGATCTGCTGTGGTTTATATATTTTCAGCAGTCAAAAAAAGTAAAATAATTTTACAGAGTACGCTTGCAGGTAACAGTTACTGTTTTACTATTTCCATCAACAAACAAACCATCTAATTTATCTGCATTTATTGTACCGATGGAATTGTTGTTTTGTGCAGGATCAATCAGTTTATTATTAACGATACTGCCATTGCCAACTGTTCCTGAGGCGGTGGTTCCTGTTTTCCTGGCAACAGCCGACCATGAACTCAAGGTTCTTGAAAGAATGATATTCAGTGTTCCGGTTTCAGGTAACGTGGTAGAGTAAGTGCCTTCAAAACATTCTACCAGGCCGGTTGAGGTTTCTTTCACAATGGTTAAGGAAGCATTCGGATGCCCGGGTATTGTTGATGAGGTAACTGTTGGTGTTGCACCACTAAGGCCAACAGAAAAACGAATCGTTACCGGAGATCCATTTAACGTTCCTGTAAAATCTGCAACATAAGCCTGTCCTGCCACCCATGTAACTGCTGAAGTAAGATTTACAGTGATGCCATCAATAATCATTACTGAAGTGATGGTGTTACCATTGTTTGCAATATCAAACGTAATTGTTCCGGAAGAGCCGATCACCACACCTTTATAAATACCCTTGCTGCTGGCATCATTGGCAGCCTTTGCATCGGGCACTGTTTTGCAGGTTGTGCAGGTGTAAGTTTCATTAGCCGGAGTTTTTGTTTTTTTACAGGCAGTAACTAAAACGATTGCCAGAACCATTAAAGTGAATTGTAGTTGTTTCATGTTTTTTATTTATCAGTTTATTTACTGATGTAAAGTACAGGAGATCGGAATGCCTCAATGAGTGAAAAAAGTAGTAATTATTTTCAGGTTGCTGTTTTGTTGAATCAGAATTTCTGCAAAGAAAATCATCTGCAGGTTGCTTGCAGCAAAGTGGATTTGTATAACAGCAGGAACTGTTTTTAAAAAAAGAGGAAAGATTTGCAGTTAGATTAAACCTGTTTTTTTCAGCGCTTCGTACCTGGAATTTACCTGGAGCTTTTCATAAATATTGCGGATATGTGTACGGATGGTTTCAGGTGATACAAACAGCTGATCAGCAATTTCCTTATAACGAAATCCTTTTGCCAGCACCTGTATTATTTCCTGTTCCCTTCTGCTGAGTGAATGGTATGACTCGTTTTTGCTGTTACCGGATTGCTGAAAAGACTCAATTACTTTTCTTGCTATCTGGCTGCTCATAGGCGATCCGCCGTTATAAAGATCATTGATGGCTTCAATAATTTTTTCAGGAGGGGAATTTTTCAGCATATAGCTGTTGGCACCTGCTTTAATTGCTTTAAAGATATTTTCAGCATCGTCGAATACTGTGAGCATCATACATTGTATGTGCAGATGGATGGCTTTTAATTTATACATGCATTCAATTCCGCTCATGCCGGGGAGTTCAATATCAAACAAAGCCATGTCTGTTGGTTTATACCGTAAGGTATTAAATGCATCTTCTGCATTTGGATAGGCAGTTGTTTCTGTTTCGGGAAATGCATTCGTAATTAAATGAAGCAGGTAGTCTCTGATCTTGTCATTATCTTCTATTATGGCTAAGGAACCGATTGGCATAGTTCAAATATCAGCTAAGAATACGGTAATAGCAATAGTATAATAGTAGTATACAACCGGAAACAAAAACGAATATTGTGTTTTAATGTTATATAAGCATTGGTTCACTAAATAAAAACAGTTATAACAGGTAAAACAACTATCTTCTGTTTAAATCATAACAATGCCGGCAAAAACGGGAATAGGATTCAGCGGTAAACCTGATTCATTTAGTGCAGGAGTTGAATCTTCCGCAATTGCTGTTGCACAGCTGGATAGTTCTCCGCCCAGCCTCATCATTATTTTTTGCTGTGGTAAACATGATCCTGAACAATTTTTAGCAGGTGTGAGATCTGTTACAGGCAATACTCCACTGGTTGGCGGTGCTGCTATTGGCGTTTTTACAAATAAGGAGTTGAGTTACGGGGAATATGAAGGAAGCGTAACGGCATTTTCATCAGACACTATCCAATTTCAATTATTTTCCCAGCCCGATTTAGATATCAATGAATATGCTGCCGGTACAGCTATCGGTAAACAGATACATGCGGCAGCTACTGGTAATGATCAGGGGTTGATTATTTTTTATGATACACTAAAAGGAATCAATCCACCAATGCTGAATTTTGCAACACCTTTATTTGCTGCAATTGAAGAACAGGTAGATCCTGCTATCTGCTGCACAGGCGCAGGGATGTTGGGAGATGTAAGGCTGGCAACCAGTTTTCTGTTTTTGAATGACAGGGTATTGCGGCATCATGTGCTGGCATTGCTGATCAGTGGAAATTGCAGGATGCATAATACCATTATGCATGGTTGTAAGCCCGGCAGCAGTTATAAAACCATTACACGGGCTGAAGGTCCCGTTGTATATGAAATTGATAACAGGCCGGCTCTTGATGTGATAGATGAATTGTTTGGCAGTAACAATAAAATACCATGGAATGAATTTCCTTTTTTTGTAACGCTTGGTCTCAACAGGGGTGATAAGTATGGGGAATATAATGAAATAGATTATGCCAATCGTTTATGCTTAGCCATTGATGCAAATCAAAAAGCATTGGTGATGTTTGAGCCTGATCTGAAAGCAGGGGATGAAGTACAGTTGATGCATCGCAGTATCAATCTTAATTATATTCAAACGGGCATTAATCTGCTGAAGGAAAAATCGGAGAATAAAAAACCACTTTTATATTTTTATATTAATTGCGCAGGAAGAGCAAAACCTTTTGCAGGAGGAGAGCTGGAAGATGTAACGGAAGTGCAGAAAATTATTGGAGATAATGTTCCATTTACGGGGTTTTATTCTGGAGTGGAAGTTGCCAGACTGAGTAATCATTTACAGGCGCTTGACTGGACGGGAGTTCTTTGCCTGTTAACTGAAGAATAAGAATGAATACAAATACAGACAAACTGCAGCAACTGGAAAAAGAACTTGTTTATTATAAAAGGCAGGTTGACAGTCTTTCAGGCGATGCTTTGAGTAACCAGTATGCATTCACTCAATTAAGCAATATTTGCAAAAAATATATTAACGGTTTTCAGATCATTGCAGATATCCAGCGGTCTTTCAGTTTTTATTCAAGCAGGGATAAGTTGTATGAACAATTTGCAGAGAGCATTTTATCACAAATGTTTTTAGACAGGGTGATTCTATTTGAAATTATTCCCGGAAAAAAGGAGCTGAAACCGATTTTGTGTAAAGGGTTTACTGAGGAGGAAAGCTCAAAACTGTGTACTGCCGATTTTTCCTTTAGTGATGAATTTTTACTGGAGAAAAAATCTATTTTGGTTAACAGCGAAAAGATACCGGCTGAATATGAACAATTGATAAAAAGTAAACTGTTGCCGCCTCATTTTATTCTTACTCCAATGGTAAAAAATCAACAGCTGTGGGGAGCGTTGTTTGTTGGTAAACAGGAGGAGTCTAATACCATATCTTATAGCCCGCTTTCTGAAGCAAATATCGATATGTTTGAATCACTTGCCGGAATGATTTCATCCATGACCCAGCAACTGGAACAACGTGAAGTGATGGAAAAAGAACGGAACCGTATTGCCCGTGATATGCATGATGATCTTGGATCGGAGCTTTCAAAGATTTCAATTACCTGTGCAAATTTGAAACAGCAGTTTCAAACGGACATGAATATCATGAAAGATCTTGATATTATCAGAGATTCCACCGGATCAATCGTCAGCAATATTGGAAATATTATATGGGCATTGAACCCCATCAACAACAGCCTCGAAGGTTTACTGGCATACCTGCGGGAATATTCATTTGAATATCTTGAACTGTATGGTATTTCTATAGTATTCAATCTTCCCGAAACAGCAGAAAAATTAATTATTTCACATGAAGTAAGAACGCATGTTTTTATGGTAATAAAAGAAGCACTCCATAATATAGTGAAACATGCCGGTGCAGAAAATGTGGAGATTAACATATCACTGTTTGCAAACAGGCTGTGTTGTTCTGTAAAAGACAATGGTTCAGGATTTGTTATAGAGAAAAAGAATAATTTCGGAAATGGTTTACGGAATATGCAACAACGTATTACTGAAACCGGTGGTAAACTATTTATTTATTCTGAACCCGGGAAAGGTACAGGACTGGAAATTGAAGTGCCTCTTTAAGAGACGTGAAGCTATTTTAAAAGCATATCAATACGCCTGCTGTCTGCACGTCAGAAGCATGATAGCTAAAAAAAAAGTACTGCTGCTTTTATTCAACAGTGGTTGTACTTTTTCTCTTACTATGCCAATCTCTCCAGAAAGGGAATCAGGAGAGGGTCATCTCCAAATTCCTTGTGAAAAAAATATCCTGTTATAGTTAACTGTTAATTGCTGCCGTATCCACTGCCTGGAAAAAGTGCGAAAGCTTTCCGTCTGTTACAGTCCATACATGTGTGGCATTGGCTTTAAAAGCATGACCTGTTGCTTTATTTGTACCCTGGTAATAACCAACCATCACTACTTTGTTATCTGCCCCGAAGATTTCAGTTACGTCAATATTGAATCCATCAAAGCTAACCGGCAGATGCATGAATACATTTGTTACAACCGCTTCCGGTCCAATATAAAGACCATTGTCTTTTACAAATGGCATGCCCTTGCATTCGTTCCATTCAATGGCGGGATCAAAGAGGCCCAGTACTCCGGGAACATTACCTGTTGCAAAATGGCCATAGGCCTGTTTCACTAAATCTACATTTGACATAATGATGCTGTTTAATGATGAAAAAAAAGAATGCAATTCTAAGGGAGGGGATTGGTCAAACAGTTGAACACAATGATGGTTCCTGTTACAGAAAAATAATTGATGCAGTAATATATTGTTTTTTATTTAAGACTGAAATTTAATTGCAGAGAAAGTTGATTGATTGAACAAGTCAGCTTTTATGAACTCTTGTTGTATGAATTCAATTGCGGTAATTCTGTTTCACTGATACAATCAGGGTTAAATCATTTGGAATGGGAAATCTGCGTAAGACCAATGCCAGAAGGAGGTCATAGTTTTTATCTATGATAAAATAAATTAAATAGATTAGCTCGCTGATAAATTCATCGTTAATTTAGCCCCCCAAGCTAAAAAAATAAAAACAATCACATATGGATCAGGACAAACATCTCACTGAAGCAGCAGGTACAACAAGTTACAATGTTAACGGTGAAGCCAAGTGCCCGTTTCATGGCGGGGAACTCAAACAAAGCGCAGGCAGTGGTACAGGAAACCGTGACTGGTGGCCCAATCAGTTGAAATTAAATATCCTTCGTCAAAATTCTACACTTTCCAATCCAATGGGAGAGTCGTTCAATTATGCCGAAGAGTTTAAGAGTCTCGACCTTGCTGCCGTAAAAAAAGACATTGTTGATTTGATGACAACATCACAGGACTGGTGGCCCGCCGATTACGGACATTATGGTCCCTTCTTTATCCGTATGGCCTGGCACAGTGCAGGGACATACCGCATCAGTGATGGTCGTGGTGGCGGTGGTTCAGGTACACAACGTTTTGCGCCTCTTAACAGCTGGCCCGATAATGCAAATCTCGATAAGGCCCGCTTATTATTGTGGCCCATTAAACAGAAATATGGTAAGAAATTATCCTGGGCCGATCTGATGATCCTTACAGGTAACTGTGCACTTGAATCAATGGGCTTTAAAACCTTTGGTTTTGGTGGTGGTCGTGAAGATGTATGGGAACCTGAAGAAGATATTTATTGGGGCGCTGAAAAGGAATGGCTGGGCGATCAGCGTTATACAGGCGATCGTGAATTAGAAAATCCGTTGGGTGCTGTACAAATGGGTTTGATTTATGTGAATCCGGAAGGACCAAACGGAAATCCTGATCCACTTGCGTCAGCACGTGATATCCGTGAAACCTTTGGACGCATGGCAATGAACGATGAAGAAACAGTGGCATTGATTGCCGGTGGACATACATTCGGTAAAACACATGGTGCTGCTGATCCCGGTAAATATGTAGGTAAAGAACCTGCAGCTGCAGGTATTGAAGAACAGGGTCTCGGATGGAAGAATACATTTGGAAGTGGTAATGGAGAAAACACCATTACCAGTGGTTTGGAAGGAGCCTGGACAACAACACCAACAAAATGGAGCAACAATTATTTTGAAAATATGTTTGGCTACGAATGGGAACTCAGCAAGAGCCCTGCCGGAGCACATCAGTGGAAACCAAAAGGAGATGCAGGTGCAGGTACTGTGCCCGATGCACATAATCCTTCCAAACGCCATCAGCCATTTATGCTGACAGCTGATCTTGCGTTGAAAGTAGATCCTGTTTACGAAAAAATCTCCCGGCATTTCTTTGAACACCCGGATGAATTTGCAGATGCGTTTGCACGTGCATGGTTTAAACTTACTCACCGTGATATGGGACCACGAGCCCGTTATCTAGGCCCTGAAGTTCCTGCAGAAGAACTGATCTGGCAGGATCCTGTTCCGGCAGTTACACATGAACTGATTAATGATAAAGATATCGCTGAACTCAAGAGTAAGGTTCTTGCTTCCGGATTATCTGTTTCTCAATTAGTATCAACCGCATGGGCATCTGCATCCACCTTCCGTGGTTCAGATAAACGTGGTGGTGCCAATGGTGCACGCATCCGTCTTGCGCCTCAGAAGTACTGGGCAGTAAACAATCCGGCACAATTAAGTAATGTGTTAGATACACTCGAAGCTATTCAGAAAGAATTCAACAGTGGAAGTAAACAGGTTTCAATAGCCGACCTGATTGTATTGGCAGGATGTGCAGCAGTTGAACAGGCTGCAAAGAATGCAGGACATACTGTAACAGTTCCTTTTACACCCGGACGTACCGATGCATCACAAATGCAAACCGATGTAGAATCATTCGCCGTACTTGAACCGGTTGCAGATGGTTTCCGCAATTACTTAAGTAAGCGTGCAACTGCAATGTCTGAAGAACTGCTGGTTGATAAGGCACAGCTGTTAACATTAACCGCTCCTGAACTAACGGTGCTGGTTGCTGGCATGCGTGTACTCAATACCAACTTCGACGGATCACAACATGGTGTGTTTACCAAAACACCTGAAGCACTTACCAATGATTTCTTTGTGAACCTGCTCGATTTTGGTACTACCTGGAAAGCGGCCGATCCTGTACAACAGGGATTTATTGGTACTGACCGTAAGACAGGTGCAGTGAAGTGGACAGCCACCCGTGCTGATCTCATCTTTGGTTCTAATTCAGAACTTCGTGCTGTTGCTGAAGTGTATGGTTGTGCAGATGGTAAAGAAAAGTTTGTAAAAGACTTTGTAGCTGCATGGAACAAGGTGATGAATCTTGACAGGTTCTGATGAACTGATTATAATCGATTATTATTTGGTACAAAGAGGTGGCCCGGTAACGGGTCACTTTTTTTATTTGTTTATAGCACAGAATTTACCAGCGGGTTCGGTTGGTAGTGATACCAACCGATAAAAAAATGCGTCTGCCGGTATAGCTGCAAACGGAGTCTGTGTTAGTGCTTCTTTCTCATCCTGTATCTTTCATATATACCAACTCCATATGCTATTAATAATATTGGTGTCAGAATAGCTGAAAAACCTGTCAAAAGCATAAGCACTAAATATGAACTGTCGTGAGGAGAAGGGTTTCTTATACCTCCCATAACCTCGAAAACAACTCTATGAAGATTTAACATTGTCAATACTGAAATGATTAAACAAATCGGCATTAGAGTAACAGTCAAAATATTTCCTACACCAAGCTTTGTAAAATGTTTAAGGAAATAATAAAGTAATCCAAGTCTCCAGGCAGCGACAATTGCCAAGAACCAAACATTCATTGTGTTTGCAGTCTGAACTTTAAAAAAACGTTCTACTGGAATTGCGTAAAAAATTGCTGGGAAAGAAGTTAGTCCAATAAAAGTAAGTACAATGAAATAATTCCAATCCTCAATAAAAAATGGTTTGAGTATAACCCAAATAAAGGCAGCTAAAACAAAAATATAAATTACAGAACCTAGCCCTAAATGCTGTAATAGGCTTGCCCCCTTATCATCCCAATACCTGCCCATTCCAACTATCCAAGTTCCGGCAAGCCCAACAATAAAATGGCTTTTATTGAAATTCAAAATTTCTTCTCTTGTAATTCTAAATGTAAGTAATCTAGAAATAGTTTGTACGATGGTCATATTGTTTGAAAATTAGCTTTGTTTCTCAAAACTTGTTTGAATTTTTCTTTCCTTTCTTTAACTGCATCCACTGCATATACATTTTGCATTAATTCTTGAAAGTTATTTTCTAGTTCTGCTGCTGTAAAATTCTTGGGAATAAAGTTTACATCAAACAGTGTGCATTTATCCCAATAGTTTTCAGATAATAATCTATTCTCTTTTTTTAGTTGATTGTACAAATTTGTATTAGGAAATGGAGTTAGTAAAGTAATTTGAACTTCAGATAAATTACTCTCTTTGATAAATAGCTCTGTTTCCTTAAAAGTTGCCGTTGTATCATTGTCAAATCCTAAAATAAAGCAACCATTTACTGAAATTCCGTAAGATTGAATTTTGTCTATGGCATTTAAATAATTGTCAAACTGTTTGAATTTCCAATTTTCTCTATCTATTCCAACAAGCCCTTCTGCTTTGCTTGTTTCAAAACCGATTAATACTTGAGCACAATTTGATTTTGCTAATAACTCCAAAAGTTCATTATCATAAGCAACTGAAATGTCTGTTTCTGTAAACCATTTCATTTTGTATTTGCTGAATAATTTTAAGAGCTCCTTTGACCAAACCTTGTCAATAAATGTATTGTCATCTGCAAGCTCAATAAAAGGTCTGTCCCAAACTTCAAATATTTTGTTTAATTCTCTTTCAATTTGTTCAATTGGTTTCTTTTTGTATGAACTTATTGTTCGTGAAGCAGCGCAAAAACTACAATGTAAAGGACAACCACGAGTGGTTTGAATTGTCAAACGATTGTATTTTGGAATATCGAGCAACTCATATTTTGGAATTTTTGAAGCGTTTAAATGAAATGTAAAATTTCTGTTTGTTATAGAGCTGTAAAGTGGTTTGAGCTGATTATTTTCAAAGTCTTGAAGTAATGTTTCCCAAATCAGTTCACCTTCTCCCTGGATGATAGAGTCAGCATATTTCATTGCCTCTTCTGGCAACGCAGAAACGTGAAGTCCACCAATAGTAGTTTTAAAACCTAATTTTCTGAATTTGTTTGAAAGTAGGTAAGTTTCATTGATTCTCGCAGTCAAAGAAGAAAAAGCAATAAGATTTGGGGTTAAATTAATAATTTCTTCAAGGTCGCTGTCTGTGTAGTCGTCTAATTCTTTATAGACTACTTCCCAGTTTTCAGGTGTATGAGATGCAAGTGTCAAAAGTCCTAAACTTGGTAAACTGGCGATAACTTTGCTTCTGTCAACAAATCCAGGAAGCGTCAATCCAAGGTCAAGAAGTTTCTTATTGTAAACCCTTACACCACTCATTGAAATAAGTACGACTTTATATTTCTTCATTGTCAACTAGTGGTTACTGTAATTTTTATAGGCTATCTGCATTCCGCTCAATGCTTTTCTTGACGCTGTTATTTGTATAAAAACTAATTCTTTCTCCATCTAAATTTAATACAAAAGCCCAAGCTTCCTGCAAGGATATTTTCACAAACACTATAACAAGTGTCGATGGTTAAAAAAAATCCCGTTTTACTAAACGGGATTTAGAAAAATACAGAGCAGTGCTTTAAGCTATCGTTACTTCCTTATCCAGATACACATCCTGTATGGCATTCAGTATTTCCACACCTTCTTTCATTGGGCGCTGGAAGGCTTTACGTCCGCTGATAAGTCCCATACCACCTGCCCGTTTGTTTACTACAGCTGTTGCAACTGCTTCGGCCATATCACTTGCACCTGATGATGCACCGCCACTGTTGATCAATCCGGCACGGCCCATGTAACAGTTGGCTACCTGGTAACGGCACAAATCAATCGGGTGATCAGTGGTGAGCTCTTCATAAATGCGTTTATCATTTTTACCGTAGGCAGATTCTTTTGTATTGAGTGCAAGATAACCGCCATTGTTCTCCGGTAATTTTTGTTTGATGATATCAGCTTCAATAGTTACACCCAAATGATTGGCCTGACCGGTAAGATCGGCTGATACATGAAAATCTTTTTCTTTTGTTTTGAATGCAGGGTTACGGAGATAGCACCACAGGATAGTAGCCATGCCGAGCTCATGTGCCATTTCAAATGCTTTACTCACTTCCTGTATCTGTCTTGCAGATTCATCACTGCCGAAATAAATGGTAGCACCAACAGCAGCAGCACCTAAGTTCCAGCTTTGTTTGATAGAAGCAAACATGAGCTGGTCGAATTTATTAGGGTAGGTGAGGAACTCGTTGTGATTTACTTTCACAATAAAAGGAATTTTATGTGCATATTTTCTTGCCATAAAACCCAGGCCGCCGTAAGTAGTTGCTACTGCATTGCAGCCGCCTTCCATTGCAAGTTTGATAATATTTTCAGGATCGAAATAGATGGGGTTCTTTGCAAAGGAAGCACCACCACTGTGTTCAATACCCTGGTCAACAGGAAGAATGGAGAGATAACCGGTGTTGGCTAAGCGTCCGTTATTATACATCCCTTGCAGGTTGCGCAACACTTGCGGATTGCGATCGCTGTTTATCCAGATGCGGTCTATAAAATCAGGACCGGGCAGATGTAACTGGTCTTTTGAAATTGTTTTTGACTGATGATTCAATAAATACTCTGCTTTGTCGCCAAGCAGTTCGGTTAATTTTTTAACGGGCATGATAATCGTTTTTAAAAGTAATTATAAGTTATTTTTTATTTATTAGATGGCTCGTGACTCACGAACCATGGCACTCACTTAATACAGGAACATCGGTTTACCCAACACACTTCGGATTCTTGGCCTGTACTGGGCAACATCATAAAACTCATCTACATCCACACGTTTCACTCCGCTGGTAACCATACTCATTGGAACATGTGTGTATTTACCTTCACGCAAAGCTACCATACGACCGCTCGCTCCATCCTTGATGAGACTGACAGCGAGGTTTGCATAGTTCGTAGCCATCATCAGGTCAAGCGCATCGGGTGCGCCTGAACGCATGAGATAAGCTACTGTTTGATTGATGATGCCTTCACCGGTGATCTTCTTCAATGCCTGACCTGTTATTTCGCCAATGCCACCTAATTTCTGATGACCGTAAGCATCTGTTTCACCATATTCAACCACCATACCGCCAACCATGTGTGCGCCTTCGCTCACAGAAACCATTGCATAGTTGCTTGGGTTATCCCTTTTATCTTTCATAATTAATTCGGCCAGTTTTTCAGGATCAAATGGTACTTCTGAAATTAATGCACGATCAACACCGGCGAGGTAAGAACTGATTAAACTTGTTTCACCTGAGTTACGTCCGAATAATTCGATAATAGCAATACGTTCATGTGAACCTGTACTGGTACGCAACTGGTGAATAAACTGAACGCTGCGTGTAATAGCTGTGCTGAAACCAAGACAGTAATCCGTTCCATACACATCGTTGTCCATTGTTTTTGGAATGGCAACCACTTTAATTCCTTCACGGTGCAAACGCTCACCATAGCTGAGAGTATCATCACCACCAATGGGGATTAAGGTTTCAACACCCAACAGTTCGAGGTTCTTCATTACATGCGGTGTAAAATCACGCAGACTGGAATCGGCTGCCTCCGCATCAAGATGATTTGGGTCCTTTAAAAATTCAGGAACTGCTTTCGCTTTTACCTTACCCGGGTTGGTACGGCTGGTATGCAGAATGGTACCGCCTGTACGGTCAATGGTGCGAACCTTTTCACGGGTGAGCACCTCGGTATGTTTGTTAATTGAGTCAGTGTTCGATGCATCCAGTTCCAGCAGTCCGCCCCAGCCACGCCGGATACCAACCACTTCATATCCTTCATCAATTGCACGGTTTACCACTGCTTTAATGCACGGATTTAAACCGGGCACATCACCACCACCTGTTAGAATGCCAATTCGTTTCTTCATAATTATGGTCCTCCTGTTGTAGAGTTTTTTGAGTGTTTTGATAATGTATATTTTATGATATTACCAGACGAAGAAGGGATGCAGGCAATGCATGAAGAGTCTGTGTCCTGCAATTGATACAGTGCAGGTTATGGCATTTCAGTATTGAGAGCATCGTTTTTTTGCCAGAGCAATTTATGGTCTGTTATTAAACCACTTTGTGATATTCATCATGCTCAACTGTGAGAGTAATCATTACAGGCAGCTGATTTACAGTTAATGCAGCTAAGCATTTTTACGAACGATTAGCTTTGGAACCATGTGAAATAGGCCTGATAATTAGTAGGGGCTTATAATAATGAGATTTCTCAGTCGTGGATACGTCTCCCAGCTGTCTGTAATGTTCAATAAATAATATAAAATTGAATAGCTGTACTGAGTTTGCAACTCAGGGTATTTCTGTTTATTATTCCCCACAGTTCCCTTTTGCTGCTGCCTGTTCTTCCATTTCCGAAAGGCAAAAAAATGCAGAGCCGCTTTTCGGGCGCTATCGCACAATGTCTGGCACAAAACAATGCTGCTGATTTACAACCACGGCAATCACTTCATCTTCTTTCCACACGAGTCTCTTTAAAAAACAAATGATTCTATAAAAGATGTCTCAGGCGAGTCCCGGCATTGAGCCAAAGCTTAGCCGCCTGACTCGACGTAATCAGAAGACATGCATCCAACTTTGAACGGCGAGTCCGGCACCCACTGCACAATAGCTATTGCCGGGACTAGCCTGAGAACTTAAAAGAGGGCCTGGCAGTGCAGCCTCATTATTTCTTCAAAGCCTTGCATTTTACAATATTTATTATCAACTTGTAAGAAGAAAATTATCCCCTGAAAAATCGTTGATGCACTTGCTAACTAAGTTTTCAGTTTCCTGCTCTGACACTGCGACCGCAATTTTTAACTGCAAATGGATTACAAATGAAAACACTGCTCCGCTATTGCCGGATGTATTTTTTTCTTACAGCCTGTATTCAACAGTTATATGCACAATCAAACAGCGGCCGTGTATTTGTTACAGGCACAAAAGACCCCGTTAAGAATGCTACCGTTGTCATCATCGATATCAACAGTAACAGCGCTGTACAGACAGTGAAAACAGATGAAGGCGGCAATTTCAAACTGGCTTCTATCCGTTCGAAGCGATACAGGATCGAAGTATCAAAACTTTTCTTTGAAACATATGTATCCCCGGAATACACAGGCGATTCTGTTTACCGTTCTTCAGGCCCGGCACTTATCATTTACCTCAAAACCTCTGTTGCAGTAAGTAAGCCGGTCATTGATACACCTGCTACTGAAGTACTGATTGAGCGGAAGCTGAAGGGTCAACGCATTTTCCGTAACAAGGATGCGTATGATCTGATTTATGCCTTAAACCCAGGTCTTGATCCAAAAAAAAATATTCCCTCCAATTATCCATTGTTATTACCCAAATTCACGAAACCCAACCGTACAGTCCGTAAAGAGTTCCGCAGATCACATAAAGCCGAAGTAAAAGCAAACCGCACTGCATCTGCCGGTTTTATTGTATCGGGAAAACAGTTTTCTGAACAGGTAATGCTTTTTTCAACCAACGAAATCAAAACATCAACCGGGGTCAGCAACAGCGATTTATTTCATCTTAAATCATCATTGGCATCCGTTAACAACCGACTGGCTTCTTTCAGTTCAAAAGCAAAACGAACAAGTAAAGGAACCATCTCTTACATGAACAGGGAGTTGCAGGCGCTTTCGCAAATTTTGCGAAAAAGCAATTCTGAAAAAAGAATCACGGGTGAAACTTTTAAAAAATGCAATACACTTCTTTATGAATTAACGCAGTTCATTGACCTGCTTTCAATAACCGAACAGACAAATTTTGCCAATGATCATTTCGTTTATGTACAATTAAACGAAACAGCAAAGCGGGATGCATGGGAGATTCTTCCTGCTGCTTTTACAACAAAAGAAGAAATTGCCACAATCAATAATAAGAGTGCTTACCACTCTGCAGGCGGAAGCTTTGGTTACAATTATTCTGGCGGTGCCAATAAACCAAGGGCTTTTAATATTTATGTTTTTATCATTGACCCTGTTACGGGGAAGGCGAGAAACAGTCCGGAAGAAAAAATATTTGATCTTACGTACTACCCGCCAGAGCTGGAAAAAGAACTCCCAACAAAGCCCGGTAACCTGCCTGCATCTGTAGCAACCGCCACCATTCCGCCAGCCAGGTTTGTTTTTCTTATTGAAGATGTTGCACACCGAACAAGGTTTTCCTGTATAAAGTCTTTAGATAATGAAACCACGAAGGATGAACATACAGGATGGAGCCTGTTTGGCAAAAGACCTTATAAACTTATCTTTTTCATTAACAGCTGTCAATAATATCATCGTATGAAAAAAGTAAGCCTGCTTTCCTTGCTTAAATCAAGAGTTGTTTTAGTCACTTTTCTGTTTGCTGCATTTGGCGGAGCACTCACGCTCCTTTTAAAAATTGATGAAATGCAACGCTATTATATAGCCTTGTCAAGTCTTGTTGCGTTACTCATGAGCCTGCTGCTTTCTTTTCTGTTGAAAGGAATGGTGAAGAAGAAACAGAAACTAATTCTGAAAGCAGTGCTCAGTGCCGGGTTTATCTGCTTTATTGGTTCTGCACTTTATCATACTAACCTGTTTTTAAATGCAACTATTCCGTACCGTTACCCGGTGGGAAGTACCAGTTATCTTGTAAAAGCCAATGCCTATTCAAAACAGGGGGAAAAATTCAGGGAGAAGTATCCTTCGCTGGCAGATGATCAACTTCTATACATGCACCTGGGAGGTGCGCCGGGCAAAACATTCTTATGGGAACAGCGTGACATTAATGCCAATACATTTAAGCTGATTACAAGCTATATTATTCTGCTGGTTTTCTTTGCAGGAAGTGTGTTTGCTTTACTGGAAATCCTGGTAATGTACTATGCTCCTTCGCTGGCGAAAACAGATAATACAGAGGCATAACATTCTAAATTTATAAAAGTAACTCCTGCCATTTAGCCGACAGGAAATAGTTTGAACTCTGCCTTTGTTGCTCAGCAACCGGAAAAGACAAAAATTGCTTTCAGAGACCAGCAGGCGGACTGATGGAAGGCAACACAATTTGCAGTTTATCAGGTCAATCTTTTCCACTCTTTCACGACGTTCTAATAGTTAAACCAGGAAGCAGGAACCTGTACAACTTTTGCATTGTAATTGCCATCGTGTTTGCCGAGGATCAGGTATTTTCCATCTACGGTATTTGTTATATCCTGGAACTGGAGAGCGCTGTAGCTGATAGGGGATTTGCCAACTGAAAGATCGATCAATTCCACTCTTCCCTCTCTCAGATTGTAAAATGTAAGAGGGTTGCTGTTATTATAGCGAAAATCAGCAGCAGTGCTTCCGATGTTTGCGGGAGTTGCTTCAAAGCCGGTAAACGGATTAACTATCCTTGAAGGAATGTAATAAATTTTATCATCGGTTCTGCTGACAGTGATACCGTTTCCCTGTTCCAGGTTTTTGGGCTTGTAGGTACTGAAATTCATATTATCACAATCCAGTATAAAAATGGTTGGATCATGATTAATACCGGTAGCAATTATTTTCGTTTTGTCCCAGTTTGCAGCGGGATTCAGCAGATAAAAAGGTTCACTTGAGTTTTTAGAATACCAGATACGATGATTGTCGGCGGCATCAATAAAATACGGGTGCCAGTAATAGTAGTAAGTAAGAGAAGATAAGCCTAATAATCCTTTGCCGTTTTTTGCAAATGCAATTTCTGCCGGATAGATGTAATCCCTGAAACCATGCACCGTATCATTTGGTATGTCAATGATTTTCTCTGTAACGCCCTGCTGATTCAGTATATACAGTTTAGGCACAGATTTGTATGCCAGGTAGATCCTGTTATCGTAAGGACTTACAGAAAAAAAGAGTGGCTCAGCAGGCAAATCATATTTATTTTTTAATTCAAAAGTGGTCATATCAATTTTATACAGCGCATTGGGGTGAGAAGCCATCACCCAATAGGAGTTATCAGAATCGGTGACGAAGTAATCAAGGATATAACCGGTGAAGCTGAAAATTTTTGAATAGAAGCCTGCTGTATAGGTAAATGTAAACTGATCGCCCAATACATTTTTTGTTGAGAGTGTAAACGGATAATCACCACCTATATCTGCACAGGCATAACTGTATGTTATCTTATTTCCTGAATACGTGTACCCGATGGCGCTCTGGCAATATTGATTGCCCGGAAACAATGATTGCACGGTAACGGGCTGATTAAATTGAAGTGCAATAGAGTCTGCAATATTTAAAGCCAGGTTTCCGGGAATTGCTGTTACTGAACGAAGAACCACGTTCGGCAACTGCCTGATGGTTATTGTCCGCTTAAAACTTCCTGCCTGTAACAACAAAAGCCCCTGCCTTGTTGTATCAAGTGTTGATGCAGTAATTTTTATTTTTACAGAGTCTTCTCCGCTGCCAGCGGTTAAAGAAGGGATTAGCCAGCTGTCGGAACTGCTGATGACCCAGCCGGTATTACTTACTATTTTTATAAGAATGTTTTTTTCGTAGGGGCTGACAATAAGCAGCGAATCAGACAATACATTGAAAAAGGCCGTGCCTGTTTTTAGAATTAAATCTTTAAATGTAGTATCAGGTTGCTGAACAGAAACAGAAGAAGTCGTTTCAATATAACCTGTTTTTGCTGCTGTTATTTTGTAGGTGCCGGTACTTAATGAAGGGAACATATATTGGCCTGCAACAGTTTTTACATCCTGGCTGATGTTGTTACCGGAAATGGAAACAGTTGCGTCAGAAAGCAGTTTGTTGTTTTCATCATATACTATACCTTTTACGATTCCTTTGGCAGCTGAAGGCGTGGGTGCTGTATTGCCCGGATCTTTTTTGCCGCATTCAATGAATGGCAAAAGACTAAACAATACCAATACAGATAAAAGCTGCTTTTTCATATGGCTGCAAATTTTATTTTGTACGACCGGGATATTTTTGCATATCATTTCGGCCTTCCATAATTATCTAATTGAAGTAAAAGGGCATCATACTTTCCTCCGGAGTTTACACGGGTTGCAATGAAAATGACTCCGCCGGTTTTGAGTCTTTTAATACCCTGTGGCCAGAAATCGGAGCAACACATCATACCTCCCGTACTTAACTTCACCTGCCCGTTGGGATAAGTGCTCCATGAAACACTTCCATCGAGATTTACTTTCGATACCATTGCTCTGAAGCCATTGCCCCATTCTGTTTGCAATACAGCAAGGTTCCCGTCATCTGAACTTACCAGGTCGAAAATCGTACTGGGTGAAAGTTTTCTGTCGATGAATGTTCCGGTTGAAGAGAAAAGAAATATTCCTCTCGTGTTTTGGCTGAAAGCTGTATAATTTCCATTTGGCAGTTTGCTCACCCGAACATTCGAATAGCCCGATGAAGCGTTTAATCCCCAGTACACCTTAGATTTCCATACCATATTTCCGTTGTAATCTATTTTCAGTAGGAGCAGGGAATCGGAACCTATATAATTCGTGTTGGTGGTGCCTGCAAACACAATTCCATCCTGTTCAGCAACTGCATTACTGATTCTTTGTACTTTGTCAATAGTTGGCAACCATTGATTCTGAACTATTCCGTTGTTATCAGTTTTAACCAGCACCGGAACATTACTGACGGATCTTGATCCAACCACGATGTAGCCACCATCAGGCGATTGTGTTGCATAGGTGTAATTATCACCAGCATTGAATACTTTACTCCAGAGCAAAGTGCCGTCGGCTTTCATCTTAATGAGTTCATTGAATTGAGCAGAGGCCTGTGTTGTACCGGTAAAAATAAAATTTCCATCGTTTGTTTTTTGCATGGAGTTAAGCCTGTAGTTTAACGGCAATGCAATCATCGTTTTCTGTTTCAGTAAACTGTCAAGCTGAAACAAATAAGGATAGGTATAATCTACCATGCCCAGCAGTTCAAAATCTCCTGTTGCCGTTTCCTCTATGGCAGTTGCGGTCAGGTTTTTGCCAGCTATTGAAATGAACTGCTGTCCCAGTATGACATGAACATTTTTTTGAATTTTTGAAGAAGCCCGTCCCTGGTTCGATACAGTGAGCGTTACAGCATAATCTCCCCGCTGTGAATATTTGTGTATGGGATTTTGTGCAGCCGATGTTGCTGTATCGCCAAAGTTCCACTGGAATGAAGTGGCCGTTGCACTGTCTGAACAATTATTAAAATAAAAGTTTGAATCAAGTAGGGCTACCGTATCCATCCTTAGATAGGCACTGTAGGGATCCATCACTTTGATACCGAAACAGGGCGTTGGCTCCTGTATGTTTATTGTTTCTGTTTTTTGGCATGCCGCAAAAACAATGAGCAGAAATAATATTCCGGCTAACAAATAGTTTAGTTGTTCTTTTTTCATGCTGTCAGAGGTTTATTTTTTCAATGAGCAGGTAGGTTGCCTGTTGGTAATAGGTATCTGTTTTACTTACAGAAATAAGTGTATTACCATCTCTGAAAATTTTGTAAGGGTAATAGGAGGTGGAAAAACTCCCGATTTTAGTAGTAGCCGGATAAGAAATAATATCAATCCTTTTTTGCTGGGCATCGGACGCATAAATTAACGATCCGATATCGTTAAAAGCAAAGTCGGAATAGGTTCCGTTTTGTTTCACATAGCGATCGAATAACAATGACTTATTAAAAATGGTTCCGCTGGAAGAAGTAATAAACTTACTGCCATCCGGAAATGAGCGGACAATATTTGCATCCATCGGGAAATCGCCATGATAGGAATCTGCCTTTTTTACTAAAGGAGCCCCTGTCGCACTAAACTGGTAGTAATTAAGATCAATTGGCATAAGATTGATTGTAAGATCAATCATTTCAGTTGCTGAACCTTCCAGATACAGCAGCCGGGTTTGGGTCCAGTCGCCGGTTCTTCCAATCAAATTCTTTGCAGCCCGGTCGTACACTTTTAAACAATTGTCGTAGGAAGATATCTGATCAGATGAAGAAATAAACAATTTACCGTTGGCGGCAATAACAGAGGCAATGCCAAAACCTCCTACATAAATTTTATCTATTAGCTCCAGCGTAGCTGCATCCAGTATCTGAAGCCATCCATCATTCAACGGTACATACAATTCCGGAGTACCATTAAACTTTCCCAGGCTGCAATACCCGGTTGTTACAGTAAAATCTTTTGATGTGATTTGCCTTCCTGTATTATAGTCCACCACCATTACTTTTTTCTGCTCGGTGATATACAGTTTTTTAGTTTCTTTATCGATCAGTACATCAACGGGTGTTATTTTGACCGGTCCATTTGGCCTTTGATAGTTGATGCGGGCTGATGCAGCGATTCCAAAATAATAAGAGCGGGTAGTATCATTTATTGCATAAATATCATATGAAATCGAACCTGCAAAGGGCATTTTAGTTTCTGTAAAACTTACGTGATTCACATCTTTGCTGGAATCAACAGCTTCAATATAAGTTCCGAATACGCCGTTTCTTATATAAGAAGCCGTACGTACCAGGCGATATTTTTGAAATTGTTCATTGAATTTACTCCATTTTAAAACGATGGATGAATCATTGATTACCTGGTCAATCTTAATTGAGAATGCAGATGTTTGAGCAGGAACTATTACAAAGTTTGTAGATTTCTTACAGGATAATAAAAGCAGGAAGAGAACTGTATAACAGAAGGCAGGTTTCATGACGGTTTGGTTTTTTCATTTGCATTATAACTTATTCCACCTGTTACCGGCAGGGTATTTTTCCGACCGGCAACAGCAGCAAAGCCTGCTGTCATTCATGATAGCAGGAGAATAAAACTAAAAACTACAGGGCAAAACAGGAGTGACAGGCATCAGTATATTTTCAAATACTGATCATAAAGTGGTTTGCATTGCTGCTGTGCTGCTATACATGGATGGTGCAGCCTGTATGATTTAGTTACTTAAAATCGACCAACAGAGAATTTAAATCATTTCAAGGTATTGATTCATTTGGCACGGAGTTGTTATTTAAAACCCCATCTGGCCTTTGGCCTCATGCCAATGCGTTAGATCTCAAGCTGCTCTGCAATGGCGCTCAACGGGTAACACCCATTGATTAGTACCCTTCCCTTACACAGAAAAAAAACATCTTCGATCTTACCCGCATCTATGGCCAAAAGCTGCCCGCCTTTTTCAGGGCCGATCTGCAGGCCGGGTGGAAGATCCAGTACCGCAGGGCAACCGGCAGTATTATTGCCGGCGTGCAAAACCTTACCAACAACCGCAATGCATACAACCAATCCTATAACCCGGTAACAAAGCTCATCGATCAAAATTATCTCATGGGCATTATACCGGTAATGGGGGTGAAGGTGGATATGTGAGGAAGAAAGAAAGCAAATGATTTTGAGCCATGGGCTATTGCTGCTATCTTGCTTTTGTTGCGTCGCACTCTTGTACGGTTGGTAATTCTATTGAAATATTTAGAATTGATTAAGGCTAAATAAATTTTGTCATTTCGAACCACTCTATTGCGGCATTACCTTCATGCAGGATTAGATTTGTCATTTCTCTATTATGTTTTACAACATGCCGAATTTCACTGAATTGATTGAAATATTTTTCAACTTTCGATTTGTCCTGAAAAATTAATTTAAACCATTCCCAGAATTCTTCCTTTATGATAATTTTTTTCAAATGTTCAATATCACAGAACTGAATTGATTTATTAAGGGGTTTAAAATTATCAAATAAAAGATTTGGGTGTTTTTCTATGTGTTGTTCAATTCTCCTTCTTACTTGCGATTTAACATCTCCAGTTAATAAACTTTCGAAATCTGCTTTTCCAGTTTCCCTTATTAGAACTTCAACTATAATATTTCGTAACTTATTTTCAATTTTATCAATTAACTCATTAAGCTCTTTTAATTCTTCATTGTTTTTTTTATTTATTTTAGTTTTATCTTCAATTTTCTGAATCCCGCTTTTAGTTATCATTAATTCTTTATAAAACACACATTGTTTTGTGGAGATTTTGTTTTCATAAGTAATCCAATTTTCATTTTTCAGAAAAGTAATAATCCTTTCAAATTCTTCTTTTGAAGAGTAAGTAATTGGGGAATCACTATCTGAATTTAAATTATGGCTTTTGTGTTCTTTCCCACCGTTGTCATACAGATATTGAAGAAAATATATTCCTCTTTCTTCAAACTCGTAAGGGATATTTTGATTATTTAGTGTCTGCAAAAAAGAAGCTGTGATCACATCTGGTTCTTCGTTTTTAATTGTTTTATTCCTGCATATGCCTGTAAGTAACTCCTTTTCCCTAGTACTTAAACCTTCTGCAGCATCTAATGCAACATCTGTTATACGTACCTTCCCAGTCATATAAGTTTCATAATAATATACCTCTTTTAGTGGGTTTGGTTTTACTAAGTTAATTTTCTGACCTGTTAATGGGCATGTCGTCATTATGCAAATCTAAATATTAAATAATGAACTTGTTTTTTGCCCAAGTGCCCTTTTTTCAGGCGAATTTGCTACATGGGCCCTCGTATAATTAATATTTTTTTTTACGAAAGTCTAAACCTCTATAATTGTTATTCATAATATCGTTAAGCTAATAAAACTACTTTTTTATTTTAGTAAAATGCGCAGAAGAATAATTGATCTTGACTGGATAATTAAAAATCATATGGAATTCTTCCAGAAGTTTGGAATGGAGGAAGACTATATTCGAAAACATTATGAAGAATGGAAACTTGACAAAGAAGGGGCAACTCCAAAAGACTTTTTATGGTATACTTTTCAGAGTATCATTAATGCAATTGCTGAACAGGCTGCTTCTGAAGAACAGATGTATCAGTTAAATTATGACACATATTTTAAAATGTGGCAATTTCTAGTATCTGTTGAAAAACGAAATGCAAATCACATAACAAGGCTGATGTATGAAAATCAATTTAGGCTATGGAAAGCAAAAGGAGGTGTATTTAAAAAGGAAGTAGTTTTAATTATGAAAGGGTGTTGTGATTATTGTGATAGCTTAAATGGTTTGCGTGTTTCAATTGATGATGCAATAAAGAATATATATTTAGGCTCAGTGAATTGTACGCATAAGCTTGGTTGTAATTGTACATGTTCGGCAGAGAATTGTCGAGATGAAAATGGAAGACTTATAAGAGTAGATAGTTAAGCAAACTTTGCCCTTGTTGGTATGCTGCAAACAAAAGCACGCCTTGCAACAGGAAAACCAACTGTAGTTCATGAAGCAAAAGCGGGAGGAATGAGCTATATGAAATCGTTCATACAAGAATTATGAAGATTGGATTGTCCTAAAGACAATCCAAAAAGTATAATTTCAAATGATTGATTTTCGTGGCCTTTTTTTTTAAAACTGCATCATATATCATAAATTATCGTGTTGTGCGCAATCTTCCTAAACCGAAATGACGGTTGGCTTTCACTATATTTAAAGCATTCACGTATTTGTTTTAATCGCTGAAGGAAAAACTTGATGCTATAGTCCTAAACCAAAATTCAAACAACGGCATAAAAAGAAGCCCGGCTCTGTGAACCGGGCTCTCGGCGTCTTTGACCTTACCGTGCTTTTTTCTTTGGATCTGCTTTCTTCTGTGCAGAGCTTTTCTTTTTAGTAGGCTTATTCTTCCTGGGTTCAGTTGTCTTTTTCGACATACATTTAAATTTATGGTTAGTGAATTATTTACTCATGGCTGCAGAGTATTTCTTCCCTTTCTTACATGTTGTCCTTTCAGAAGCGGCAACTGTACAGCCAGACTGTAAGTAAACAAAGATATGCCTATAAGCGTAAATCGAAATTTAATCAAGGTTAGCAGCTAACGCCCCGGTTCGTGCCTCACGAACTGGAAAAGTTGATTAAACTTGTTTAGTGAGCCACGAACCAAGGCGGAGGTTTTCCTTCTTAATGATGTTGGTATCTCAATCAATGTGGAAAGTAAAATAGTTAGTTGGCGGGGGACGCCAACAACAGCAACAGTGGTTCTCTTACAGGATGTGGTTTCAAAGGGATTTGGGTAAACAGGAATTCGACAGGGTACGGATTGGGTTGGCTGGTTTTTTAGGGATACTGGATTTTCAATCATCATTCACCTTATCACTTAAATACAGTACAAAGTAACAGCAGCAGGTGCGGAGAAAAAATCGCTAAAGATGGAATTGTGAGAAGTGAATTTATTCAGGGACTGTAGTAAAAAGCCTACATTCTCAGCTCACGTTGGTGCCCCGCCAACGTGGAAAGGAAAATAGTTGGTTGGCGGAGATGCCAGCAACAGCAAAACAAATCTGCAACGATCAGCAAAGAAGGAATACGCCCGGCTATCAGGGAATACCTGTACAAAATAAACATGTAGAAAAGCAATATTCTTTTACTGAAAATTTGATATGCAGAGTAATAATATTAGTTTTATTGTTTCACCAAACTAACCAGACTTATGAAAAATTTTCTTGTATGTATTCTCTTCTCCACAATTCTGTTTGCATGCCGGAAAGAACGTATAACCCCGGATGAAATCCGTTTGCTGAAAACTACAACCGGCGGACCTAACGGAAGTAAGAAAAGTACAAACTTTGAATACGATAGCCAGGGAAGAATTGTGCAAATTACCCGTAACACAAATAATGAACCGGCGAAGAGGATTGCTGTAATCTCATATAATGGGAATGAAGTAACTCTTTTTGACACATCTGAAAATAATACAACGTCTAAGATTGAAAAAACGGTAAAGTTTGTGTTAGACAATGATCGGAAACCTTTGCAGCGTATACAGATTGAAACATGGCAGCTTCTCGACCCGGCATATGAGCAGAAAAACTTCATAGCCGATACAACTTATTATGAATATAATTCAGCCGGGTTATTAACTGAAATAAGAGAAGTACGCAGAGATTCAGTTTGGTTTTTTCAATATGCGCAGGGTTTAGAAACTCATATAAATCTGCAAAGTATAACCCGTAGTTTTCAGAATAACAGTAACAATGTTGTTTCTGTATCAGGTTCCGGAACCCGTTTTTACAGAGTAACGAATACGAATGGAACCCTAAGTAAAAACTATACGCAGGAGGAATTAACATCATTTGATTATTCAAACCAATTCAATAATCAAACAGATTTTAAAAATGCTTTTATTCTGGCTGAATATGGCGGAGATTTATTCTTTTCTTTTTTGCAGCCCAACGTCAAAAATATCCCTAATAAAGTAATCACATCTTCTGTTGAAAAAGATGATACCGGTACTCCTGTCCTTACAAATTCCTTTACAGCGAATTACAAAGTATTTTATAATGGGTATGGTTTTTTGTCCGGGTTCACATTACAAAACACTAACAGCCCTGATCTGGTTTTAACCTATAACAGGTAACGGTCATTATACTTTCAATGGCAGAAAAGAATCTCACATACCTGCATCTGGTGAAGCCTGTTGTTCCCAATTAAAAAAAGTGTCAACTTATGTTGGCGTTCCCGCCAATGTGGAAAGAAAAAAGCAGATAGTTGGGAGGGGTGTCACCAACAGCAACAAACGCCTTCGTGTAAATTTGTGTAACCTGCCTGCCGGCAGGCAGGTCTGTGGCTATCAAAACAATTCTTTGTTCGTCAGCGACTAACAAAGGCGCAGAGTTGCCAACCTTATAAAGGTTGGCAACTCTGCTTTTAACGGATACTTTTGCAACGTGAATGAATTACTGCATAATCCTGTTTATCATGCATTGCTCAGCGGCGATCAGCATCTCAGCTTTGGCACTGAGCAGGTGAAATACTTTGATGAACAGGTTTCGCCCTTCGCAGGGTTTGACCATGATTATAAAAAAGGCTTTTCCGATCTGTATGATTTGCTTCCTGCCGGGCGTAAAATTTTATATGCCATTCCTTCTTTTATTACTGAACCTGCAGGCTGGCAATTGCAGCATGAAATAAAAGGATTACAGTTTGTATATGAAGGCAGCAGGGAAATGAAAACTGAATTCTCCAGCGTAGTACCATTAACGGAAATGCATGTGGAAGAAATGATACAACTCGTGAAACTTACAAAGCCAGGCCCTTTTGGACAAAGAACGATTGAGTTTGGTTCTTACTTCGGCATTTTTGAACGGGGGAAATTAATTGCTATGACGGGGCAGCGCCTGCATGTTGGAAGCTGTACAGAGATCAGCGCTGTGTGCACCCACCCGGATCATTTGGGTAAAGGCTATGCGTCTGTTTTATTGCAACATCAGTTGCAACTCATTCTGCAAAAGGATCAGCAACCTTTTTTGCATGTAAGGGATGATAACGAACGGGCCATTGCTCTTTATCAACGGCTTGGGTTCAGTATCTCCCGCCCAATGAACTTCTACTTTATGAAGCGGCAATAAGCATGTATGCATCTTTATTGGTCAGCATCAACAAAGACTAGATTTTCTGTATTGCCTGTTTTAAATGGAACCATCTATTTTCTGAAAGCAATACCATTTATGCCGATAACACAAGCTACCTTCATATGTGGCTGTGAATAATGTTGCTTAGTTAATTACCTCCTATCCTGGAAAAATTAGCTGCTGTCTTATTTGCTTTTCCATCCAATTATCCTTTCGAATAAACTACATATCATGAGAACCAGCCTGATTTTTTTAATCCTGTCCTGCCTGTTTGTGCAGCCATTATTATCCCAAAATGTATTAGACAATGCCGGGCTTACTGCAACTGCGCCTTCTTCTGTTGCCTTTAGTTTGCGGAAACTCAGCAGCAGTTATTCTGGTTTTGTTATTAAAGTAAGAAGGGCATCGGATAATGCAGAGGCAAATATTGCTTTTGATGGCAGCGGCGGATTAAGCGGAACCAGTATGGTTACATTTACCCCGGGCGTAGTTGTTGGTTCAACATTTGGGAATTTACAGACAGGTACAATTTCTACTGACATTGCCAAAACGGGAACAATTACGATAAAGGCAATGAAAACAGGTACGATCAATACATCGAACAGTTCACAAACAGTTACAGGAACAGGTACCAGTTTTACTACTCAATTAGTTGCAGGGGACCGCCTGTTTAACGGAGCTAACAATGTTTTTTTAGGTGTGGTGGCATCCATCACCAACAACACTACATTGCTGCTAACAAATTATGCAACTGCTACTATCACTGCTCCCATGAGCTTTAAAACAACCGGTGCAGTTGTTACCGGAACAGGAACGAATTTTACCGGTGAATTGGCAGTGGGTGACAGGTTATTTAATACGTCAAACAGCTACCTGGGAACAGTTACATCAATTATCAATGCAACAACGTTAACGCTGAATGCTGTGGACGCAGTTACTGTAACCGGAATAAATTATAAAGGCACATCCGCAACAGTAACAGGTACAGGTACAAATTTTACCGGGTTATCGGCAGGCGATTTGCTGATCAGTAATAATATTACATTGGGAATTATTGCTTCGGTTAACAATGCCACTTCAATTACTCTTACAGGTAAGGCCGGAGCTTCTGTTTCAGGTCTTGCATTTAAATCAAGAACCGGTATTATTACTTTCAGTTCATTTTATGCAGGAACCTCAGTGTATGTAAATACCTGGTATGATCAAAGTGGTTATGGAAGAGATGCTATACAGTTAAAACCTGCTAACCAGGCGAGGATTGTAAATGCCGGAACACTCTATTCAGTAAACGGAAAAACATCCATGGAATTTTCAAGTACATTAGCGGCCTTCCTTCAAACATCAACAACAGCAGCTTATCTTAATAGTACACTTTACACGCTGAATAAAGTTACTGCCGAAGCAACGATTAATCCCAACCTTCAATTTGCTATCAGTACAACCGGTGGCAACGGTCCCGGTAATACAATTTCTCATTATGGTTACAGGAGTTCATCTCAATTTACGGTAGCACAATATGGAAATGATCAAAACTTTAATGCAACCCCCAGTACTACTCTTGAATTGCATACTTCTGTAAAACTTTCAATGGCTTCCAGCCAGTTTTATAAAAATGGTATTTCACTGGGCACCTTAAGCAGTGGTGTTCCATCTCATTTAAGTAATGTGGGTTTATTGAATATTGGATTTTATACACCCACTAATTCCTACTATAACGGGTCCGTTTCTGAGCTGATGGTTTTTGCAAGTGCATTGGCAGGTGCTGATATTACGCTGTTAAATGATAACCAGTTAAGCTATTATAATATTGCCTCTACATACTGGACAGGGGCAGTATCAACAGACTGGAACAATACAGGGAACTGGTCAACCGGAATACTTCCTACAATCAGCAGTCCTTCCATTGTAGTAATACCTGCGGGTAAGCCACGGTATCCAATCATCAGCGGCACTTCGGTAGCTAATAGTATTTCGCTTGAAGCCGGAACATCACTTACTGTAACAGGAACATTGCAAATAGCAGGTACCATCAATAACCTTGGAACATGTACTGCATCTGCCGGTACCATACAATATTCAGGAACAGCAGCACAGGCAATTAATGCAAATACCTTTACCGGCAATGCTGTTAAGAATATAATTGTCAATAACAGCGCAGGTGTATTATTGAACAGCAATATTACAATAACAGGAAACGTAACGTTTACATCAGGTACACTGGCAATGCTGAGCTCAACACTTACAATCGGTGGTACAGTAACAAATACTGTTACCGGAGGATTGAAAGGAAGTTCAAACGCTAACCTGGTAATAAATGGCACTGTAAGTCCAACACTGAGCTTTGATCAAACCACAGCCGGCACAACCAATCTGTTAAGAAACTTAACCATCAACAGCAGCGGACAAATTGTTACACTCGGGAACAATCTTGTTTTAAACAATAATGGTACAGTCACTTTTACTGCAGGTAAATTAGCAATTGGAAGTACAACACTTACAATACGTGGTGCGGTTGTTAATACAGTAAATGAAGGGTTGAGAGGAAGTGTTTCCTCCAATGTAACAGTTGATGGAACAGTTAGTTCAACACTCAGCTTTGATCAAACGACAGCAGGTACAACCAATGCATTGAATAATTTTGCAATCAATTGCAGCGGTCAGACTATTACATTAAACAGAAGTCTTGTTATAGTATCTGCACTGAATATTTCTTCCGGAACATTAGCTGATGGGGGTAATCAGCTTACATCAGCCGGCACAATCAATCTAAGCGGTGGAACATTTAAATTAGGTTCTCCAACTGTGGCTACAAGCTGGCCTGCATTTTCAGTTCATACTGTTACAGGTGCCGGAACAGCCGAATATGCAGCAGGAGTTGTTCAAACAGTTTCAGCTGTTCCTGTTTATCAGAATCTTACCATCAGCGCCAGTGCGGGAGCAATAGCTGCCAATCATCTTACAGTTAACGGAGTACTCAATCTGCAGGCAGCAAATCCATCATCTACACTTGGCAGTCTTTCTATGAGTACCTATACATTGAATATGGGTGCATCGGCAACTACAACAGGACAGGGAGATGTAACAGGGATTGTGAAACGCACAACCATTCTGCCTAATATAAACTATACAATGGGTAATGAGTTTTCTTACATCACTTTCCCCAATACAGGAACATTACCTTCTCAAATGAGTATGAAGATCAGTATTGGTACTGCTCCATCCTGGCAAGCGGGAGCAATTAAACGTATTTATGATTTTGTACAAACAGGAGGTAGCGGCACCAAGGCTGTTATTGCTGCACATTATCTTGATGCTGAACTGAATGGTAATTCTGAAGCCAACCTGGTTGATTTTTCTTACCGTTATGCAGGAGCCATTCTTACGGAACACGGAAAATCGAATTTTAATACCACGCAAAACTTTACGGGACTGGCAAATGTAAATATTGCTTTTTTTTCCTCTTCTTTTGGTAATGTAGAATTATCGCTTGATGAATCTACACTCACATCCCTTACATGGAATGGATCGACGAGTACATCATGGATCACTGCTACCAACTGGACTCCGAATGGAGGTCCGTCAACAAATACAGTTTTAATTATTCCTGATGCAGCAACAACTCCTAATGATCCTTATCTGCCGGCTGCAGCCAGCAATGGATCTTTAACCATTGAAAGCGGTGGTATTGTACATGCAGACCCCGGTGCACAGTTTACTTTAAATAATGCAGGGCTTGCCTGGAGTAATCACGGAACATTTAATGCAAACACCAGCAATATCATTTTCACCCATGCGGCCGCAACACTAAATGGTACCACAAACTTTTATGATGTTACCATCAACAGTGGTGCTGAATTATTGATTGGATCAGGATCTTTCATGCGCATTGGAGGCACCATCACAAATAACGGCATATGGGGTACGGGCTTATTGGAAAATACAGTTGAGTATAATGGAAGCAATCAAACAATTCTTATTCCAAACGGTTCTACTCAGTCTTATCATAATCTTGTTATCAGTGGAAGCGGTACTACTGTACTGCCAGCTGCAACAATAAATATTTTAGGAAACTTTACTATTAATGGAGTGATCTCTTCTTCCGGCAATACCATTGCAATGAATGCGCTGGATGCTCAGTCAATTAATGGAGCAGCTCCAATAACATTGAACAACCTTAGTATAAATTACAGTAACGATGCAGTTATTCTAAACCAAAATCTAACGATTGCAAATACGTTAATAATCTCTCAGGGTAAATTAGCTATTGGGAATCACATGCTCACATTATCCGGTAATGTAATCAATACAGCACCCAATGGTATAACAGGAAGTATAAACAGTAATTTGATTGTAAACGGAACGGTAAGTCCAACACTGAGTTTTGATCAGTCAGTACCGGGTATTTCCAATGCCCTTTATGATTTTACCATCAACAGTAATGGGCAGGCTCCCTTACTTGGCAGCGATCTTGAAGTAAATGGAACAATGTTATTTACTGCCGGGAAACTGGCGATCAATGGTCATACACTTACACTGAAAGCTGCTGTTGTTAATACAGCATCCGGAGGGTTAAGAGGAAGCAGCAGCAGTAATTTGATTGTAAATGGAAATACGTTCAGCCCGTCTTTATCTTTTGACCAAACAGCAGCAGGTACTACGAACCTGTTCCATAATTTTACGATCAACAGCAATGGTCAGTCAGTAACACTGGCAAACCCACTTGTTATTGGCAATTCACTGAACCTTACTGATGGATTGATTATAACGACTTCAGTAAACAGTCTTGTATTAAAAGCAACTGCCGGTTTTACAGGTGGAAGCGATCTGTCATTTGTTGATGGTCCACTTGTAAGAAATACTGCAATAACATCTCCTGTAATTTTTCCAGTGGGAAAGATTAACACCTACCGGCCGGTATCAGTAACTCCTGCTTCTGCTTTGGACGGTGTTTACGGTGCAGAGTATTTTCCTGATATAACACCTGCAGGTTCATACGCTTTACTTATTACAGGAATTGCAACTGACGAATACTGGGATATCAGCAAGTTAAGCGGACCCGATGCAACGGTTACGCTGATTTATAATGGAAATAATACCTGGAACGTTGGCAGCCCCACAAGCCTGGATTATATTTATGTGGCACATCTTAATGGCGGAACCTGGGATCCTGTATATGGAGGTACTATTCCCGGAAATGCCGGAAGCGGAAACACAGCTGTTACAAGCAAATTATTGACTTCTTTTTCACCATTTACTTTTGGATACAGTACAGGTGTGGCCTTGCCGGTATCATTACTTGATATTAAAGGAATGAGAGTGAACAATTCGAATGAACTGTTTTGGACTACAGCCTACGAGTATTCACTTTCAAGGTATGATATCGAACGGTCATCTGACGGGCAACACTTTTCATTCATCGGGTCAGTGCCTTCCGTTAATTCAGTTTTTGTAAAGACGTATAACTGGTTCGATAATGCAGTACCTGCAGGCGTAAATTATTACAGGTTGAAGATGATTGATACAGATGGCACTTTTAAATACAGCATGATTGTAAAGATTGACAGAAATGCAGGAAAAAGTATTTCAGTTTATCCCAACCCGGTTACCGGGAATAAAATTGTGCTGCAAATGTATGGGCAGGTAAAAGGGGAGTATATCATTAACCTGTATAAACTCGCCGGTGAAAAAGTAATGAGCAGTAAAATAATACATAGCGGCAATGATGAAATAAGAAGTATTAACCTGAACAGCAATTTGCCAAAAGAATTTTATTATCTTGAAATAACTGATCCTCAAAAAAACAAAACAACAGTTAAGCTGTTTATTAACTAAACTTTTTTAAGGAACAGCAATTCAGAAACGGCAGTTGTTTTAAGCTGTATATTAAAACCTCTTTTGTTTTTATCACTCCTGTTATGTTTCAAAGAAATATACGCCATCGTTTGCTGTCCCGATAGCTATCGGGATCGGCAACGGTATGAGCAAACACTTTGTGCTGAAGCAAAGCCAAAAGAAGCACTGCTGCTAACCAATTACAGGAACGGTTACTGTTAAACGGCAACCTTTGCCGGGTTCGGAAGAAAAACCGGCAATGCCATTGTAAGAGGCTGCACGGCTTTTAATATTATCCAGTCCAATACCAGTTTGTTTTTTGCAGGTATCAAAGCCAATACCATTATCGTCGATTGCCAGCTTGAGATACTTTTTCGTTTGCGAAAGACTGATGGTAACTTTTGTTGCCCTTGCATGTTTTAAAATATTGTTCAGCTGTTCCTGAACGATTCTGAAAATATTCAGTTTGAATTTATCTGTAAAAGTTTTTTCGTTAAAGCCCTTCGGTGTCCAGGTAATTTTGATTGGATTTACTTCCGACATATCAACTGCAAGATTGTCGATGGCAATACAAAGTCCCATGCTTTTAATAATATCGGTGGTCAGGCCTTTGGTTAATTTCCTGATCTCTTCAATTGCTGTAACCGTATATTCAGTTGAGCGGCTGAGAAAGAAGTCCCTGTTCTTCCCTTGTTTCTTTGACATTTCAAGATACATTCTTGAAGCACCGAGTAACTGGTTGATATTGTCGTGCAGTTCTTTTCCAATATTGGTTCTTTCAAGTTCTCTTGCATCATCTGCAGCTTCTGTAATCTGTTTTTCTTTCAGCCTGATTTCATGATCCAGTTTTTCTTCCAGTTCGTTTTGCCGGCTGAGATCCTGCATGGCACCAATCATACGATAGGCTCTGCCATCAGCATCCCTGATAATGCTTGCTCTTACATGTACTTTGGCAATGGAACCATCAGCCCTTGTAACCCGGTAAGCATGTTCCCATTCTGTTGCAGACGATTTGATACTGTTATGTAATTCTTTTTTAATTTCTTCTTTATCATCGGGGTGCATATGATCTGTCCAGTCTTTGATCATATTCCCTTTGTTCGCTTTGATAGGATAACCAAACAATTCTTCAAATCCTTCACCAATAAATACTTCATTTGTTGCAAGATTCCAGTCCCATATTACATCAAAAGAAAGTTTAGCTGCCAGCAAAAATTTTTCACCCTGTTCTGCCTGTATGGAGATTTGGTCATCCAGTTTATTTTCCAGTTCGTGCAGCCTGCTGATATCCTGCAAAGCGCCAATAATATGTATGGCCCTGCCTGCATCATCCCGTACTATACTTCCCCTGCAAACAGTTGTTGCAATTGATCCATCGTGCCGTTTAAACTTAAACGTATCATTCCAGCTCTTACTGCCCGATGCAAGTGCCGTCTTCAGTTTTTGTTCTACGGCTTCTTTTTCTTCTTCAACAAGGCAGCGACAAAATTCGGCAAAACTCAGCCTGTTATTTTTTACCCTGTAACCGAATATTTCCCTGATGCTTTCTCCCACATAGATCTGTTCTGCTTCAATATCCCAATCCCACATTACATCGTAAGATGTTTCAGCAATATATTTTATCCATGCATTGCTATCTGCCAGCCTGTTATCGGATTTTATCTGTGCTGTAATAATATCAGCAGCAACGGTCTTTTCATTTTTAAGATCGATTGCTTTCTGTTTTGATCTGCTAAGAACAACATTATCAGCCAGTCTTGTATCAGATTTTAGTTGTGCTGTAATAATATCAGCAGCAACGGTCTTTTCATTTTTAAGATCGATTGCTTTTTGCTTTGATTGGGCAAGAACAATATTATCCGCCACCAGTTTTTCTTTTTCGGTATCCATATTTTTTTGATGGAGTACACGCTGGCTGATATCTGTAATGTTGGTGATTGATTTTATTTTTCCATGCCCACCCGTAAAAACGGCAGAAGTAATTTCACAGGAAAAAGATTTGCCGCTTTTTTTTATGGCGGTTACCAATGCGCTGGACTTTCCTTCAGCAGTTCTTTCCTTTATCATCTTTTTAAAATTGATGGCTGTACTGTCAAAAATATCAGACCTGTTTTTGCTGAGCAGTTCCTTTTTTGAGTAGCCGAGTAATTTGCAGGAAGCCTTATTTGCCATGATAATTTTCCCTGTGCTTACGATGATGATGAGATTGGCCTGTGCCACATGATCAAAAGCAAGATGGCTGAGATTGTTTTCTGTGGCTGCTGATTTTTGAAGCCTGCTGACCGGCAAAGGGCGGATATTTTGCAAAAGTTTAGGCATAGATGTATATAGGTTAACCGTAAGGTAGACCTAATTAAGCAGAGGTTACTTTATATTATTGGGCCTTTTGCTTTTTTTGAGCAGGTATAGGGTACAGCCATTAACCAACAGCAAAATCAGCTTGTATATTTCAACAGTTTCATTCCTGCTGATGTAAATACTTTGCCGGGTCCTGCTGTGTAATCTACTTTTACTTTCACTGTACCATCGGCTGTAAATTCAAACCTTGATTTCACCATACCAAGTCCGCCTTCAAAACTGTTGTTGCCGGCATAATCCATTGCTTCCATGATTTGCCCGTTCACTTTTGCAAACAACTGATCGCCCTGTTTATAAAACTCAATCATGCTCTTGTCATCCATTTGATACAATCCTGTAATCTTTTTAAACGCAGTTGCTTCCAGTATATATTCATCCCGCAAAACAATATCAAACTTCACCAGTATTTCGTTGTTCTTATTGGTAGAAGATTCCAGAATACGATTGAGTGATTTAGGATCGCCTGCACTCTGGTCTTTGGGAATATTTACATCGCCTTTAAAATAAACCTGCGTTACCAGATCCTGTTTTGTATTGCCTGAGATACGCATGTGAATGTGAGCCGGTCTTACTTCAGTTTCACTTACACCATAGGGTACAGGTAAAATAGTTTTGAAATGATACCTGCCATCTTTGCCTGTTTTGTAAGAAGCACGGTACACATACTCATCTGATGTATTATCGTAAGTGCCGTTTTCATTGCAATGCCATATTTCCACCAGTGAATTGCTGAGTGCTGTTTTACCATCTTTGGCAAAAACGGTTCCGCTGAAATGAAGTGTTTGACCTTTGGTTCCTTTCTGAATAAGATCTGTGCGGAAGGGTGCACCGGGACGGTAAAACGGACCAAGTATATCAGTCGTGGTAGGATCCTCTCCTGTAAAGGATGTTCCGTTCCATTTGATGTTTCCAAAAACTCCCACACTGAGTGCAAGCAGGGATGAGTTGTAGATAAAACTTCTTCTTTTCATGTTTCTTTTTTTTGATTGATTATTATAATCAAAGGGCTTGAATTGAACAGAAGAAATCAAAGGGGTGAATTGCGGGCAACTCTTTCCAAGATAGAAAAATTAAACAGAAATGCAGTATTTCTTCTTTGGTGGAACAGGACGGATCGATCTTTGTTGGTCAACGGCCAGCAAAGGCAAAAAAAAGAATTACCTTCACGTTCAAATAAATTCTACATGAAAGCAGTCTTCCTTCTTTGCGGTTTTGTGTTGTTTCTTGGTTCAGCAATGGCGCAAAAAACCAATGTGGTTCCATTAAAAAAGGATTCCACCAAAAAAGTACAGGTGGTAGAAACTGCCTGCGGTGAATGTCAGTTTAAACTGAAGGGTAACGGCTGTCATTTAGCCGTGCGTATTAATGGAACAGCTTATTTTGTAGATGGTACCGATATTGATTCGCATGGTGATGCACATGCTGATGATGGTTTTTGCAATGCAGTGCGCAAAGCAGAGGTGCAGGGATCAATTGTAAACAACCGTTACCAAGTTACCTGGTTTCAACTCATTCAACCGAAAACTGATACACCTGCTAAAAAGAAAGAGTAATCGTTTCTCAATTAAAGTTGGCATCCACGCCAATGCAGATATCAAAAAAAAACAGGCAACTGTTTTTACAACAGTTGCCTGAAGCCGTGTTAAACAGTTGCCTCTGCTTTTTCTGTTCTTTTTTTATCGAGCATTTTTTCAAGCAGGTCGGGCACTTTTTCAAATACAGCGCTTATTCCTTTGCCGCTACGGGTTGGAATAAAAGAAATCTGATCGGCACGTGTGGCAAGAAAGCCAATGGGCTCAACACCTGTACCGCCACCTGCACCACCAGCTGTTCCTTCACCCTTGCCTTTTTCGTTTGCATCGCCATGCCCTTCTCCTCCGCCATAGCCTATGCCAATTCCGAACTTGATAACGGGTACACAGGTGAATTCGCCTAATTGAAATGACTGTCCAACTACGGTTTCTGTGTTAGCTTCTGTTTTTAAAAAATCAGTAAGCTGTTTTACGGTTTCATCTAAATTGAATGCCATAACATATATGTTTAATGGTTAAGAAATCAATTAACGTAACCAGTTATAGAGGATTCTCCATGGGCTGTTCCTGATCTTCAGCAGAAGATAATTTTCACCTGCAAAATTGATTTGCAGGTGATCATAGGTACGGGGAATAAAATTCAAAGGGTAGAGTTGTGCATTGCGTGCATAATCGCCGGTATCAATGGCCAGCTTCCATTCTGTTACCCGGAATGATTGTAACACCCGGATGATTTTCTGTGCCATCCGGCTTCTGTTCATTTTCTTTTTCTTCTTCTTTTGCGTCAGGGTCTTTTTTCCGGAAGATTTTTTCCGGAGTTCATCCATGCGGAATGTTTTATGATAAAACAACAACTGCATGCTCAAGTACCATTCTTCATCATACCATAGTTCTGCATGACCGATATTTTGCCATTGCACTGCTGCACCGGGTATCCTAGTATCCAGTTCCATTACCAATGGTGATAACAGTAACCAGCAAAGGATAAACAGGAGAAATATAATTATGATGAAGACCCAAATCATGAACAATGCATTTTAGCCAACTGATAATGCACAGGTGAACATCTGTACCTGCACCTATTCTTCACCTGTAAAGAATCCTGCTATTCTACCGGCTGGTAAATATCTGTTCTGATTTCCATGGGGTTTTTTACTGTGGCAGGATCGTTGAGATACACTTCAAACAGCGATCCTTTTGGCTTGCGGTTATTTTTTATGAGCCAGGTTTGAAGTTGTTCATAAGCTTGTCCCAACTGGTCGTATGGTCCCCAAACATGTGCAATGATTACTTCGCCTTCGGGCAACACTCTTGCCTGTATCCGTCCTTTTAATTCTGCGGGCATTCTGTCGGTTTCAATGGCCACATCCATTGACCATGGAGGCTGCATAGCGTAATGCCATGCCATAAATTTCATGGGCTTCAATTGATTTTCCTGGATGTATTGCAACAGTTCGCCATAACCATTTCCAATCACATCTTTAATAGCTTCGGTTGTGGGGGCTGTGTCTTTAATGTATAAAACCTGCATGTTTTTGATACTGGTTTTCTCCAGTTCAATTTTTACAGGTACCAATGTATCCTGTGTCATTTGTGTTGAATTTATCAGTGAAGGAAAATAGAATTGCTTTTCCGGTAATTGCATCATCATTACTCCTGCAATCAGAAACAGAAAATGTTTCATGGATTTTTTTTTAACTGCTGAAGATATGCTGTGTAAGCAGGCAAAACCAATGATGTGCATCAGGGAGAAACTGTTGTGGACTTAGCCAGTACGGGTGTTTATTTCCGGTTTTAATGGCGGGAACAAAAAAAAGGCCATCCCTGGAAAGAGTCGGCCGTTGCTAACCTATGAAAAACACCTGCCGCTAAAGTAGAAAAACTTTTCATAAATCAAACTGATTTATATCATATATTTTCTCTTTTGTCAAAAACAGGGTTTCTGTAATGGCCTAAGGGATCGTTTAACTGCTTATTTCCCGGTTTGTATTGTTATCTTCTGAGTATCAAAATCAGTTCGCCTTCTTCATGTAAAATCACTATCCAGTTGAAATGGTTGTTAAGAGGGGCAGGGGTGTTTCCCTGTTTATTTTCTGTTTCAAGGGTTTCTGATTCGTTTAGTGATGCAAGATAATTGTTGCGTTCTGTTTTAGTAAGCGTAACAAGGCTTCCCTTTTCTTCATAATAAAAGTGAGTGGCAATAAAGCGTTTTACATGGGCCCTTGTCTCGCCGGGTAAATAACGCTGCAGTTTCCAAAACTCACGGCTTCCGGATTTTTTGATTGCTTTCTGTACATTACCTGCGCCGCAGTTATAAGCTGCCACTACCAGTAACCAGTCGTCAAACTGACGATACAGTTCATTTAAATATTTTGCAGCAGCCTCTGTACTTTGATGAGTATATCTTCTTTCATCCGTTTTTCCAGTAACTTTTAATCCCAGTATTCTTGCAGTTACAGGCATCAGTTGCCAGATACCTGCGGCACCTGCACCGGATGTTGCACTGTTTTTTAATTTTGATTCTACCACAGCGAGATACATTAACTCAGCAGGTATACCACGTTTCACCAGTATTGTTTGAATGGTTTTGAAACGGGCACTGTTGCTCTGTTTAATTTTTTGGAGCATTTCTCCATGTTCATCTAAATACTCAACAACAAATTGCTGAACAGAAGATTGAAGCCGGACAGTTGCCGGGGTTATTTTCTTATTTGCATTGGCTTTAATAACCAGTGAGTCATTCATCAAAAGCGGCAATAGTATTTCGCTTTGATGAGTTGGTTTTTTTGCATGGGTGTTGCTGAATACAAGCAGTTGCATGCTCAGCAATCCAATACCTTTCCATAGAGTTGTTTTCATTGTACGTTTTTTCGTAAAGAAATACTCACAGGAGATGGATCTCTAAAAAAAGTTTTTCAGTAAAGTATTGGAGATAGAATGTGTAATTACTGTTGCGTTATGAGAGTTTAAGTATTCAGGGTACGACAGTAATTGCATTCACAGTGCTTGTGATCTGAGGACAAAACTATACTGCCTTTTTTCAGCATCCTAATAAACAGGGTTAGTAAAACTACCCTGACAGAGTAATGCGCTGAATACCATTGCAATAACTTTTCCACAGAAATAATGTCAGGGAGATTTACGATAGAGCTGAAATGCTGTGTTTCATTGTGTTAGAGAATATGATTGTTTTATGCTGTTACTAATTCTTTAACTGCAGATTTTAAAAGCAGCCACGAATTGCATGAAACAATTTGCAGGTAACGGCAAAGAAAGTGTATTTGCTGAATGAGCAGAGAGGTTACTATTTCTTACTCCGAATTTATAACTGCATGTTGATATGAGTTATCTGCATTGCCGGGGGTAAGGACCTTTCCTGATAAGAGTCATTGGTTTTTTCCGGGTTATGTGCGAAGCTTTGTACCATAAAATTCTGAGTATGTCGCATCAGCAAAAAACAGGAAGCTTTGCAAAAAGGAATCAGCATCAAAAACCAAAGCCCGGCTTAACTTCACAGGTTCTTCTTTATTTCGGTTTATTTCTTTTATTGTTTTCAACCCTGTACCTGATTCTTAACCGGACAAATGCCGACTCAATCATGAGTTCATTACTTCCATTCCTGGTTGCAGGTGCTGCATTGGTTGTGGTAAGCCAGTTAATCAGGTCAAATAAGGCAGCAGGTAATATTTTTAACAGCAGGAAAAAGAAGTAAAACTGTGTTGCACCCGGGTTTGATTACTTCTATTTAAAGACTTCATTTTGTTTAAACATGGCTGCATTAGTTGATCTTCTGTTTCCTTTATTTTTTTTACTGTCCATAGCAACGATCGCATCTTCATTTGTTATGGTGATTACTTCTTTTATAAACAGGGAAAAGAAACTGCGAACACTTGCTTTGAAAATGGCAGTGCTTCCGGTTATCTATATTCTGTTTGCATCGGTTTATTTATATGTAAGAAAATAGGATGGCGATCCAGGCGCCATAAAGGCAGGGCCAGTTTTTTTAGCCAATCGTACGATTCATTTTCTTCTTCAGTAGCTTTGCGTTCATTTATTCATTTCAATATTTACTGTTTTGAAAAAAACGCCTATTCCTTTTCAGCCTTTTCTTAAAAATGAATTGATCATTGCAGAGCCGCTGCAGCAAACAGACTTTGATTCTTTATACAATGCTGCAAGCGATCCACTCATCTGGGAGCAGCATCCCAATAAAAACAGGTGGCAGAAGCAGGCATTTGAAAATTATTTTGATGGGGCCATGAAATCGGGCGGAGCATTCCTGTTGAAAAATGCCAAAACATACGAAGTGATTGGCAGCTCCCGTTACAGTGATTATAATCCTGAAACAAATACCGTTTCAATCGGCTATACTTTTTTTGTCCGCAGTCATTGGGGTAAGGGATATAATTATGCATTAAAACAAGTAATGCTGAATCACATCTTTGAGTATGTTGACAGGGTTCAGTTTTATATTGGAGCTGTGAATAAACGGTCGCAAATTTCTATTGAACGGTTTGGTGCCATTAAAACAGGAGAGGAGGAAATGGCTTATTACGGCGAACCTGCCAAACTGGATTATGTATATGCCATTACAAAAGAAGAATGGGAACAGTTGAAGCACAGATACACCAATCAATAAAGAAAGCGGCTGTATAACAAATGCCGCTTTCTTTATTCATCTGTTTCAACAAACCACTGTTACTTAAAGTACAGGATGTGACCTGGGGCTAAGTTGGTTTTGTCAGACCACAGAACAACAATCATTTTCTTCTTTGACAGTAGTCAGTGATAAGTTGATGCAACAGGATTAGTATTGACTTACAAGTAAAATAATTTGTATGAAGATCCTGGTTGTATACGATTCACTATATGGTAATACAGAAAAGATTGCCCGTTCCATTGCAGAAGCATATCCTGAGCAGCAGGTGAGTCTTATGCCTGTAAAAGATTTTTCAGCATCAGATCTTACTGGTGTTAATTTACTGATTGCCGGCTCACCTACACATGGAGGAAGGCCTTCACAGGGTATGAAAGATTTTCTAAGCGGCCTTCCAGCAGGTTCTTTGAAGAATATACAGACGGCAGCGTTTGACACAGGCATTCCTGTTGAAGTGAAGAAGGGATTCGTAAGATTCGTTATCCGTTTTTTTGGATATGCATCAAAGCATATTGCAAATGCATTAAAGAAAAATGGAGCCACTGTACTTGCTGCAGAAACTTTTTTCGTTCTTGATAAAGAAGGCCCGCTTAAAGAAGGTGAAATTAAACGTTCAAAGCAGTGGGCCGGAGAGCTGTTAAAAAAGAAACAGTGATTATTGCAGTGATCAACTATACTCAGCTATGATTCATACATAAGCTGCAAAGGTTATTTACCGTTTGCCCATTACACTTTTTCTGTGAATAAGCCCCCATTGAACCATTACCTCCAGCACCGATTTCAAAGAGTCACCTGACTTGGTGAGTTCATATTCCACTGAAACAGGAATGGTGTCATACACTGTACGGATTACAATACCATTCATCTCCAGTTCTTTCAATTCTTTGGAGAGCATACGTGGTGTGATCCTGGGTATTTCACGCTCCAGTTCCCTGAACCTTTTTTTTCCATAGATGAGTGATCCGATGATGGGCAGTTTCCATTTGCCGGTGATGACATTCAATGTGTCGTTTACTGCCAGTACAAAAGAAGATGAACATTGTTTTACCTGTTCCAGTTCTGATACTCTTGCCATAACGCTTTGCGGGTTACTATACAAAAGGATAGTGCTATACTTTAGTATAGTGGTTACTAATGTATAGCGAAGATAGGTAATTTTGTGTTTGAATATTTATTTTTAACTACAATCTGCAAACATGATTTTAATTACAGGAGCAACCGGCCATTTCGGAAAGGCTGCTATTGAATTTCTTCTGGCAAAAGGAACGCCGGCAAACAGCATTGGTGCCCTGGTAAGGGACCGTGAAAAAGCAACAGACCTCATCAGTAAAGGAGTTAGTACAAGGGCGGGAGATTATAATGATTATTCTTCTCTTGTTACAGCATTTACAGGCGTTGATAAATTATTGCTCGTTTCAGGCAGCGATATTGTGAACCGCCTGCAGCAACATGCAAATGTAATAAGTGCAGCAAAGGAAGCAGGAGTGAAACATCTCATTTACACCAGTTTTGTGCGGAAGAATAATACAGAAACTTCACCTATTGCGGTGCTGGCCAAATCGCATATTGAAACGGAGAAGTTGATTAAAGCAAGCGGTCTTTCTTATACTATTCTTCTGAATTCATTGTATACAGATGTGCTGCCAATGTTTCTTGGTGAGAAGGTACTGGATACAGGCGTGTATCTGCCGGCTGGCAAAGGAAAGGCTGCATTTGCAACAAGACTTGATATGGCCGAAGTTGCTGCTGCAGTATTAACCGGCAATGGTCATGAAAACAAAGAATACATTCTGGCCGGAAGCAGTAACTATTCATTAAGTGATGTGGCTGTTTTTTTAACTGAGTTAACAGGGAAAGAAATTGCTTACACAAGTCCAGCAGCAGATGTATATACCCATACACTGGTAAGTACGGGCGTGCCTCAGGAATATGCCGGAATGTTTGCCGGTTTTGGTGCGGCCATTGAACAGGGAGAATTTGAAACTTCCATATCACAACTGGAGGTACTGCTCAACAGGAAGCCAACCACACTGAAAGAATATTTGCAATCCGTTTACACAAAAAATTAAAAATTCAATCAACATGAAAAAAGATCAGCTTATTTACTGGGGTACAACCGGGGTACTAACTATCATGATGCTGTTCAGCGCATACAGCTATTTTACCAATGCCGATATTAAAGGAGCTTTTACACATCTTGGTTTTCCTGATTATTTCAGAATGGAACTGGGTGCAGCAAAAGCAGCGGGTGCAATTCTGCTGATTATTCCGGCGGTTTCAGGGAAGGTAAAAGAATTTGTTTACGCCGGTTTTGCCATCACCTTTGTGTCGGCATTTATTGCTCATGTTTCAAGTGGTGATTCTCTGTCGGTTTCAGTCCCGCCATTGGTATTTGCAGGGATACTTGCTGTTTCATATATCTATTTTCTTAAACTCAGAAAAACTGCAACCGTAAATGTCGCAACAGTAAAATAATATTGCTATTTACAGGGCTCACCTATTTATCAACTGGTTTCAGATCGATGAATAGGTGAGTTTTTGTTTCAGATATTCAATTTTGTATTTTTTGTGCGGAAAGGTTGGCTACCAAGAAGTTTTCGGGAAAGTGCAGACAAAAATAGGCCGTCTCTGAAAAGAGTCGGCCGTTGCTAACCTATGAAAAACACCTATAAGCAAATCTAAAAGAACCGGAAATTGTCTAATGTGATTTAAGTCACATTTCTTTTTTATGACAATTCGATTACAATTTTAAAGGGATACCGCATCCACTGTCAGAATTTCAAAAAATACCTTTCCGTTGAGGGTCTTAACTTTGACTATTAAACAATAACACATGTCAATAACAACCACTCAACAGAATTTAGTTATTAAGATGACTATCACCGCATGGGATGCACAAAATAAATATCTCAACAAACTGCTTGAATCTTTTACTGATGAGCAGTTGCAAAGGGAAATTGCACCTGGCAGAAATACCGGTGTTTATCTGTTAGGTCATTTAATTGCAGTAAGCGACGCAATGTTGCCCTTACTTGGTTTTGGCGAACGCTTATTTCCTGCTTTGGAAAATGTGTTTGTCAAAAACCCGGATAAATCAGGATTGGAAATGTCGCCTGTTTCTGAACTGAAAGAAAACCTGCAAGCAGTGAATGCAAAGCTCTCATTTGCTTTTCAGTCATGTACTGCTGATGAATGGCTCAGCAGGCATACAGCTGTTTCTGCAGAAGATTTTGCCAAAGAACCACATCGGAATAAATTGAATGTAGTCATCAGCCGCACCAATCATATGGCAAATCATATCGGGCAGATGCTGTTGCTGAAATAGTTTACTGATTCAGTATTCTCATCCGGTATGCATTCATTGCCGTGATGCCTAACTTTTTGATTAACCGGTAATTCACAAATATGCCAACAGGCGCACCAATTAAGGGTATGAGCTGTGCCATTTTTGCCAGGTCAATATAGTCCCGGTATTCCTGTTGAAAATTTCTCCACTCAAACTGGTGGATATCATCTGGCAGCAGTTGTTTTTTATTTTCCCAATCAGTCATTTTAAGATACACTGTTTTACGGTGGGCATGACTGGAAAAGGCGAGCTCGAAAATATGCAGCAGGTACACCCGTTCTTTATAATCATTCACATCAAAGCCGTACAGGTTTGCAATTTCAAAAAGCAGCTTCAGTTTAATGCCGATTAAAATAGGAAAGTCTGCGAGGCCCATTAAAATGCCGCCGGCTCCGGTAATACCACCTTCAACCGCAGCTGTTTTTTTATAGTTATCGATTTTCTTTAATACAGCCATTTCAGTTTCAAGTAAACTAACTGGTGGCAATGGTTTTGATGTTGTATGTTTTGCACCAAACAACACACCTCTTATGAGTTGTTTAATAGTAGCGGTAATGGCTGCATGTATTTTTTCTGGAATCCAGGTGTTGATTTTTGTCTGCATTCTTTTTGACAGATCATTGAGCAACGAAGGCCTGCCCAGCATATTTTTTTGCCATGCTGCCAATTCCTTAGTTACGTTGATATCGTATGGATGTGTCAAAATAAATTCAATTTTCAAAGATACTGCAGTTCCCTGCAGCACCGGTTTTTATCGCTCAGTACATTTTTAACCGGGTGTTTGTCAACTTTTAGCCAAACAATTTGTTCATCATCTGGTATGTGTTTATTGATTTACTTTGAGGACGCAAACGAATCATTTAAAACAAGCCAATTATAATTTATCAATCATGAATGATCTTACAAATAAGGTAGCTTATATAACAGGTGGAAGCAAGGGAATAGGATATGGTATTGCAAAAACATTACTGGATCAGGGAATGAAAGTTGCCATCACCGGCAGAAACCTTGCAGCAGTAAAACAGGCAGCAGAATCGTTAACTGCAGATACTTCAAAAATACTGGCACTTGAATCGGATGTAAGTTCTCTGGCATCTGAAACAAAAGCGGTGCAGCAAACAATTGCTCATTTCGGGCACCTGGATGTATTAGTGGCCAATGCAGGAGTGGGTCATTTTGCAAATATTGAAAGCATAACAGAAGAGCAATGGAAAGAAACCATTGATACCAATCTCACCGGTGTATTTAACAGTGTGAAGGCTTGTATTGAACCATTAAAGCAAACGAAAGGATATATTATTACCATTGCAAGTCTTGCAGGTACAAACTTTTTTGAATCTGCTTCAGCCTATAATGCCAGTAAATTCGGACTGGTAGGATTTACACAGGCGATCATGCTTGATTTACGTAAGTATGGAATTAAGATCAGTACAATTATGCCGGGTTCAGTTGCTACACATTTTAATAACCATGTTCCCAATGATGCTGATGCATGGAAAATTCAACCGGAAGATATTGGACAGATCGTGGCAGATCTGTTACATATGAATCCACGCACATTGCCGAGTAAGATTGAAGTAAGACCAAGTATGCCGGGTAAATAAAACGGATTATTCAACAACAATAATCCTGAAGCAGATATCTCAAACGGGTTTTATTCAGAAATATGTTCTGCATCTGTTTTAAGAAATTGTTACAGCAAAGATGACTTAAGCATAACAGGATAAATTATTAGCGCTACATTATAATTCATCGGATAAAGGCTGTATCTTTCTTAACAACTAAAATTATGCTGCGTTCACAGTTATTGATTTTTCTGTTTTGTATTAGCTTGATGCCGGTACTGGCACAGTCAACAAGACCCAATATCATTTATATAATGGCAGATGATTTGGGCTATGCTGATTTGAGTTGCTATGGCCGTACAGACTATCAAACCCCACATCTTGATAAACTGGCATCACAGGGAATGAAATTCATGCAGGCCTATGCTGGTGCTCCACTTTGTACACCCACCCGTACCTCATTTATGACGGGTCGCTATCCGGCCCGTACACCAATAGGTTTAATGGAACCGCTTCGGGGCGCACATAAAGACAGCATGGTGGGCCTTACTCCCGATTATACTTCTGTTGCTTCACTTCTTCAAAAAAATGGCTATAAAACTTACCTCGTTGGTAAATGGCATTTGGGATATGGCCCAAAATACAGTCCTAATATAAACGGGTATGATTATTTTTTTGGATTTAATTCCGGGGGCAGTGATTACATATCACATACCAACAGAAAAGGCATCAGTGATTTATATGAGAATGAGATACCTGTAAAAAAAGATGGCTATCTCACTGATATATGGATGGAAAAGGCTGTGGAAATCATAAAGAAAAAACATGATGCCCCATTTTTTATGAGTATTATGTTTAATGCACCGCACTGGCCCGTGCAAGCGCCGGGAGATCAACCATATCCAAATGATCTTGATTGGAAAGCCGGAGGAACAAAAGAAAAGTTTGCTGCAATGATGAAAAGTCTGGATGATGCTGTTGGAAAAATTATGCAGGCAATAGAAGATGAAAAGATTGCTTCTAATACACTGGTCATTTTTACAAGTGATAATGGTGGTGAAAAATTTTCAGATATGGGTATTTACAGAGGTACAAAAGAAACCTTATGGGAGGGGGGCATTCATGAACCTGCATTTGTAAGATGGCCGGGCATGATACCTGCTAACAGCGTAACTCAACAGGCCATTATAACCATGGACTGGACAGCAACCATACTTGCTGCTGCCAATGCAAAGTCTGACCCTGCTTTTCCGCTGGATGGTATTAACCTGTTGCCTGTATGTACAGGCAAACAGAAAATTGTTGAACGGGTTTTTTACTGGCGTCTTTTTCAGTCAACAAAACAAAAAGCTATTCGTGATGGAAAATGGAAATATCTGCAAACTGAAGAAGGGGAGTTTCTGTTTAATCTTATAGATGATCCGGGAGAAAATAATAATTTGAAGACAACCAATTCAACCATCTTTAAATCTTTAAAAGAGAAATACAGAATATGGGAATCGTTAATGTTAGCTCCAGTTGCTTTATAAATTTCTGGTAACGAAAATGCCATCTGAAGAGATGGCATTTTCGTTTATTCTTTATTTTTTGCTGATGCGGTACATGTTACCTGAATCCGTAATGGTATAAAGCATTCCATTAAAATATGCAACATCACGAACACGTTCTTTTTTATCCTCCATTATTCGTTCTTCACCTGTCACTTTGTTGTTAACGATCACCAGCCTTGCAAGGTGTGCGCTGCTTTGTCCGCTAACGAACAGGTTGTTTTCCCATTCAGGAATAGCATTTCCTTTATAAAAACTCATACCACCCGGAGACAGTACCGGATCCCAGTAGTAAACCGGTTGTTCCATCCCTGCTTTCTGTTGAATAGGGGGTGCACCAATAGCTTCTCCACTATATTCAATACCATAGGTAATAACCGGCCAGCCATAATTTTTTCCTGCTTTAATAATATTCACTTCATCGCCGCCACGGGGTCCAAATTCAGCTTCCCATAATTCACCGGTTACAGGATGTATATCCAGGCTTTGCACATTACGGTTGCCATAAGCAAATATTTCAGGCATTGCTCCAGCCTGGTTGATGAATGGATTGCCGGCAGCAGGTTTACCGTCTTTTGTTATTTTAAAGATCTTTCCTAAACCTGATTGCAGTAATTGTGCCTGTGCTCTTCCTTCAAGAATCGAACGTTCGCCTGAACTTACAAAGAGGTTTCCGTCTTTATCAAAAACCAAACGTGAACCAAAGTGAAGGTTACTGTTTAAAGCAGGTGTTGCACGAAAAATAACAACTGGGTTATCAACTTTTGCAGCTGCTTCATTCAATTGCCCTTTGGCTACAGATGTCAGGTTTCCTGCTCCATATTTTTCAGAAAAAGACCAGTAAATGGTTTTGTTGTTGGTGAAATCAGGATCAAGAGCCACATCGAGCAATCCTCCCTGTCCGGCATCATCCACTGCAGGTAAACCTGTAATCTTTTTTACCATTGTTCCGTTAGCATCATGAATCTGCATGTAACCTGTTTTTTCTGTAATCAGTAAACGTCCATCGGGGAGGGGAATAACAGCCCATGGTCTGCCCAGGCCTTCCGCAATTTTATCAACTTTGTAGGGTGTTACAGTTTTTGCCCCGGCAATTCTTGTTTGTCCTTCAAAGGCCGGTAAATAGTTACTGTTTGGTTTTTGTGTTTCCACAGGAGGAAGCCTGCTTGTATCTGCATCGACACTATTGTTTGTTGCTGCATTTTTATTGGCGCATCCTGCAGTAATCATTAAAACAAGGATGGCCGGTAAGTAAAAAAACTGTTTCGCCTGCATGCGTATTAATTTAAAGGTGAATAGTAAAAATAAACAAACTGAAACGATCTGGAATCATTCCTGTCAGTATTCGGCATTTTAACAATAAGATGGTTGTCATTGTTGGCAAAAGGCAAAAAAACCTTAGCCCGCTGTTTCCGTCAGGTAAAAATGAACATACAGGCTAAAAATTTCAAACAGGAAGACTGGCTGTATTTGCCATTAAGTCAATGACTGCCAGATCCATCAATAGGCCCGAAGCGAAATACTTTGATAGATGACTGGGAATATAATTTGATACCCCATATACTTAGCGCAACATAATAGTGATGGTATAAATGATTTTTTTGTTATTTGGGTTCAAATAAATACACAGCTTAAGACACAAATGAACAAATCAATGAATAGTCAGACCGTTCAAGTGAAATATTTTATTTTTACACGAACGGGTAAGAAACAAACAGCTGATTTCTGTTAGTGAGAATTCCTGTTTATTTTAACAATTAATACGACATGTCAAATCCAATAACTTTTAATCATCAGTTGTTTTCTTTTTTTGAAATGTCGCCCGATTTGGTGTGCATTGCAGGAAAGGATGGCTATTTCAGAGAAGTAAATCCTGCAGTACTCCAAAAGCTGGGATATACAATTGAAGAATTAATGTCGAGCCCAATTAATTCATTTATTCATCCTGATGATGCAGATTATACAAGCCGGGAACGGGCTGGTTTATTAAAGGGTAAAACACTGCACAATTTGCAAAACCGTTATATCTGTAAGAATGGTGAAATTGTATGGCTTGAGTGGACCTCTATTTTCCTGGAGAGTAATGAAATTGTTTTTGCCATTGCAAAAGATATTACAGAGCGCAAACGGATCGAAGCTGAAGCCGAAGAAAAGTATATTCAGATTAAAGACCTGGCATCTCATTTTAAAAGCCATATTGAAGAAGACCGGAAATACTTTGCTTACGAATTACATGAAGAATTAGCACAGATTGCCGCAGCGGTAAAAATGAATATTTTCTGGATAAAAGAAAATGAACCGGAATTATCAGATGCCGCCAGGAAAAAAGTAAATGATGTTCTTGAAATGACTGAATTCCTTATTCAGTCAATACAGCGGATTTCATTTTCTATAAGACCCAATATGCTGGATGATCTGGGCCTGCATGACATTGTTGACTGGCAATGCAAAGAGTTTATGATCTTAAACAGTATTCCCTGCAGTTTTTTCGGGAACTTCAGGGAAGAAGATTTGTCAAAGGAAATGAAGATTGATTTTTTCAGGATCATCCAGGAAGCGCTGAGTAACGTCATGAATCATGCAGAAGCAGGAAGTGTAAATATCCGGATTGATAATATGTCGGATAAAATTTATCTCAGTATTGTTGATGATGGGAAGGGATTTGATGTGAACCGGGAAATGAAGCCTGCCGGTTTACTGAAAATGAAGCAACGCAGTGTGTCAATTAATGGCCGGCTAACGATAAAAAGTGAACCTGGAAAAGGAACAACCGTTTCAGTTGAAGTTGTAAAATAGAAGCAGGAAATATTTTTAATAAAGTATTAATTAAGTTCAGCATTATAAACAGAATAAAACAAGCATTATGAATAAAATCCGCTGGGGAGTTTTGAGCACTGCAAAAATTGCCCGTGAAAAAGTAATACCTGCTATGCAGGCTGGCCGTTATTGTTCTGTTGATGCGATTGCATCACGTAATGCAGACCAGGCAAAAGAAACAGCAGCCTTACTTGGCATTCCAAAATATTATTCTTCTTATGAAGAGTTATTGAATGATGCTGATATTGATGCCGTGTATATTCCCCTGCCCAATCATCTGCATGTTCAATGGGCCATTAAGGCATTAGAGTCCAACAAGCATGTGTTGTGTGAAAAGCCAATTGGACTCAGTTCTGCTGAGGCGCTGCAATTACAGCAGGCAGCAATGCAGAAACCGAAGCTGAAAGTAATGGAAGCATTCATGTACCGCTTTCATCCCCAATGGGAAAGGATAAAACAAATTATAAATGATGATGTAATTGGCGAAGTAAAAACCATTCAATCTTTTTTTTCTTATTATAATGTGGATGCGAATAATATCCGTAACAAAAAAGAAATTGGTGGCGGCGGACTGCTGGATATAGGCTGTTACTGTATTTCTTTTTCCCGTTTTATTTTTGAAAAAGAACCCGATACAGTTTCCGGACAGATAGAGTTTGACCCTGTACTGCAAACAGATCACCTGGCATCGGGTATGTTGCATTTTGCCAATGGTACGGCAACATTTACCTGTTCTACACAATTAACACCCTATCAACGTGCACATATACTGGGTACTGCAGGAAGAATTGAAATAGAAGTTCCTTTTACTCCTCAGCCATTAACAGAAACAAAAATATGGGTGCATACAAAAGCAGGAGTGGAAGAAGTTATTTTTGATGCAATTGATCAGTATACAATACAGTGCGATGCTTTTTCAGAAGCCATCCTGAATGATACAGCAGTGCCAACTGCCCTGAATGATGCCGTTAATAACATGAAAGTAATTGAAGCGGTGTTTAAAAGTTCGGCTGAAAAAAAACCGATCAGTATGTAATCTTAAATACTTCATTATGCATTATTAAAAATCCCCGGCAAACCAGGCCGGGGATTTTTAATATATCAATAAATGATTACTGATTTGAGGTCATAAAATCATCGCAGTAAATCATTGGCGGCTTTTACCTGTGCCGTATAAACTTCCAGTGTCTTTGCAATGATGCTGATGTTTTCCTGGGCTTCTTTCCAGTAACGTTGCTCAACAGCTTCACGGATGCCGGGTAATGTTTTTACGCCATAGCCTGTATAAAAACCCGGAGCGTATACCTGGTGCCTGTACCATACACGACGGGGTAACCCATTCTGCTGCAGTAAACTCCTTTCTGCTTTATACAAAATTTCATTTAACTGTATTGTTTTTCCTGATGGTAACTGAACTGCATTTGCATACAGTTTTTTAAATTCTTCTGTAGCTATTCTTAATTGCTCCAATGCATTTTCTAAAGGACTCCAGTTCAAAAAAGGAACAGGTTCTTTTACAACCGGCAACAGATAATTATTTGCAGGGTCTTTTGCTAAGAAAAACAGTTTGTCTTTCAGCATCCTGTTTTCTGTTTCTGTTTCCTGCCGCATTGTTTCCAATCCAGTTTTGATTTCTGTTGTATAATCAATAACCGTTTTATAAAAACTATTGAAGTCAACAGGTAACACATCGGCATTGGCTAAACGTAACATAGTTAAACCACCTGTTTGCGAAAGTGCAACACCATATTTAAAACCGGGATCAATGTATTTGATAAAATGGTCATAAGAATCATAAATGGAATGATACTGATCTCCATCTGATTCACCTCCGAAGCCAATGTTGAGTGATGCAATACCGAGATGCTGCAGAAAGCCACCCCAATCGCTTCCTGCACCCAAGGCACCAAGTTTCATGTATTTATTGCCCATCAGCTTTGTACGTGTTGCTGCGTTGCCATTCACCATTGCATCTGCATATTTTCTTTCTTTGAGAGACACACCTGTTTCCGGATCAGTTACATCATCCATAATTTCATTGAAGAAGGTTTCAAAAATATGGGAACCACCTGCATGAATAAATCCACGGCCGTTACCATCTGTATTAATGTATGCAACTGCTTTTTGTTTTAATTCCTGTTGGTGATGTTCTGTCCATTCAGTTGAACCAAGCAGTGCAGGTTCTTCTCCATCCCATGCACAGAACACCAGTGTACGTTTGAGTTTATATCCTTTCTTTACCATTTCAGCAATAGCTCTGGCCTGTTCCATTTCTGCCACCATTCCGCTGATGGGATCTTCTGCACCATTCACCCAGCCATCATGATGATTACCTGCAATCACCCACTGATCAGGAAATTCTGTTCCGGGTAATTTCGCAATTACATTATACAATGGTTTGATATCCCAGTTGAATTCAAGTTTGAGATGAACTTTTTCAATGGATGGTCCTGTATGATACGTAATTGGTAAAGCACCTCTCCATGAAGCAGGAACTACATCTCCCTTCAATGACTGCAATAATGGAATTGCATCTTCCCATGAAATAGGAAGCACAGGGATTTTCATAATGGTGGTTACATCTTTTCGTTCCAGTCGCTTTGCATCTTTTGTTGCTCCAACATCAGGTGTTAACGGATCTCCGGGATAAACGGGCATATCCATCACTGATCCACGCTGCACTCCATCTTTCGGACGGTAACCACCTTCCGGATAGGTATCACCAATGGCATAGCCATCATCTGCAGGATCAGAATAAATAATGCAACCGATGGCCCCATGTTCTGCAGCAACTTTCGGTTTAATCCCACGCCATGATCCGCCATATTTTGCAATTACTATTTTCCCTTTTACACTGATTCCCCTGCGTTCGAGTTCTTCATAATCAGCCGGAACCCCTCTGTTTACAAAAACCAGTTCAGCCGTTACATCACCATCAGCAGAGTAGGCATTGTAAGTAGGTAATTGTTCATTCGCTTGTCCGGAGGTTTTATCATTTGGCAGCGCCGGTTCTTTCAGCTTTGCTTTGTATTGTTTGTTCCCGGGCATTTCCAGTACACGGATTTTTGGTGTTGGAAACAATACAAAGTATTCAGCAATTTCTGTTTGATATCCCCATTGTTTAAACAGACCGGCCATGTATTCTGCATTGGCTTTTCCCTGCGGACTGCCTACATGGTGTGGATGTGAGGTTAAAAATTTCATGTACTCGTCCTGGTTCGATGCTTTGATCTCAGCCCTGAACAGTTTTTCCAGTTCCTTTTGTTTTACGCCATTTGCTTCCGTAAAACCCATAATCTTCTGTGCATTGACAGCAGTTGATACTGCCAGTAGAAATAAAACAAGTTGAAATTTTCTCATGATTTTTTCCTGTTGATAATTATAAAAAAATGCTAAGTGATGAAACGAATGTAAGCAATCCTGAGATGTAGTTGGCTGTGTTTTCAGATATCAAAAGTAAAGATGGATATGTTGTCGGCAGGAACCAATATGGACTTAACTATAGGGAAATAAAAAACCGGGTAACTTCTCAGTAAGAGAATGTCACCCGGTTAGAATATGTTTTTTCAACAGAGGTTTTAAGCATTCTGCTTTCTCACATATTTTGTAAGAATCACAATCAGCTGCCCTTCAATTTTTCCTTCAATCTGTTCTGTATTGTCTTTTACAAGATGAATATTTTTTACAATGGTTCCCATCTTAGCATTCAGTGTTGATCCTTTTACATCAAGTGATTTTGTTAAGATCACTGTATCGCCTGTTTGCAAAAGATTTCCGTTACTGTCTTTATGCAGATCAACAGTTGCGTCATTATCATGATCACCGGTTGCTTTGGCCCATGCAAGACGTTCATCATCGAGGTACATCATATCCAGGTTGTCTGCCGCCCAGCTTTCATTTCTTAAGCGGTTCAGCATACGCCATGATACTACCTGTACACCCGGTACTTCACTCCACATACTTTCTGATAAACAATTCCAGTGCTTATTGTCGAGTTCTGCTTTCTTTTCAATCTGTGCAAGACAGGTATCACAAATCATGATACAGTTGTCTTCTGTGGTACGGTCAACAGGAGGAACTTCATACATTTTTACATTGTTCTCACCCTTACATAATTCACATTTCTGTTCGCTTCGCTGAAGCAGTACATCTTCCAGTTTCATGCTGTCTTTATTTGATTAAGGCGGCGAAGGTAATTCTTTCAGATTGCATTCCAATTTCATGCAAAAACAGATCATTCAACAGGTAATATCCTGTCAATTTTTTAATTTCTCTTTTGGCTGTTCACGAATATGATATTCCTGGATCAGTGCAGGGGTTTCTGGTGAGAGCGTAAAATAAATTTCAATATTTGTTTTTTCACCTTCAATAATAAATGACCCACGAAGCTGGTTCTCCGGTTTTACTTCTTTCACAGCAATGATCTTTCCTGCTTTTGCATAAAGCTCTCCTGCATATTTCTTCAGTGTGTCAATCGGGTAATCGGGGAAAAAATTTTCAGCGAAGATGCCGCTTTGTTTTGCATTGCTCCAGTCGGGTAAAATTTTTACGAGTTCATTTTTGCGCTGCTCTAATATTTTTGATGCAGGTAATTGGCGTTGTTGTAAACCAGCCAGCTTCACAATTGTATCCAGTACTTTTAAATTTACAAATCCCATTGGAGCATAAGTACGGTTTGCAAAAGCCATTACACCAATTCCATAGTCGGGCATAATGCGCCATTGACTTCCAAAGCCCGGTAAACCACCACTATGAGCGATATACGTTTTTCCATCGCAATCTTTCATCCAGCCCAAACCATAACAATAAGCAGTTGTTGCTGCACAAATTCTTCCATCAGGATATTGAAAGGAAGGATTAAATCCATTCCATCGCCATGGATGATGCATTTCTCTTACGGAACTTCTTTTAATGGGCCCATCATCTGCAGCATTATTTGGCGGCCATGCAGAAAGATGCAAAGCCATGTAGCTGGCAAATTCATCGATGGAAGAAATCATACTTCCCATAGCACCCCATGAACCATCCGGTGTATCGTGCAGTAATTCTTCTTCATTCCATTTATTATTCAGCCAGCGGTAACCATGTGCTAATTTATCAGGGGCAACATTGGCATATTCCCATTCAGCTGTTTTCATTCCCAATGCTTCCCAGATATTTTTTTTGATATAATCCTGGTAACGTATTCCTGAAACAGTGGTAATAATTTTTCCGAGTAGAGCGAAACCAAGGTTGCTGTACTCATATGCAATACCGGGAGGATTGGAAAAAGAAATTTGTTTGCTGATAAATTCCATCAGGTCTTTGTCTGTATCAGCCAGCTGACGATCACCCCATGGATTATCTTCAGGAAATCCTGCGCTATGCGATAGTAAATGACGGATGGTTATATGCGGCGCATCAGCTGTTGGGTATTTGATATTTTTTAATTCAGGTATATACAGGTAAGCAGGATCATCAAGATTCAGTTTTCCTTCATCACGCAGTTTTAAAATCGCCATGGCTGTAAAACTTTTGCTCATGGATGCAATGCGAAACATGGAGGAGGATGTAACAGGGATTTTCTTTTCAATATCTGTATAGCCATAGTTGCCGGTATAGACTAATTTTCCATCAACCACTATTCCAAAAGAAAGACCGGGAAAATGATTGGAGTCTGCATAGTCTTTGTAAATTTTATCTACGATTGCAAATGTCTGTTTGATTTTTTCCAGGCGACCAGGATCAGCAAACACTGCAGGTTGATACAACGTATCATACAAGGTGGCGGCAAGTTTTTCCTGTTGTTGATTTTTACAGGATGAGAATAGAATGAAGCCGATTGCGAAGAAGATTAGTTGTTTCATATAATTCATGATTGAAATTATTCAGTTGACCAATTTGTATGATATTTTTTTCCGCTTGTATCGTCTTTCCGTTCATAGGTATGTGCTCCAAAGAAATCCCGCTGTGCCTGTATAATGTTTGCACTTGATTGTTCCTGTGTATAAGCATGCAGGTAATGTGCGGCACTTGCCAGGCAGGGAACAGCAAGACTGTTTACAGTTGCATTTGCAACAACCCTGTTTAACGAAGACGTATATTCTGTCACTTGTTTTACAATCAAAGGATGTTGCAGAATGTGTTTCTGTTCTTTCAGTAATTTACTCAAGGTGCTCATCAGCTCTGAACGGATGATACAACCATTGGTCCAGATTCTTGCAAGCTCCGGCATATCAATATTCCAATGATAAGTTTCAGATGCTGCATCAATTAAATGAAATCCCTGCTGGTGATTGATGATTCTTGCAAGACGGTATGCATTGAATAATTCAGTTGTATCAACTGTTGCTTTTGGTTGATGAAGAGGGTAGAGAGCAGAAGCTGTTTTTCGTTCGTTCAAGAATTCAGATTGATAACGGGCAAACAGAGCTGCGGTTAAAGTTGGAATAGGTACACCCAGTTCGCAGGCGGCAACCGTTGCCCAGGCACCGGTTCCTTTATTTCCTGCTTTATCAAGGATTATATCAATCAGCCATTTTTCTCCTTCTTTCTTTTGTAATAACTCAGATGTAATCTCTAATAAATAACTGTTGAGGTTAGTTGACAACAGTTCTTTAAATAGTACTGCTATTTCATTGGGATTGTAATTGCCTGTCCATCTCAAAACAGCATACAGTTCAGCAAGTAATTGCATTTCAGCATACTCAATACCGTTATGTACCATCTTCACAAAATGACCTGCACCTCCTTTGCCAATATAAGCACAGCAATTGCCATTTGCCTGATCTTTTGCTGCAATACTTTCTAAATAAGTTTTCACAACTGCATATCCTTCTGCTGATCCGCCTGCCATAATTGAAGGGCCTTTTAACGCACCTTCTTCTCCACCGGAAATACCTGTGCCAACATAGAGTATTCCTGCTTCCTGTAATTGTTTGTAACGTTGTTCGGTGTCTTTATAAAATGAATTACCTCCATCAATCAATATATCATTGGCTGAAAGATGCGGTAACAGTAATTCAATCATTTCGTCCACTGCTTCTCCGGCAGGAACCATCAGAAAAATTTTTCTTGGTGTTTGTAAAGAAGCAGTAAAAAGAGCAAGGTCTTCGTATCCTCTTGCATTTGCCAGTTCATGAAATGCTGCAATAAATTCTGTTGCTACATGTTCTTCTTTTTTTGGCACATGGCGGTTGAACAATGATAAACGAAATTCTTTGTTCGCAAGATTTCGGCTGAGACTTTTGCCCATCACACCTAACCCGATTAATCCAAACTCCTGCATTGGTTGTATGTTTGATATGATTTGATCAATAATTGTTTCCGGTGAATGTTCAATATTTATTTCCAGCGCACCAGATGGAATTTCCAGTGTATCAAATTGCGATTGAAGCAGCGCTGCCGGCATATAATGCCCGGTTCTGTTACTCATCCGGTGAAGGATAGTTTTGTAATCGCCGTTTAGAAATACCCATCTGCAATCCTGTTCTATCTTCTTACTGAGCCGCTCCCGGTACACCTGCTTTAATGCAGAACAGGCAATGATGATACTGACAGTACTTAATTTCTCTTTTACAAATGCATGAATATTACCGAGCCAGGGCCAACGGTCTTCATCGGTAAGCGGGATGCCGCTTTTCATTTTGTCAATATTCTGCTGCGGATGAAACTTGTCTGCATCAAAGAAAGGATAACCTGTTTTAGCAGACAGCTGTTGCCCGATGGTGGTTTTCCCCGAACCGGCAACTCCCATGATATAGATCACTTTATTCGACAAACAGTTTTTGAATGAAATTGAAGATAAGATTTATCCATGTACGGAAATTCGGCATTTGGGAAATGATTACCGCAACTAATCAGTGTACCAAAAGGGGATGGAGTAGTTGAATGCTTAGAACCGAAAGAAGAATGGTATAAATTGGCAGTTGATTTGCCTGATCGCAACGGCAAAAACATAATTATTCAGGGATAAAATAATTGTGTTAAAAAAATGCCGCCTACTGCAACGTTTACTAACTTTAGTGGGTCAATTGGTAATCATGAAACATTTATTAATAAGTGCAGCTTTCTTTTCTGCTCTGTTGCTTACAGGTTGCAGTAAGGCACCCGTAAGTGAAGAGGATCAAATACTTGGAACATGGGTGAGGGTAGGTTCTGACGGAACTGGCCCGGCAGGCACACTCCAGTTTACACTAAAGAATGGAAAACATGTTCTTCAATTCAACTGTTCAGGTTCTCCCGGACCAGCCTGGCCATCTACTGCTGAAACAGAATATAAGTTTCAAAATGGGAAACTGACTTTCATCAATTATGCCGATCCCAGTCTTGGTTTTTATTCAGCCGAAAGTTTTAACTGGACTTCAGAAGGTTAGGAATTTGAAGTGAAATTGTATCAGTTACTGCATTACATGT
>CAZOLW010000001.1:0-122343 GCA_964580775.1 uncultured Chitinophagaceae bacterium | reverse complement strand
CTTATTTAATTAATCCTTTAGAAAGTTTTTTTAGAATTGTAAAATATTGGCAATAACTATTCATTGCTGTAAGCAGAACAAATTGTTATTACCAAATGAATTATCATCAATTTGCCTGAATAACCGTATCAAGTGAATGCACAACGCCATTCGATGCATCATTATCCCTGCCCTGCACCTTTGCTCCGTTGATGGTAACTGCTCCTAAACTTATTTTAACTCTCAATTCTTTACCATTGATTGTTTTTAACAGCTGGCCATCTTTTAAATCTTTGAAGTTTGTTTTTCCCAGTACAATATGGTTGCTGATCAGATCAACGAGCTTTACTTTGTTTTCAGGTTTCAGGAGCTCAGGTAATACACCATTGAGTAATTTACCGAAAGCCATTTCAGAAGGGGCCAGTACTGTGAAAGGCCCTGTTTTATTCAATTCAGTTTCTAACCCTGCTGCTTTTATTCCTCTTAACATAGTTGTAAGATTTTTATCGGCTACAACAACTTCTTCAATGTTTAACATTGTGCTTTTTTTATTTGCAGATAGAATTACCCGCATTGCATGTAAGGTAACCTTATTTACAGGGATGCTCCTATGATTGATATTTCAAAAAACGCAGGGGTTCTTAAAAATGGTTGTCTTAAAAAAAAACTAAAACTTTGCCGAAAAGACAAAAAGCTGATCATTGTCAGCCTTCCTGTGTTGTTTTTCCCGGTACTTTGCAGGGTGCAGTATTTGAAAAAAACAGCAGCGTTTTTATTATTGTGTATTTATATGCTTTCAGCAACAGCAACCAGGGAAATTCTGAAGTTGCCATTGCTGGTGGAGCATTATTATGATCATCTTGAAGAAAATAAGAGTGCCGGTTTAGTCTCATTCCTTGTTATGCATTATTATATTGAGGATGGCACAGATACAGATGCTGCCGAGGATAATCAACTTCCTTTTAAATCGGCAGAGCATGCAGTAAACTTTTCGTTTACTTCAGTAACACCACCCGCCATTACAGGTGTATTGGCAAAACCTGGTAATGAAAACAACCAGTCATTCAGAATCCATTCTGAATTATTCCTTCCTTCACAGTACTCAGCCGCTATCTGGCAACCTCCCCGTTATTGCTGATTCATGAACGGTAATCATTTTATTTCAAGTTTAAATTTTCAGCAATGAACACAACACATCTTCATATGCTGCTCAATCATTTTCCTATCATCGGAACATTGATTGGCAGTGGCCTTTTATTATGGGGCATTATCAGGAAACAAGACAATATCAAATCAATTGCAGCTGCTGTTTTAGCACTGATGGCCATTATAGCAATTCCTGTTTATCTCACCGGTGAACCTGCCGAAGAATCCGTTGAAAAACTGGCAGGCGTATCTGAATCAATGATTGGTTTGCATGAAGATGCAGCCAGCATTGCCATCTGGTTAATGGGCATTACAGGTATCGCATCTTTAGCAGCAATGTTTTTTGCATGGCAAAAAAAGAAGACAGCAAATGCTGTATTTATGATTTCTTTTGTTTTATCGGCTCTGTGTTTTGGAGCAATGGCACGTACAGGTTATTATGGCGGACAGATCCGTCATACTGAGTTGGGAACTGCTGCAGTAAATGGCCAGCAGAATGATAATGAAAAAGGAAATGAACAGGGTGAAGAAGGAGAAGAAAAGAAAGCTGATAAAGATGATGATTAAGTAAACTAAAAAGGTGGCAGGTTCAAACTGTCACCTTTTTTTTGATATGCTGCCTGCATCAGCAGGCTTAAAATCTTTGGATTAAAACGTAAATTGCTTAACATGGGAATTCCGGGGAATAAAACAGGGTTAACAACAGAACAGGTAAATATCAGCCGAACCAGGCATGGAAGTAATACACTTGAAATGCAGGAAGACCGTGTACTGTTGCAGGTGTTGAAAGAAGTGGTACTTGAACCCATGTTCATATTGCTGTTAGCTGCCTGCATTATTTATTTTGTTGTTGGTCAGTATAAAGAAGGGATCATAATGCTGGTGTCTATTTTTATTGTTGCCGGCATTTCTCTGTTCCAGGAATACAGAAGCAAAAATGCTGTACAGGCTTTAAAGAAACTTTCAGCTGCACATGCAAAAGTGATGCGCAATGGAGAAATTATTCAAATAGTTACGGAAGAGATAGTTGTTGATGACCTGCTCATGCTCGAAGAAGGTGAGGTTGTTGCAGCAGATGGATTAATTATTGGTGCCAATGATTTTTCTCTGAATGAATCGATTCTTACTGGTGAATCTTTTGCAGTGATTAAAACTGCCGACAACAAGAATACTGTTTACAGAGGAACATTGGTTACAAGCGGAAGTGCAACTGTAAAAGTTACGGAGGTTGGATTAAAGACCATGTTTGGCAAAATTGGATTGTCTCTGAAAGAAATTACTGTGGTAAAAACGCCTTTACAAAATCAGATCCGTTCATTTGTCCGTAACATGGTTTGGATTGGGGCCACAGCTTTTTTAATTGTTGTTGGATTTAATTTTTATCACTCAGGAGATCTGTTACAGTCTTTTTTACAGGGATTAACATTAGCAATGAGTGTTCTTCCCGAAGAAATACCGGTTGCCTTCAGCACATTCCAGGCATTAGGTGCTTTCCGGTTGCTGAAGAATAATATTATTGTAAAGCAGCCGCAGTATGTTGAAACATTGGGTTCTGCTACGGTGATTTGTGTAGATAAAACGGGCACACTTACTCAAAATAAAATGAGTATTGAAAATGTTTATGATTTTAAAACAAACTCATCCGTACAAATAAAACAAAACAATGGATTGCCTGCCGGGCTGATTGAATATGCCATGTGGAGCAGTGAAACAAATCCATTTGACCCGATGGAAAAAGCCATTCACGAACTGTATGAAAAAACTTCAGCTACAGACAGGCGACAGGAATTTAAACAGGTACATGAATATCCTATTGGAGGTAAGCCTCCCAAGATGACTCATATTTTCAGGAATGGAAAAGGAGAAACCATCATTGCTGTGAAAGGCGCGCCTGAAGGGATTTTAAGGCAAACAAAACTGTCCATTAAAGAATTAAAACAAATCGAGGAACAATCGCTGGCGTACGCAAGATTGGGTTATCGTGTACTTGGAGTGGGCAAAGGAATCTGGAACGAAAAAAAATGGCCGGCAGCACAGGAAGAATTTGAGTATGAGTTTTTTGGGTTGATTGCTTTCCAGGATCCACCAAAAGAAAAAATTACAGAAACAATTAAAACATTTCGTGAAGCAGGAATACCGGTGAAGATGATTACCGGTGATTATGCTGAAACTGCTTTGGCTATCGCAGGTCAAATTCAACTGGATCACAACAGTAATGTTTTAACGGGAGAAGAAATTCTGCATCTGAGTAAAGAGGAACTGCAGAAAAAAGTAAAAGACGTTGATATTTATGCACGCATGTTTCCGGAAGCAAAATTGAAGGTGATCGATGCTTTGAAAGAAAATGGTGAAGTGGTTGCTATGACCGGTGATGGAGTGAATGATGGTCCGGCATTAAAAGCTGCACATATAGGCATTGCCATGGGATTACGTGGAAGTGAAGTTGCAAAAAGTGCAGCATCGTTAATTCTCACCGATGATGACCTTGCACATATGACAGATGCTGTTGCATTGGGCCGTAAGATTTATGATAACCTGAAAAAAGCTATTCAGTATATCGTTTCCATTCATATCCCAATCATTCTTATTGTTGCACTTCCATTATTACTTGCATGGAAGTTCACAAATATTTTTTCACCGGTTCATGTTATCTTCCTTGAACTCATTATGGGGCCAACCTGCTCTATCATTTATGAAAATGAACCGATGGAGCCCGGAACAATGCAGCGCTCTCCAAGAAAAGCAGGAGCTACTTTCCTATCACTTCGCCAATTAACTGTCAGTATCCTTCAGGGGTTGATGATTACCGGAGGATGTCTGGGTATCGGTTATTATTTCATGCAGCAGGGAGCTGATGAAACAGTTGTACGCACAATTATCTTTATTACACTTTTATTCAGTAATATCTTTTTAACGCTGGTTAACCGTTCGTTTTTTTATTCAGTTGTTAAAACAGCTACGTATAAGAACAATCTTGTTCCCCTCATTATCGGTATAACCCTATTGTTTATGGCAGCATTTGTATATGTTCCTTTTGTGAGGAATTTGTTTAACTTAAATCAACTGCCTATTTCTGCAATCGGTATTTGCGCAGCTGTTGCCATGCTCTGTACCTTATGGATTGAAGGATTGAAATTCATTAAACGCAGCAGGAGTTAATTTTAAGAAACAAACTTTTAAATATTCAGCTGAAAACTGTAATCTTTGTTGCAGCAATATGAATGTGCAGCAAACAGAAATAAGATCAGTACAGGTAATGCGTTATGTAACCCCTTTACGTGAAGGTGGTTCACTGCCGGCAATTGCAGAAGCCGATGATGGATTTTTATATGTGTTAAAATTCCGTGGAGCAGGGCAGGGCAGTAAAGCATTGATCGCCGATTTGATTGGCGGTGAAATTGCAAGAGCTCTTGGATTAAAGATTCCTGAAATCGTATTTGCAAATCTTGATGAAGCCTTTGGACGTACAGAACCTGATGAAGAAATTCAGGATTTACTAAAGGCCAGTGTTGGAATAAACCTTGCTTTGCATTATTTATCTGGAGCCATTACTTATGATCCTGCTGTGAAACGTCTTGATTCCGCATTGGCTTCAAAAATTATATGGCTGGATGCGTTCTTAACCAATGTTGACCGTACAGCACGGAATACCAATATGCTCAGCTGGAGGAATGAACTCTGGCTCATTGATCATGGTGCAGCTTTGTACTTTCATCATTCCTGGCAAAACTGGGAAGAGCAGTCGCTGAAACCATTTGTACAAATTAAGGATCATGTATTGCTGGACCAGGCTGGTGAAATTGAAAAAGCGGATGAAGCATTCAGGTTGATCCTTACACCTGGAAAAATAAAATCCATTGTTTCCTTAATTCCTGATCTGTGGCTGCAGAATGAAGACATGCAGGGAAGTGCGGAAGCAATGAGAGAAGTATACAGTAATTTTTTAATCAGCAGGATTCTACACTCTGCTATTTTTGTAAACGAAGCACTGCATGCAAGACAATCACTTATTTGAATATGCCGTCATCAGGGTTGTACCGAGGGTGGAACGGGAAGAATTCCTGAACGTTGGTGTTATTGTGTACAGTAAGAAGCCTGCTTTTTTACAAATGATGTATACGCTGGATGAAAAAAAACTACTGACCTTATTTCCTGAAATTGATATTACAGATGTACGTTCCCATCTCGAAGCGTTTGAACAGATCAGTAAGGGTAGTAGCGATGCTGGTCCTATTGCTGCACTTGATACTGCTTCCCGTTTTCGCTGGTTAACAGCTAAACGAAGTACAGTGGTACAAAGTTCTGCAGTGCATTCGGGATTATGTAAAGATGCATCTCAAACAATCACTCATTTACATCAGCAATTGGTATTGGGATAAAGTTGAGTGCTGGTTTCAATTATTCTATTGAGGAATTTTTTGAAAACTCGTCTGCTTCAAACTTACTGAAAGCAGTATGATATACTTCCTTTCCCAATTCAATCAATTCAGCAGCCCGGTAAAATTCAAAAGAGGAACAGGTGTTGCGTGGAATTTCAATTAGTATATCCGGCGGATAAAACTGGATCATCATTTCTGTTAACCTGTCCTGTGTAAAATTGTAAGAGGTTCTTAATAATTCAACCAGCGAATAATTTAAGCTATTGCTGTTACTGTCTTTCTTTATTACAGGCAGTGAAAGTGTTTTTAACCAGGCCCATGTATCAGCCGCATTCTCTGTTACTTCCTGTTTTGCAGGTGCAGGTTGCTTCGGTTTTGCATGACCGTTGAGATTCACCGCCACAATCAGCTCACCTTCTTTTCGTGTTACTAAGTTTAATGGTAAAGGATTCAATACGCCACCATCCACCATATATGAATCTGCTTCCTGAACAGGAGTGAATACACCAGGAATGCCAATAGAAGCACGCAGAGCTTTGTACAGGTTGCCCGATTGAAAGTGGATTTCTTTTTTGTGCATGATATCCGTTGCCACAGCTGTAAACTGAATTTTTAAATCTTCAATATTCTGCTCACCGGTAAATCCCTGCAAATGAGCAAGAACACGTTCGCCTTTTACAAAACCCTGTTTGGTGATTGTAAAATCAAACAGGTTGAACACTTTTGTTTTGTTCATTGTGAGCAGCCAGTCTTTATAAGCAGTTAAAAACCCGGCACAATACATGCCGCCAACCACGGCACCCATAGAACAACCGGTTACACTGATAATTTCGTAACCCTGTTCTTCCAGCAGTTCAATTACGCCAATATGTGCAATACCTCTTGCACCACCGCTCCCTAAAACAAGATGTACTTTCTTTTGCATGGTAAATTCCTGCAGACTGTGATTGTTAAAATTAAATGTACGAAACAACTGTATCCTGTCAGATTATATAAAGTATATGAGGAGTTAATTTGCTGTAAACTATAGTTAATAAAAAGAGGAACATACTGAAAATAAAAAAGAGGGCATTGCCCTCTTTTTTATTTATGCATAAGGTTATTTTAACCTGCCTGTTTTACATTAATTGCACTTGCACCTTTCTGTGTCATTTCCACTTCAAAGGTTACTTTGTTGTTTTCTTTAATGGCTTCTTTTAAACCATTGATATGCACAAACACACTTTCCTGTGTTTCCATATCCTTGATAAAACCATATCCTTTTGATTCGTTGAAGAAGGTAACAATACCTGTTCTGATAAGATCTGCGGGATCAACAGGTTCATGTTTGGGGACACCGATTTCAATGTCTTCCAGTCGCACTTTTCTCATCTTTTTGGGGTCTGGGGGAGTTGATGAGATATTCCCGTTCTCATCAATATACGCAAGCATGTCATCAGGATTTTTGCTTTTAGCGGTTTCCTTCCGTTCCTGCTTTCTTTCTTCTTTTTCTTTCCTGCTTTGCTGCTTTTTCTTTTCTCTTTCTTTTTTATTCCAGGTTTCTGCCATAATTGTTTTTATCGAGTGATGAATATTTCTCCAAACGGAGAAAGATAATGCGAAGTTGATCTGGGGAAAAAGGGGGAATATTTTCAGCAGATTCGGTCAAAGATAAGCTTTTTTCAGGCGCAACTCGTTCCTGCTTAGGACTTGTGAATAAAAAGTCAGTTGCTGTACATCATCAATTGTTCAGCTTCTTAATCCGCAGTAACTAAATGATTCTGCCCAAACCGGCTTTACTTGTCATTTACAGGTTATGGTTTATTTTCGGGGCATGGCTTTGTTATCAGTATCAGGAATCAGTATGGAAGGGAAGGGTAACTTTTCCGTAAAGGATATCAACTTTACACAGGAATATGCTCAAAATATTGCCATTGCAGGTGAAACAGGGTCGGGCAAAACAACTTTGCTGAAAATGATTGGCGGTTTGGTTGAACCTTCTGCCGGTGAAATTAAGTTTGAGGGTAAAAAGATTCTAGGCCCGAATGATCAGTTGATTCCCGGTCATCCCGGTATCGGCTATCTCAGCCAGTATTTTGAACTGCGGAATAATTACTGGGTACATGATCTGCTGGAGATGTTTAATAAACTCACAGAAGAAGAAGCCGCTAACCTTTATCGCATTTGCCAGATTGATCATTTAACCAACCGCAAAACAGATCAGCTTTCAGGAGGGGAAAAACAACGGATTGCTTTAGCCAGGTTACTGACCGGCTCACCCCGTTTATTATTACTTGATGAACCTTTTTCTAACCTTGATGCAGTACATAAACGAACCATCAAAAAGGTAATCCATGATCTGGGTGAAAAAATGAACATCTCCTTTATCATGGTTTCGCATGATTCACTGGATATTCTTTCATGGGCCAATACCATTCTTTTAATGAAAGATGGAAGGGTTATTCAGTCGGGAACTCCAAAAGAAGTGTATCAACAACCCTTTAATGAATATTGTGCGGGTCTTTTGGGTGATTATAATTTATTAGACAGCAGGAAAGCTTCTTCATTTATATTTTTAAATGGCATTGATTTAACGGATAAGAAAGTGCTTATCCGTCCAGAACAGTTTACCATTACTGATTCGGCAAATAATGCCGTTGCGGGTGTCGCAAAACAAATACTCTACTGGGGCAGTTATTATACCATTGATATTTTGGTTGATGAGCAAATAATCAGGATAAAAGCAGACGATTCAACGCTAACGGTTGGTAGCAGGGTGTTTCTCACCTGTAAGCCGGAAGATATGTGGCTGATGAATGATTGATTTTCCCTAAATTGACGGGAACTCAATAAAGTTTAGTGGATGCAGGTATTAACGATCATCAGTTCCGCAGATAATTTTAATCATTTCCTGCTTCACTGATAAATTGAAACTTTATGTCATGAAACAATAACCCTTCATCCATTAAATAAAAAAAATGAAAAAAGAATACTGGATTAATGTAAAGCATGTTGATAACAGGCTTGTTATTTTCCTCAATGGTGAAACAATCTGGGATAGTGGAATTGTACATGAAGATCCTGAATTGAATCACTTTATTAATATCTCTGAGCCATTACTGGAGCATGCAAATCATACCAATGAGTTGATTTTTGAAGGGTACAATGATAACTATACTTCAAAAGATGCTGAGCCTGATCTGAACCCTTGGCATTTTCACTACCGTGTATTTGCCCGTGAATACGATGAAGCAGGAAATCTTGTGAGCGAAACAGATATGCTGTTGCCTTACAATGAAAAGCATCTCTCGAATCCCAATATGCAGGCTATTAATAACTGCTACCACCTGGTTCATAAAGAAAATGGGTTTAAAGTAGTTTCCAATTCTTTATCACAGCAGTTTTATAATTAAAAAGGAAGTATTTATTCTTCCAATGTGTTTTGTACCATAGATTTCAATCAGGATATCTGGTCTTTTCAACTGACCAAGCTCACCTGAAAAATTGAACTGTGTAAGTATTTTTGCAGCTCAATCAACGTTCATGGAGTTTAACAAAGTGGAATTAATGTCGCCAGCCGGCAGTTTTGAATCGATGCAGGCTGCTATACAGGGAGGCGCAGACGCTGTTTATTTTGGCGTAGAGCAGCTCAATATGCGTGCAAGAGCCACCATGAATTTCACCGTTGATGATTTGCCTGAAATTGCTTCCCTCTGCAAAAAGAATAATCTCCGCAGCTATCTTACGCTCAATACAATTGTTTACGATCATGATCTGTCGTTGATGAAAACAGTCATCAATGAAGCAAAAACCGCAGGGATTACAGCCGTAATTGCATCCGATCAGGCAGTGATTGCCTATACACGCAGCCAGGGTCTGGAAGTGCATATCTCCACACAATTAAACATCACGAATCTTGAAACAGTTCGTTTCTATTCCCTGTTTGCTGATGTAATGGTGTTGTCGAGAGAATTGAGTTTGCGGCAGATCAAAGCGATTTGTGATGGAATTAAAAAAGAAAACATCAAAGGACCTTCCGGTAATTTAATTGAGATTGAAGTGTTTGCTCATGGAGCTTTGTGTATGGCTGTTTCAGGAAAATGTTATCTCAGCTTACATACACAAAATGCATCGGCTAACCGTGGAGCATGTTTACAGAATTGCAGAAGAAAATACAAAGTGATTGATATTGAAGATGGGCATGAACTGGAGATTGACAATGAATATATCATGTCGCCTAAAGATCTCTGCACGATTGATTTTATTGATCAGTTACTTGAAACCGGAGTTAAAGTGCTGAAGATTGAAGGAAGAGGTAAAAGCCCGGATTATGTAAAGACAGTTACACAATGTTACCGTGAAGCAATTGACAGTTATAATAACAAAACCTATTCGTCTGAAAAAGCAATGGCATGGATGAAACGAATGGAAGAAGTGTATAACCGTGGTTTCTGGGGAGGTTATTTGTATGGCCAGCAAATTGGCGAGTGGACAGATACATCCGGTTCAAAAGCAACCGTTAAAAAAATCTACCTTGGTAAAGGCAATCATTATTATCCCAAGAATAAAATTGCAGAATTTAAAATAGAAAGTTACCCGTTACGTATGGGTGATCGTGTAATGATCATTGGAAAAAATATCGGGGTTGTTGAAACAATCATTGAATCATTGCATGTAAATAATACTGGTGCAGCAACTGTAGCTGAGAAAGGCGATCTTTGTGCATTCCCGCTGGATGTGCCTGTTCATCATTCAGATAAATTGTATAAGATCGTTGCGGCGGATGCAGAATAAATTATGATCATCATTACCCAGCAAAGAGAAAAATGTATAGGCTGTAATTACTGTGTGGAGGCTGCTCCTGACCGCTGGCGTATGTCGAAGCGTGATGGCAGAAGCACACTCATTGATGCAAAGCACAGCAGAGGATTCTGGACGGTTAAAGTGAATGATGATGAACGGGAAGCCAATGAAAAAGCGGCTAAACTCTGCCCGGTTAAAATCATTCGTGTGAAATAGAATTATGCGTGCTTGCCAGTCCCGGAAAAGAAAATGCTTCCTTTTCCGGTAAAAAAATGTAGTTTTACAGTTCTTAATGTTATTGCTCTCTCTGTTTTTGCGGTCGTTCTCCCCAAATACTGTGATGTTCTAACCTAAGGCAGATAAAGTACCCGATCATTTTTTGGTAGCCTTATCACATTTATTAATCAAAAAGAATTTTATAGTGTCATTTAACAATTTGCAGCTCGTTGAGCCTGTATTGCAGGCCTTGAGCAAAGAGGGGTATACCACTCCAACACCTATTCAGGAACAAGCCATTCCAGCTATTTTACAAAAACGTGATTTACTCGGTTGTGCCCAAACAGGTACCGGTAAAACCGCTGCTTTTACCATTCCCATTTTGCAACTGATGTTTCAGCAGTTCGAAATCGAAAAACCAAAGTATCGCCGTATCCAAACGCTGATTCTTACTCCAACCCGTGAACTGGCCATCCAGATCGGGGAAAGTATCCAGGCTTATGGACATTTTCTTCCGTTCAATCATAAAGTGGTTTTTGGGGGTGTGCCACAGTTCAGCCAGGTACAGGCAATCCGCAATGGAGTTGATATTATAGTTGCAACACCCGGTCGTTTACTCGATCTGATGCAGCAACGTGTTATCTCATTAGACGATATCAAATATTTCGTTCTGGATGAAGCTGACCGTATGCTTGATATGGGTTTTGTGCATGATGTAAAACGCATCATTGCCAAACTTCCTGCCAAGAGACAAACATTGTTTTTCTCTGCAACCATGCCCAATGAAATTAAACAGCTGGCAGATATATTATTAACCAACCCGGTAAAAGTTGAGGTAACTCCTCCTGCTTCTACCGTTGATATGATTCAGCAGTCTGTTTACTATGTTGAAAAACATAACAAACAATCTTTACTGATTCAGTTGCTGAAAGATGAAACCATTGAAACAGTATTGGTGTTTACACAGATGAAACATGCTGCTGATAAATTAACTGTACAGCTCAACCGTGCAGGTATCCGTGCAGAAGCTATTCATGGTAATAAAGCGCAGAATGCAAGACAACGTGCATTGGAGAATTTCAAAAACAGGAAGACCCGTGTATTGGTTGCAACTGATATTGCAGCACGTGGAATAGATATTGATGAGTTAACACATGTACTCAACTTTGAGTTACCGAATGTAGCAGAAACTTATGTGCATCGTATTGGACGTACCGGAAGGGCAGGGGCCAGCGGTATTGCAATCTCTTTTTGCGACTGGAGTGAAAAAACTTTTTTGACTGATATACAAAAGCTCATTAAGAAAACAATTCCTGTTGTAAAAGATCATATGTATGATATCAGTTCCATGCACAGTATGTCGGTTCCTGCTAAATCAGCCGGGGCACCTGTTGCCGGATTCCATAATGCTGCAAGGGGTAAGCGTTACGGAAAGGCATTCATGCAACGTTAATACAACAATTTAATACCGGTAACAAACAGCATTGATGTTCATGCCGGCTCCCACAGATGCAAACATAATTACATCGCCAGGGTTCACCTGGTGATGTTCTACTTTTTCTTTCAAAACGAGATCGTATAAAGTTGGAACGGTTGCAACAGAACTGTTGCCCAGCCATTGAATACTCATGGGCATAATATGTTCAGGGGCCTTGGGTATATCATATAACTGGTAAAGACGTTTAACGATGCCATCATCCATTTTTGCATTCGCCTGGTGTATAAAGACTTTCTTCAGCTGGCTGATATCAACCCCGCCTTTTTCTAAGCAATCTTTCATGGCTGCAGGTACATACTTCATGGCATATTCATATACCTTTCGTCCTTTCATTTTGATATAGCGGACTTTCGGATCACTGTCCGGAAAAAAGGATTGCCCCATATGGATATAATCTACTTCTTCTATTGAATGTGTTTGTACAGATGCGCTCAGTATTCCTGAACCCTGCTCTGTTGTTTCTTTGTACTCAAGTATGGCAGCACCTGCACCATCGCTGAAGATCATGCTGTCACGGTCGTACATATCAATGACCCTTGATAATGTTTCTGCACCAATGATCAATGCTTTCTTTGCAATGCCTGCTTTAAAAAAAGCATCTGCCTGTATAACACCCTGTATCCAGCCGGGACAGCCGAATAAAACATCGTATGCAACACAATTCGGATTGTGAATACCAAGCTCATGTTTAATAAGAGCTGCTAAAGAAGGCACTGCGTCCGTCTGAATGGTATGTTTGATGACATTGCCGAAATTATGGGCAACAATAATGTAATCCAGTTCTTCCGGATTTATACCACTGTCTGCAATTGCTTTCTGTGCAGCAATGGCACCAATATCAGAAGTGGTCAGATCATCTGTTGTATAACGCCGTTCTTCAATGCCGGTAATCTGTTTAAATTTTTCGACAATTACCTCGGAGGGAGTTGGAAGCGGCTGCTGGTTATCAGCATAAAAAGTTTGCCGGGCAAATTCGTTGTTTGATTGTACAACAGGTGGAATATAAGATCCTGTGCCTGTAATAACTGAGCGATGCATATTGATACAAATTGAGTCAAAAAAAAATCTGCTGACGATTTTTGGTCGGTCAGCAGATAAACTAATGTTCTGTTGTAAAGTTAGTAATTAACAGCATTCATAAAATAAATCAGGCTGACTCAACAGTTTCTGCTGTTGCTTCATCTGCAGTTATTTCATTTGTTTCCTCCGTTTCAGCTTCACTGCCTGCTTCAGGTACCGGTGTATTGTTTTTGATCGTAAGCAAAAAATCATTGCTCATCGAAAATTCAAAATTCTGACCGGGAAGTAATTTCCTTGTGAGTTCATCTTCCTGTAACAAAACAGCAAATTCTTTAGCCAGTGGAAGTTGCTTTACTGCCGTATTGATACGGCCGTTATTTAACTGGAGCTGCGAAAAACTATATTTTATTTTACGTCCGCCTGCTGCCCTTTCAAAATCGGTATGGTTCATATTCAGCGTTTGTGCGCCGCTTGCCGACCGTTTTAAAAGAATCACAATAACGGGCAAATATTTTTTCCAGGTTTGTGTAAACATACTTCAATTGTTTTTCTGTTCTTCTTTACGAATGCTTGAGCGGAAAGTTCAGTATTCCGGTAATTATTTACAACGGCTTATTAATTGTTTTCACTTAAACGTGTAAACTCAGCGCCATTATAAATACGAGCCAGGTTGCTGTCTTTCGTTTTTTCCCATTCTTCCACTTTTGAAGCAGATACAATGCGCCAAAAGTTTTTAGATTTCAGTTCATCATAATCATTGGTGCGGATAAACACACCTTTAACCGTATCTCTTTGTTTAAAATGAATATTCACCTTCGCATTTTTCTGTCCTTTGTTATCGATGAATTTTTCAATCATGTCATTCGTCATACGTGAAATTGTTTGATTAAGAAAATGATGACTGTACCCGCAATCAGATTACCATCTTGTATTGCTGCGTGGTTTCTCTTCACGTGGTCTTGCTTCCACTACTTTGATTGCACGGCCATCAGTGGTAGTGCCATTAAGTTCATCGATAGCCTTTTGTGCAGATGCATCGTCGGGCATTTCAACAAATCCAAAGCCACGGCTCTGATTGGTCATTTTGTCAAAAATTACTTTAGCTGAAGAAACGTTGCCGTAAGTGGCAAATAAATTTTTCAGGTCAGCGTCTTGTACGTTGAAACCTAAATTTGAAACATAAATGTTCATGTCTGATAAAAATTATAATTTAATAAAACTTGAGCGGAATGCTGGTGTAAAAGAAAAATACGAGAACAGAAGAATGATTGATCGCTTACAAGAGATTAACTCAAATGACGCTGTAAAGGTAGGTTTTATTTGCGAGGCGGTCTATTTTAATTTTAGGTTGCTGCAGTCCATTTTGCTTGTTCTATTTAGCTAATTGACAGCAATTTAACTCCCGATATTGACCGATCAATTACATTTGAAAAACAATTGAACAGGATGAAACAGCAAATTGCACATATTGCTTTAGTGGTTCGGGATTATGATGAAGCAATTGAATTTTATACCGGCAAACTCAATTTCACATTAGTGGAAGACACGGTTTTAAGCGAAACGAAACGATGGGTGAAAGTTGCGCCACCGGGTTCTGCAGGCTGTCAGCTTCTTTTAGCCAAAGCCGCCAATGATGAACAGCAAAGCAGGATCGGCAATCAAACAGGCGGCCGTGTATTCTTATTTCTCTATACCGATGATTTTTGGCGTGATCATCAGCAAATGATGAAAAATGGGATTGAATTTGTGCAGGAACCCGTTGCTGAACCTTATGGAACGGTTGCTGTTTTTAAAGATCTGTATGGAAACCTGTGGGATTTGATTGAGCCCAAAAAATGATCGGTACTGTTCCCGGATTACCTTCAATCAATGCGTTGGATGATGACGGCCATTGTTTTTCACGATTATGAATCTTACTTTAGGGAGACAAAGCAGAAACAGCTATTGTAAGCTCCGTGCCTGTAACAGTATGATTGTGATAAACATTTAAATCTCATGATATGAAACCGTTTGTTTTCGTTTTCATGTTTTTCATCTCTGTACAACTGCCGGCGCAAAACAAAAATCAGCTGACGATTGCTTTAACTGATAATGCATCGGCCTATCCATTTACCATTTTTGCCGGCTACTTTAAAGCACCTGTCCATCCGGGTGTTGAATTTGGCTGGAGCAGAAATTTCAGGGAAAAGAAAAAACATGACTGGTTCAGAGATGTTAAGCTTGGATATTTTTATCACAGGTTTGTACAGCATGGTATTCCTCTTTATGTGAGCTATGGATACCGTTATAAATTCTCAAAGGGGTTTAATGCTGATGCAGCCTTGGGTGCCGGTTATTTTCATTCTATTGCTGCTACGGAACTGCTGAAGTTAGATGATGCCGGAAATTACAAAAACGCAAAGGGAATCGGGAGGCCACAGGCAATGGCTGCATTGACGATTGGTGCAGGCTATACGTTTCATATTAATAAAGATCAGCCTGCTAAACTCTTTCTGCAATACCAGGCACGTATTCAAACACCATTTGTAAAATCGTATGTACCCATTCTTCCTTATAACCAGGCAGCAATAGGCGTATCCTTCCTTTTCCCTTCAAAGAAAAAATAAAATCAGCATGAAACATCTATTTCTCTTCAGCATGTTTTTCTTACTGGTAATGAATGCTTGTAAGAAAGCACAGATTGAACATACAAAAGATCCTTCTCAGTTAATTCCGTGGACAGATACCAGCAGTATTCATCCTAAACATGTTCAGTTCAAGGCGTTACTTGAAAAGTATCGTTTAAAAGGATTGCCGGGTATTTCACTGCTTGTCAATGATCAGAATGGAACATGGGTTGGTTCAACCGGCAAGGCTGATATTGTGAAAAATATTCCTTTCGGGGTCGGGCAGGTTTCAAAAGCTGCAAGTATTACCAAGCTGTTTATCGGGACATTAGTGTTTAAGTTAATGGAAGATTCTGTGAACAGTGGTCTTGGATATAATTCACTTTACAAACCGGTTTCAGCATGGCTGCCTGAAAGCATTATCAGCAAATTGCCAAACGGAAGAAAAATTACACTGGGACAGTGTATGAAACATGAAACGGGTATTCCGGATGTAATCAATCAGAATAAATTTTATCTGGCTGTATTAAACAACCCGAATAAAAAATGGGAAGCTGAAGAACTGCTGGAATTTATTTATAATAAAGAACCAGAATTTGTACCGGGTGATACAGCCATTTATTCCAATACAAATACAGTACTGGTAACAATGATCATTGAAGCTGCCACCGGAAAAAAACATGCAGATCTGCTGCATCAGAAAATTCTTACACCGTTGGCATTAATCAATACATATTATCAGCCCCATGATCAATTGCCGGGTAATACTGCACAGGGATATTATGACATGTATAATAACAATACCATTGTGAATCTATCAAATCTTGTTACGGGAAGTGGAAACGGGTATGGAGGATTGTATTCAAATGTGTTTGATCTGTATAAGTTCATTGATCTGCTGCTCATCAAAAAAACATTGCTGCTGCCAAAGTCACTGATTATTATGGAAACCTATGGCAAGCCTGATGATCCCAACGAGTATGGTTATGGTATTATGAAAAAATTCATCAGCAGGGGTGTAAATGCGGGCTATGGTCATTCAGGAAGGGATCTTGGTTACACAGCCAATCTTTTTTACTTCCCGAATAAGAAGGTAACACATGTGTTTTTTATCAATTACGGAACTGATGCAGACAGTAAATTAAAAGATGTATTCAACGATTTCCAGGAAGAGCTGCTGAATCTTACTCTGCAGTAAAAAAGAATACAAAAAAATGCACCGGAGTAAAATGCCTCCGGTGCAATAGTTTTATCACAGGGAAATATAATCAGAATGTTGCCAGTAAAAGCTCTTCAGCTTTTGGAAACAGGATATTATTTTCAAGATGAACATGCTGATGCAGGTCTTCTTCGAATGCTTTGAGTTCATTGATCACTAATGCAAACGTATTGCAGGCCCCGACAGGTGGAGTATAATTGTTGGTAAGCTGCCTGATTTGATCAAGACCGTCGCCGGCATGCGTATGTTCTGCTTCCATTACACTTACAGGTCCGCTGATAAAATTAGAACTGAATTCAGGATGTTCAGTTGTTTTACCGGCATAATAGACCTCACGAATGCGTGGGAAAAGAATCATTTCTTCTTTTTGCATATGTGAAGTCAGTTCATCCGCAACTTCGAGAAAGATGCTGTATACTTTTTTCATTTCAGGATAACGATCACCGTGTTTGGTGGCTACACGGAGTAAATGTTCCTGAATTGGAATGATTGTTTTCTTTACAAACGAGTGGTGCTTCAGAATGATATGACTGATGAGCTGTTCGGGATCATATGAATCAAAATCCTGGTTATTATCTGCAGGGTCACCAATTGCTTTTCCCAATTCATATACCAGCGTATCCAGAGGTAAATCTTTTTCTTTGCAGGCTTCTTCCAGGCTCCTTTTACCATTGCAGCAGTAATCAAGGTTGTATTTTTCGAAGACAAGTGCTGTTGCATGATATTGTTTAACAATATTACCGAGTGTGCTTTGTGTACTTATTTGCATTTGTATTAATTTTCATCAAAATTATCCTGCTTCAACAGCGGCCATTATGATTTCGATCACAAAGCATCTTTTTTATCTCATGGAACTGTCAAATGATATTATTTTCATCTGAATCATTCTTTTTTAATTTAATTGATCTTAATTCTTTCCACTATGCTTCATCTGAATTTTCACCCATATCCTGAATTAAGGACTGAGCGGCTCCTGTTACGCAGAATAAAAGTCAGTGATACACCTGAGATTTTTTTTCTCCGGTCAAATGAACAGGTACTTGAGTTTATCGGTAAAGAACCGGCGGCAGATGAAGAAGCCGTAAAAGAGTTTATACAAAATGTAAATCTTGATATTGATTCCAGCCAGGCAATTATGTGGGGCATCGCATTGCTGCAAAACCCCGATATACTTATAGGCAATATCTGTTACTGGCGAATACAATCGCAGCATCACCGTGCAGAATTAGGGTACACACTGCACCCCGATTACTGGCGAAAGGGAATAATGAAAGAAGCTGTTTTGAAAGTAATGGATTTTGGATTTGATGAGATGAAGCTGCACAGCATTGAAGCCAGGACATCTTCGGAGAATCTTGCATCAACGGCAATACTCAAATCAACAGGGTTTGTGCAGGAAGGATACCTGAAAGAAGAGTTTTGTTTCAGAAATAAATTTTACGATACAATTATTTTTTCGAAAGTAAATGAATAGTGCCTTCCGTCATGCTTCAGTCATAGCGTGTTTTCTTTTCTATGGAAGGGTTTATTATAAGTATCTTTAAAGCGACACTTTTACATTATGAATTGGCACAATCTTGAAAGTACAGAAGTCATTGAGAAAACAGGATCTTCTGCAAATGGATTAACATCAGATTCAGTTTTATTAAAACTGGCTGAATTCGGCCCCAACGAATTACAGGAAAAAAAGAAACGCCCACCCTGGATTTTATTTCTTAATCAGTTTAAGGATTTTATGATAGTTGTGTTAATGGCAGCAGCTGTAATTGCCGGTATCGCCGGTGATTTAACTGACACGATCATTATCCTCATCATAGTTATCCTTAATGCAATTGTTGGTTTTGTACAGGAATACAAAGCTGAAAAAGCAATTGAAGCTCTGAAAAAAATTGCTGCTTTTCAGGCACAGGTAGTGAGGAATGAAAAACCACTCCTGATTCCATCTGCAGAAATAGTTCCCGGTGATCTTGTTTTGCTTGAAGCGGGAAATGTTGTACCCGCCGATATCAGGTTGATAGAAATTAACGGGCTTCGAATTGACGAGTCAACCTTAACGGGTGAATCTGTTCCGGCAGAAAAAACAGAAAAGAAACTTGAGCAGGCTGATCTGTCAATTGGTGACCGGCTCAATATTGCATTTAAAAGTACACTGGTTACCTACGGACGGGGAAAAGGAATTGTTGTAGCAACCGGCATGCAAACTGAAATAGGTTTAATTGCAAAACTGCTGCAGGAAGATGAGGCGGCTACACCATTGCAAAAACGCATGGCTGATTTCGGGAGAAAATTATCTTATCTCATTTTATTTATTTGCCTGTTGCTATTTGTGATTGGTTTGTTACGTGGCGAACCGCCATTAACAATGTTGCTCATTTCAATATCATTGGCAGTTGCTGCAATCCCTGAAGCATTGCCTGCACTCATTACCATTGCTCTTGCAAAAGGGGCTAAAAGACTGGTGAAAATAAATGCATTGATCAGGAAACTCCCTGCAGTTGAAACACTGGGTTCTGTAACATTTATCTGTTCTGATAAAACGGGTACACTTACACAGAACAAAATGAAAATAGTGCAGGTGCATGACTATCAGAATGAACATTTTATATTTAAGCGGGTAGCAGTACTGGAATGTGCAATGGCATTGAACCATGATGTAAAAGAAATGGAACAGGGCTCTTTACTGGGCGATCCTACTGAAATGGCATTGGTGGAATATTTTATAAAGCAGCATTCAGTTGCTGAACTGAAAGAGTTGCAGGATCAGTTTCCAAGAGTTGCTGAATTGCCTTTTGACTCAGACCGAAAATGCATGACTACCGTTCATCGTTTTAAAGATCAGTTTCTTGTTATTTCAAAAGGAGCAGTAGAATCTGTTACCGCAGCTTTAAAGAGCAACGCTGATACAGAGGCCTATTTAAAAGAAGCAGAGAAATGGGCTTCTGATGGTATTCGTGTAATTGCTTTTGGATATAAATTAATTGATAAACTTCCCGAGCCTTTTCATTATGAAAGTGTTGAAACAGATCTTTTATTTGCCGGTTCAGCCGGTATGATTGATCCTCCGAGAGAAGAAGCAAAGCTTGCAATCCAGGAATGCAAAACAGCAGGAATTCATACTGTAATGATTACCGGCGACCATCCTGCAACTGCTTCAGCCATTGCAAGACAAATTGGTATTCTCACAAAAAATGATCTTGTAATTACAGGCAAAGAATTACAGGCTATGTCGGCTGAAGAATTTGAAGAACAGGTGGAACAGATAAGAGTGTATGCAAGAGTTTCGCCGGAGCAGAAACTGAATATTGTAAAAGCATTGCAGCGAAAAGGAAATTTTGTATCAATGACCGGCGATGGTGTGAATGATGCACCATCACTGAAAGCATCCAACATCGGAGTAGCCATGGGGATTAATGGTACGGATGTAAGCAAGGAAGCAGCGCATATGATTCTGCTCGATGATAATTTTGCCACCATTGTAAAAGCAGTAAAGGAAGGAAGACGTATTTATGATAATATACGCAAGTTTGTAAAATATATCATGACCTGTAATGGCGCAGAAATATGGACCTTGTTTCTTGCTCCATTGATCGGGCTGCCTATTCCGTTACTGCCCATACATATTCTGTGGATCAATCTTGTTACAGACGGCTTGCCCGGTCTTGCATTGGCAAGTGAGAAAGAAGAAAAAGATATCATGAACCGTCCTCCACGGAAAACAACAGAGAATTTATTTGCAGGAGGTATTGGATACCATATTGCCTGGGTAGGGTTATTAATGGCAGGGGTTACACTGGGCGTGCAGGCATGGGCTATTAATAATGAAGTTGAGCATTGGCAAACTATGGTGTTTACAGTATTGGCATTAACTCAATTAGGGCATGTTATGGCGATCAGAAGTGAACGGGAGTTTTTAGTGAAACAGGGCATTTTCAGTAATATGCCATTGGTTGGTGCTGTGTTACTGACCATTCTTTTGCAGATGGGAGTTATTTATCTGCCTTTTGCAAACGAAATATTTAAAACCAATCCACTTACTGTAAATGAGCTGGCCATTTGTTTTGGTGCTTCAGCAATTGTTTTTCATGCAGTTGAAATGGAGAAGCTGATAAAAGAAATCATCAGGCGAAGAAAAAAGAACAGATCCTGATGTGATTTTAATTCCTGAAACAAAACTCATTCGGAAGCATAGAAATAACCGGTAGCTTTTACGTCATGTTCAAACATGAAAAGCTGCCGGTTTATATATATTTATAAAAGGTTAGAAAAATTACAACACGATTACGCTGTTGCTTCCGCCAAATTCGTTTGGCAGCAGCTCATCCGCTTCAGGCTCATTCAGCCATTCTGTTGCATTCACTAAGTATTTGAATTCGTGTTTTGATTCTTTAGGCAGGTTAACTTCAGCACTGAAGGTTCCGTCTTTCTTTTTACTCATTATAATGGAGTTCTTCCAGTCACTGTTCAAGCCAAGGATTTCAACTGTTTCGGCATTTTCAGGCTTAAATGCAAATTTCACTTTGCAGTAATCTTTTGTCTTGAAATAAGTTTTTTGTACCATAATCTTAATGTAAGTTTAAATGTTTAACCTGGCAGTAATTTTCATCAATTCAATCAACAAGCCCGGCCGGAAAGCAATTCTTTCCGCTGTTTATACATATTTCAAAAAAAAGTAACCCGGCCAAAAAATATTTTTTGTGACGGATTATACACACTAACAATTGTTTTTGTTGATAAAAGATCAGCCAAATGAGTCTTTGCGACCCTTTCCTGCCCGGATCATTTCACCATAACCCCATTTTTTCGACAACGCATTTACAGCCATTGCAATCCGCTTTGCCCTGGTTATTTCAGTTTTTGCGCTGTCGATCCATTTACTGAAATAACGTTGATGGGAACCGGGCAGGCTTTGGAAATGATCCAATGCTTTTGGCTCATCATTCAGGCATTCCATGAAATCAGCATTAAAAATAAATTCACTTTCGTCAGCTGATATCTGCACATTAATTATCGCACCTTGCCTTTTCCCGATTGCTTTTCTTACATCTGCATTCAGCGACATAATGAATTTCCCTCCACCCACCGAATACAGCGGCATGCGCTGAAACCGGTATTGATCAAGTCTCCCTTTTACTTTAAATTCTTTTTTATTGCCTGGCTTCAGTTGCTGTGGAATTCCATCAGGAATTTCAATATAAGTCCAGCCGGTTTTTTCACCCTGCTGTTCATACCGGAGAATTTTGGCTGAGAAAGAAATCATCGTTTTTTTGAATGTAATATTTTCATCATCTAAATTAATATAAATTCTGCTGGCATGGTTATTGTCTTCAAGCATATATCTCACATTGTAAAAGCGTTTTCCCAATTCATTTCTGTATTGCCTGGTAATTCATTTTTAATTCATAAGCATATGAACTAAATCTACTGTGGGTTTATTATAACAGCGCTGTTACAAACCCGGCACTTCTGTTTTATGAGGAACAGATCATTATTTATTTTATCATTAAAAACTTACAAATGAAAAAGATTTTTTTCTCGCTTTCAGCAACAGCTTTATTTATGGTATTTTCTATTGCAACGGTACGTGCACAGGGCGATATAATGGATGTTGCCACTGCCAACCAGGATTGCAGTAAACTGGTAGAAGCAATAAAATCAGCTGATATGGTCAATACATTTAAAATTGCATCAACCATTACTGTTTTTGCACCTTCAAATGCAGCGTTTGAAAAAATGTCGGCTGGTGAACTTGCCAAATTAATGAAAAATAAAGCAGAGCTGGCAAGAACACTGAAGGGTCATATTGTTGGAGGAAACTGGAATTCAATAACATTAATGAATGCTATTAAACAGAATAACGGAAGTGTTCAGTTGCCGGTGCTCAGCGGTGGTAAATTAACTGCAACTGTGGAAGATGGCAAAGTGAAAATAACTGATGAAAATGGCGGCAGCGCATTTGTTTCAAACGCAGATATTGCTGCAAGCAACGGTATTATTCATGTTGTTGACGGAGTGGTACAGCCTGTGAAAGCGACGGTAACGAAGCGGAATTGAGGCTGTTGCTTCGGAAATAGAAAGCTGGCAGGAAACTGCCGGCTTTTTTTTGCTTAAAGATTTCTGTTACATTTATGATATGACGATCCTTGTTACAAATATTCAGCAACTGGTTGGCGTAAGAGAAAAATCGCATTTGCTCCGTGGAAAGGAATTGGCAAACCTGCCATGTATTGAAAATGCTTTCTTAGTAGTTAAAGATGGATTGATTGCTGAGTATGGAACGATGGAGGCGATTGGCAACAGGGAAGAAACTATTCATAATAAATTTGATGCAACTGGTCAATTTGTTTTACCCACCTGGTGCGACAGTCATACCCATCTTGTGTTTGCCGCCAGCCGTGAAGATGAATTTGTTGATAAATTAAAAGGACTCAGCTACTCAGAAATTGCTGCTAAAGGAGGAGGCATTCTAAACTCAGCAAAAAAACTGGCTGATAAAAATGAACTTGAATTATTAAGACTTGCATGGAGCCGTTTGCAGGAGTTGATACAAACCGGAACGGGTGCTGTTGAAATAAAAAGCGGATATGGTCTTTCTGTTGAAACTGAATTAAAAATGTTAAGGGTAATTAAGAAACTGAAAGAAACTTCACCCATTCCTGTAAAGGCAACTTTTCTTGCAGCGCATACATACCCTCCGGAGTATAAAGAAAATCATCAGGGTTATATTGATCTCATCATAAATGAAATGCTTCCGGTTATAGCTGAAGAAGAACTGGCTGATTATGTAGACGTATTTTGTGAAGAAGGTTTCTTTTCAGCTGATGAAATGGAAACAATCTGCAAAGCCGCATCAAAGTACTGGTTAACACCCAAGCTGCATGTGAACCAGCTCAACAGCATAGGCGGTTTGCAAAAAGCAATCGAGCTGAATGCTTTGTCTGTTGATCATCTTGAAACGATGACCGAAAAAGATATCAAAGATTTAGCGGCTTCATCAACTATTGGAACATTACTGCCAACTGCAGCTTTCTTTTTGCGTATGCCTTTTCAACCGGCCCGTCAATTGATTGATGCAGGTGCAGCTGTTGCTCTTGCAAGTGATTTCAATCCCGGTTCTTCACCCAGCAGCAATATGAATCTTGTGATTGCCATGAGTTGCATTGGCATGAAAATGTTGCCGGAAGAAGCCATCAACGCTGCAACCATCAATGCGGCCTGTGCCATGGAACTGGAGCATGAACTGGGAAGTATAACAGTAGGGAAAAGGGCAAATCTCATCTTTACAAAATCGATCCCTTCACTGGCATACCTGCCGTATTCGTTTGGATCGAACCTTATCGATAAAGTAATGATTGCCGGGGAATTTTTTAGCTGATGCTCTGTTAGCATAAAACAACTAACTTCATTCTGACACAAATTTGATACTATGCAACGCTTCCGTTTTTATAATAAAGAAGATGTTCTTACACTTACCAAAATTCGTCGCTTTGAAACCAAATTAGGTGAAAGGGTTCAGCTTGTAAATACCCGTGAACAGTTTGAACAGATATTGGAAAAATCAAATGCTAAATATGTGTTGTTTGGTATTCCGGAGGATATTGGTGTAAAAGCAAATGGCGGAGTAGGGGGAACGAATACTGCATGGTTTCCATTCTTAAGTGCTTTTTTAAATATTCAGAGCAGTGATTTTTTGCAGGGCGATGAAATTTTATTGCTGGGGCATTTTGATTTTTCTGATGTGGAAACCTTGATTGAAGGAAATGCTCATGGACATGATGAAAAAATTGAAGCCTACCGTCATGCTGTAACATTGGTGGATGAAGATGTAGAGCAACTGACAAAAATCATTACAGCAAGAAATAAAATTCCAATAGCAATTGGGGGCGGACATAACAATGCTTATCCATTGATTAAAGGTGCAGCCAAGGGTTTATATAAAGCCGGTGTTTTGCAACTTGCACAAATCAATTGTATTAATCTTGATGCACATACTGATTACCGTCCGGCTGAAGGGAGACATAGCGGTAATGCATTCCGTTACGCTGAAGATGATGGTTACCTGCAGAAGTATTGCGTGGTAGGCGTGCATGAAAATTATATTCCCCAGAATGTGTGGATCGACATTGTGAATAATCCATTCATTGATTTGATAACGTATGAAGATATTTTTATTCACGAAAAAAGAAACTTTATTCAGTCTGTAGCACATGCAACCGGTTTTACAGAAGACATGCATACAGGTATTGAACTGGATCTTGATTGTATTGAGCATACACTCAGCAGTGCCATTACACCAAGCGGTATCACAGCATTACATGCAAGAAAATATATCAGCTTTGCTGCCACTGATTGTAAGGTTGCATACCTGCATATTTGCGAAGGGGCCAGTTTTTTAAATGACGGAAGAAAGAACGATACTACCGGTAAACTTATCAGTTACCTGGTAAGTGATTTTATAAAAGCGCATACATCAAATTAAAAAACAGCAGCACTGATCTTTACATCTGTTTCAGCAGCAGCCTGTTTTATTATTATTACTATTTTTTCTACTTCTGTTTGTTTCTGTTGTTTCAGCAATGAAGTGTACAAGCCTGTTAGTGCCCAGATATTATTGTTATTGTTTTTAAGATCATTCCTGAAAGCTGTTTCAGCTTCCTTCCACTGTTTATTTTCCAGGTAAGCGTTTCCAAGATAATGTTTGGGGTTCAGTATCCAGTCTCTTGGTTCATTATACACCATTTGTTCTTCGGCTGCAGATGCTTTAGAAAAATGTTCAATTGCTGCAGTGTAGTTTTTTTCTTTTAATGCGATGGTTCCTTCCAGCAGTTTGCCTGCAATTTCAGCGCCCTCAATAGAAGGTGAAAAAGGTAAGAATGGAAGATACAGACTGCTGTCTTTAAGCAATTGTTTGATCTGAGTAAGCTCATCTTTTGCTGCTGAGGTTTTGTTCTTATTTGCCATTGCCATACCTCTCCCAAAATGGTAAAGCAGGGTTGCGTACACCTGTTTTTCATCAGGCTTTGTTTGTGCAAATAAAGCATCCCATCTTCCAAACCGGATATCAACAAATACTGTAGTCATATAGATGTACTGAATATAACTGCCCATTGCACCATCCATTGTTAAATAATCTTTTGGGATGCTGTTTGCAGTTGCCCCGGCTGATTCAACAGCATACTTCATTTTCCCTGCAAGCATTGCATGATTGGTTTGCATATGCAGGTTATGAATGATATATAAAAAGTCATTTCCTGTAACTGCATTATACAGAGGGATCATTTTTTTATAACTGTCAACGGCTTTTTCATTTACAAGGCCGCCTTTGTTATAATTACCTGTACGCAGATAAATATGTGAGGGCATATGTACCATATGAGAAAGGGCGGGTGTTAAATTGCCTAACCTGTCAGCACTTGGAAGGGCAAGACTTGCAAACGGAGATGGCTCCATTACATGAATGTAATAATGATTGGCACCGGGATGACCGGGCGTATTCTTCAATAATTTTTCCAGTACCGTTCTGATTTGCGGGGTCCACGGTTTGGGGTTGCCATTAGTGAACCAAAGATCCCATGGGTGCTGCAGCATCAAAGCATCGGCATATAAAGCAGCAGCGTCTGCATGTGCCGGAAATTTTTCATAGATTGCTTTCATCCTGTCTGCATATAATTGATTCAGGTGTTCTCTCGTTTCAGTTGAATCGGATGAATACCGAATCTGTTGTGCTTCGATCAATGCTTTTTCTACTGCTGTACATAATGTATTTAATTCAGCAGCTTTATTCACTGCAAGTAATGCATCCGGAGATGCAGCATAACCAAGATCATTGATATTCGGCCCGTAAGCAAGCGCCTTTGCCCAATGCAGCATGGCGCAATCGGGATCAAATTTCTCAGCTTTCCTGAATGAAGCCATTGCTTCAATAATGTGAAAGCCATAATACATGTTAATACCCTGGTTAAAGTAGAATTGAGCGCTGTCGTTTTTTGTACTGATCTTCCATTTATAGTTGCCTGCACCGGGTACAGGTGGTATGTCAGCTTTTTCTAAAAAAGATTTCAGGGCTTCCCAATCGGGTCCGCAACGGATAACTGTTTTTTGTTTATAACTGCTGATTGACCTGATCAGTTGCTTATTTTGATAGCTGTTGGTAAGTTGTATTGCCAGCTGTGCTGAAAAGAAGGCAGAAATTGTAAGGAAGAGCAGTTTTAGTTTCATGCTGATGATTTAAGGAAACAGAAAATACAATATTTTTTATCTTCTTAAAAGAAAAGCAGCTATTTTTTAATAAAACCCTGTCCGTTGTTTCAGTTCTTCCACCACATTAAAAATAATCGGGCAGCGGTTATAATGCATCATCACCGTAAATAACCGTTTGGTAAAATAGGGGAGATGCAGGGCGGGGAACTCACGGCAACCCGCAAAGCGGTCTTCATACACAGTGCATTTATTATCTGTTAAGAAATGACAGGGAATTGTATTGATGACCATTAAGCCATAGCCGCCTTTTTCGAGGTATTGCTCATCAAAATTTTTTCTGTCGAGTTGTAATCTTGCTGCAACTCGATCTGCTTCATCTTCTGTTACATTGATCATCAAACTTTTACAGCAGTTGCCGCAGGCAGTACAGTCAATCTGTGGTTCAATGAGTTTGTTAATTGAGTGAACCTGTTCATCTGTTGCATCCATATCCTGCTGCTTCAGGAAAGAAACAAACCGGTTGTTCTCTTCTTCTTTTTCTGTTGCCAGCTGCTGAATAGCCGGGAGTGATGTTTGCAGATGCACTATTTGTTTTTTTTTCAGTTTGTTGTTTGAGCAACTGTTTGTTTAACACCTTCGGCATAAGAAGTCGGCTTCATTCCAAAACGGGTTTCGAATTTCTGTGAGTCGAAATAATAATCCCGGTCGTATTGATACATCATTTCAGGCATCTCCCGCATTAAAGGAATGAACAATCCCAATATTTTTAATAACCACATCGGCAGGATAGACACTTTTTTTTCAATCTTCATTTCTTTTGAAAACAGTGCACTGATTTCTCTTCCTGTTATTATTTTCTTATCTGTTGGTAAATGCCAGGTTTGGTTATAAGCATCCGGAGTATTTCCCAAAATCGCTGTTGCTTTTGCAGCATCCGGTACATAGGTAAATGAATGTTTTTTATCTGCATCTATGAACCAATTGGGGTTCTTTCCTTTTTTTAAATTTTTATAAACTACTTCCATCAAAAAACTTCTTTCATTATTGGGTCCGTAGAAATCAGCTGCACGTGCAATGAGTGCGGTGAGTTTATCAGATTCAATAGCCTTCCAGATCATTTCTGCAACTTCTTTCCGAACCAATCCTTTTTTACTGGGAGGGTTTATTGGAGATTCTTCCGTCATGTGCGGAATTGCATTGATATCGTACAAATAAACATTATCAAAAAACACCAGCTTTGCATTGTGTTTAATGCAGGCTTCAATCGTTGCTTTCATCAGTTTGGGCCAGTTTTCCTGCCACACTTTCAACTTGTAATCAAATCCCACCAGCAGGTACACAATCTCAGAACCGGCAATTGCTTTTTCTACCTGGCCGGGCTCAGAAAGATCAGCAGGAAATAATTCATCTGTTTCATTTACTTTTTTTGGATTGCGGTTCACCAATCTTATATCATTGGTATAAGCTGTTAATTCTTTTGCCAGAAGTGAACCGATTGTTCCATTTGCACCTAAGATTGTTTGCATAAAAGAAGTAATTAGTTGATGAAAGTACAGGAATTGATTTGTAATTCTTTTCCCGGAAAAACAAAAAAAGAAAAGGCTTCCTTTCGAAAGCCTTTTCAGAAAATAATAATACAAGGTTATTCAACCGGTGTTAAGTATTGTGTAAAGGAATATCCTTCTTCACCTGCATCGGTTTTAATCAACCACCACTGATCATTTTCCTTACGAACCAGTGAAACAATTTCATGTCTTGCTGCTTTGCCCACAATAGAATCTTCTGTGCTGGGTCCGCTGCGGATGTTGAGATTGCTGCGGTTGGTGGTTACTTTTAATTTAGCACCTTCGCTGACACCGGCAACGCTGTTAATGTTCAGCATCAGGTCACCAGATGAGTAATCAGGATCAAGTTTGCCATAGATGTCCCACAACTGCTGTTTTACAGCACCTGTGCTTTCGCCATCAATGTATAATACGCCATCCTGTTCACGAACCTGTAAGTTTACAACAGGAGCTGCAGTTGCAGTATCAATGAGTTCTTTGTATTTTTCTTGTAATGCCATAATATGTTTCCTCCTTTCGTTTATTTTTTTACCAGCTCTTTTGAATTAATATCTTTCAATCCTAATGATCTCAGAGCATTTAATCCCATCATCAGTTTTTGCAGGCTTGCTTTTTGAATTTCACCGGTAAGTGTAAGCACACCATCTTTCAGTTCTGTTTTAACGCCGGGGAAATCTTTTACTGCATCAGCAATTGCCTGGCTTAATGCATCTGAAACAGGAGGCACAACAACTTCGGGTGGAGCAACTGTACAATTGTTGACAATTGATTTTACACCTTCAATTTTTTTTACGGCTTCTTCGCATTTTGCTTTGCATGCTTCATCCTTGCATACACCACTTAAAGTAGCAACACCATCTTTTACGCTTACCATTGTGCCGGCCATATCGGCATCAGCTTTTAAAACGGTTTCAATGTTTGCTTGAATGTCAGCATCCTTTAATTTCTTTTTACAGGAGGTAATTCCCAGCACGAGCAATGATGCTATCAGCATCAGGCTCAGTTGAAGTGTTTTTTTCATTTTGTAAAATTTTAGGAGGCTAAAGTAGGGTATTTTGATTGTGTTTTACATACGGAGATGAAAAAAAAACTTATGCACAATTCTTTACTGAATTCAACCTTTTTGCAAACGAAAAATGGCCGGAAGTTCCGGCCATTTTTGATGTTATAAAATGATTAATAATTCACGTTCATTTCTACTCTGCGGTTCTTTGCCCTCCCTTTTTCTGTTTTATTATCTGCAATGGGTTTAGTATCGCCATAGCCTATGTAAGTGATCCGTTCAGCGGCAATTCCTCTACTGATGAAATAGTCTGCAACTGCTTTCGCCCTGCGTTCGCTCCACATCATATTACGTTCTGCCGTACCCCGATTATCAGCATGTGCATCAATCATTAATTTCAACTCAGGATTTTCCAGTAATACGGTTACTACCTGGTTCAGTGATGAATAAGATTGTTTGAGAATGACATCACTTGCAAACCGGAAGGAAATATTTCTTGCGGCAAATTCAATTTTCTGTTTTACTTCCTGTTTAATTTCAGGACAACCTCCGTTCAGCACAGTACCTGCTTCTTTCGGACATTTATCTTCTTCATCATTAATGCCATCTTTATCTGCATCCGGAACCGGGCATCCACCATATCTTGCAACGCCTGATTTGTCTTTACATATATCTTCTTCATCATTAATGCCGTCTTTGTCAGTATCCGGTACAGGACATCCATTATATCTTGCAACACCAGCTGCATCTTTACATTTATCGTCTTTGTCTGCAACGCCATCTCCATCGGCATCAGGACAGCCATTCACGGTTCCTTTTTCGGTTGGGCACTGATCTTTTTGATCTTCAACTCCATCAGCATCTTTATCTGGAGGTAAAACTGGTTTTATCGGTTCAACAACTTTTTCTTCTTGTTTCTTTTTGAACGGGGAATGTTGTGCAAAGCCAACACTGTAAAACAGGTAATCCTGTGTAATGCCGGAGGTTAATTTTTTACGCCATTGCATTTGCAGAAACAAATAGGCTCCCTGCTTAAAATGGAATTGCAGGCCTGTTCCCAACGGCGCATATACTGCAAACTGATTGGGGAAATAACCTGCACCGATTCCTGCTGTTAAAAATGGGTTCACAAGTGCCTTTTCTTTAAACATTCTTAAATGAATCAATGCATCTAACTGCGGACTGAATTTAGCTTGTCCGATGCTGTCATCTTTTACAAAGAATGCAGGGAAATTGGAAAACGTACCTGTAAATGTTCCAGAAAGGTCGATATGAGAAGTAAGCCCTTTCCAATAAGTTACTCCAATCCCAAAGGATTTATTGCCCGGTTTCAGCCAGTCGTTCTCTTTAAAAGCCTTGCTGGCTGTTGAATCCTTGATTTGTTTTGGTAAGTTATAATCAGAAAAACTGATATGATAGGAAAGTAAACGGGGTTTCGTGGCTGCATTTTCCTGAGCCTGAAGCACAAAGCTGCTCAGCAGGGCAAAAGCAGATAGGAGATGGGTTAGTTTCATAGAAAATTTTTGGCTGCAAAATTAACGCTCATATCCTTACTTTATGCGGAATTGTGAAGCTTTCTTTTTGTTCTGATTATTTCAGAATATTTATAGGTTATCTGGAAACTAGTGCTTAAATTTAGTTAGCTCTTTGATGATAACATATTTATTAACTTTTAAAACTGTTTCCCATGGTTTCCTTAGATTCCACACAGTTAAACAGGGAATGCAGCTCCTGGAGGGAGCAACTGCGTTCCTATCGCAATGAAATGGGCCAATTAAGAGATCATTTACAGGTCTTGGCCTCAGGACAAAAAGACAAAGAAGTTCTTACCGAAGTTGAACACTACCACAACCAGTTCTACATTCAGCAGATCAATATTCATGATCTGAAACAGGCCATCAAAAATCACGACCGCAAACTGCAAACTGAGCATTCTGCTGCTGATGGTCAACTTTCCGAAGACACATTACACGAACACGAGGAATTGCAAAGCCAGTATGAATCTTTAACGCTTACGTTAAGTGAATTACGGAGCGATTTCAACAACTTTATTACAAAAGCTTAAAGCCAGATTTCCAGGTACAAAAACAAGGTACCCTTCAAACCACATAACAATTCCCAACCACCCATTAGTATTCTGTCCGTGCTCTGCGATTATGCTTGCCGTGCTTCTTACAAATTTTTGTAAGACGGCTATTCTATTAATATAAAAAAAATTGTTATGGCAGACTTTGATACCTCACACGTAAAAAATATTGTCTTGCTGGGCCATGCAGGCTCAGGTAAGACAACCTTAGCGGAATGTATGCTTTATGAAGCTGGAATTATTACACGCCGCGGAACGATTGCCGAAAAAAATACTGTTGCTGATTATCACGAACTGGAACATGAACGTGGCAACACCATTTTCTCTAAATTACTTCACACAAAATGGAAAGGGTATAAGATCAATATCATTGATACTCCCGGCTATGATGATTTTGTTGGCGAAGTAATCAGTGCACTGCGTGTAGCTGATACCGGCGTGATGCTGCTGAATGCTGCACATGGAGTGGAAGTAGGAACTGATATCATCTGGGATTACACGGAGCAGTTTAAAACCCCCATGCTTTTTGCAGTAAACAAACTGGATGATGAAACAGCTGACTTTGATAAAACAGTTCATGAAGCTCAGTCGCATTTTGGAAATAAAATTACTGTAGTTCAGTATCCGCTAAACCAGGGCATTGGATTCAATGCTATTGTGGATGTATTGAAAATGACGATGTATAAATTTCCTGATGCCGGAGGAAAACCTGAAAAACTTCCCATCCCTGATGAAGAAAAAGCAAAAGCAGAAGAGCTGCACCGTATCCTGGTGGAAGCAGTTGCTGTAAATGACGAAACTTTAATGGAGCACTATCTTGATAAAGGTGAACTGGATGAAGATGAAATGAGAATTGGTTTGAAAAAATCTCTCATTAATCATGACCTGTTTCCTGTATTCTGTTTAAGTGCAACAAGAGATATGGGCAGTGGCAGAATTATGGGCTTTATTGATAATGTTTGCCCCAGTGCCAATGAAATGCCGCCGCAAAAAACAAGAACCGGAGGAGAATTAACCTGTGAAGATGCCGGCCCGGCCTGCATTTTTGTTTACAAAACAATGTCGGAACCGCATGTAGGTGAACTTTCTTTCTTTAAAGTTTTCAGCGGAGTCATTAAAGCAGGTATGGAACTGGTGAACGAAAATACTGGTTCATCAGAAAAAATTAACCAGCTCTTTGTAGTGGAAGGAAACAAACGTACACCTGTGAATGAATTAACAGCAGGTGATATTGGAGCCACTCTAAAACTGAAAAATACACATGTAAATAATACTCTTCACGACAAAGGGAAAAATATTGAATTGCTTCCCATTGAATTCCCGGCAGCAAACCTCACAATGGCTATTGAAACAACTAAGAAAGGAGAGGAAGAAAAACTGTCCATTGCATTACATGAACTGCGTAATGAAGACCCAACACTGCGTGTTGAAGTTTCATCTGAATTAAAGCAAACGCTGATTCACAGTATGGGCGATATGCACCTGGCTGTGGCAAAATGGAAAATCGAGCATCTGCAAAAGATTGAAGTAAAATTCAAACGTCCACGGATTGCTTACCGTGAAACGATCCGTCGCAGTGCAGACAGTATGTACCGTCATAAAAAACAAAGTGGTGGCAGCGGACAGTTTGGTGAAGTGCATTTACGTATTGAGCCTTGGTATGAAGGAATGCCGGAGCCAGCTGATTTTAACGTACGTGCCAGGGAAATCAACGAACTGCCATGGGGCGGCAAACTGGTTTACTATAATTGTATTGTAGGTGGTGCAATTGATCAGCGCTTTCTTCCATCTGTATTAAAAGGTGTGATGGAGAAAATGAATGAAGGCCCGCTCACAGGTTCTTATGTACGTGATGTACGTGTATGTGTATTTGATGGCAAGATGCACCCGGTTGACAGTAATGATATTTCGTTCAAAATTGCCGGACTGCAGGCTTTCCGTCAGGCATTTCAGCAAGCCGATCCGCAGATACTTGAACCAATGTATCATCTCGAAGTACTTTGTTCTGAAGACTTAACCGGTGCAGTAATCGGTGATCTGCAAACTAGAAGGGCAACAGTAGAAGGTATGGATGCTGAAGGTCATTTTGTAAAAGTGATTGCGAAAGTTCCGTTAGCTGAAATGCAGGACTACAGCAGCAGTCTGCGTTCGTTTACACAGGGCCGTGCAAAATTCAGGATGAGCTTCCTTGATTACGAAGCTGTGCCATTTGAAATTCAGCGCAAACTGGCTGATGAGTACAGTAAAGTAGCGAAGGAAGAATTGGTGGCTTAGTCAAACATGTTTTTATAAAGCAAAAGATCCTGTTTTTTATGACAGGATCTTTTTTTATTGATACTACAGATGATAACCAAATTTTATCTGAAACTGTTTACCGGTTCCGGCTCTTCTTCAGAATGTATTTGTTCCGAACGGTTTGCCACCATATTTGCAACAGCAAATTGAAAAATAGTGCCGAGTATTTTTTTAACCGGGTTATGCGTTTTGCCAAGTAATAATTTTTTTGCTACGAAGCCGGTTGCCAGTCCCACCGCATTATTCAGAATGTTATTTCTGATTTCGGAGGATGTTGCAACCTGGTGCAAAGTATTTTTAATGAGATTAATTGGCTTTATACTTTCATAAGCCAGTTTAAACTGATCCCTCAGTATTTGCAGTTCATGGTCCTGTTTATTTTTCAGCAAACGGATTGCTTCTGTTAATTCATCTTTTCCGGTGTTCTTTTTCATACTGTTTTCTCTTGCATTATTTTGGTAATAACTGCATTGTTTACCGGTTCCTTGATCCATTCATGCCTGAAGATATAAACCGGTATAGCAATAAATGCATAAGTACCGCCCACAATAAAAAAGCCATAATACGATTTGCCAAGAATTTCGCCCAGCCAAAGTGCTAAGCCAATGTTTATACTCAGAATAAACATTGCAGCAAAAATAAATATCACTGCTTTTACAGCAAGTGAAGAAACGAGATCAGCCGATTTGTCTATAGTATTCAGCTTAAACAATTCAATCGATGTTCTGCTGTAATCTTCCACCTTTTCAAAAAGTGATTCTATCGGTGCTGCAATGTTATTCATGAGTAATTAGTTGAACTGTTTTCAAATGAATGGTTAGAAAAAGGAAATTTATCAGCTTACATTGTTTGAATCGCTCTTTACATCAGCAAAAACTGATTTTCCTTTTGTCACCAGGTCTTTTGCACCCTGCTTTGTGGTTTCATACTTATCACTCATTGTGTCTAAGAAATCATTCAGTTTTTCTTTTACATCATCTGCATAACCTTCTCCTTTGTCTAATATTTTTTTTCTTGTATTTGTACCTTTATCCGGTGCAAATAAAATTCCTAATACGGCGCCGGTGGCAAGGCCTGCCAGCAATCCTAAAAATACTTTTCCTGATTTCATACTGTTTGAGTTTTAAATGATTATTTAATTTTATTCTTTCTGTTTACTTAATGTATCAGCCGTAAAAGTTCCTGGGCTGCTGCTTCTGATGATGCAGGATTTTGCCCGGTAATTAATAAGCCATCTGTTACTGTATGCACTGCCCAATTCCCTTCTTTCGTATAAGTGGCACCTTTGTTTTTCAATTCGTCTTCCAGCAAAAAAGGCACAACTTCTGTAAGCTGAACTGCATCTTCTTCTGTATTTGAAAACCCGGTTACCTGTTTGTCTTTTAAAAGCGGTTCGCCATTTTCATAGGTTACATTTAATAAAACTGCCGGAGCATGACATACTGCAGCTATTGGCTTTTTGCTGCTCCAGAACGATTTGATTAATTGAATTGAATCAGCATCATTAGTTAAGTCCCATAACGGGCCATGACCACCGGGATAAAAAACTCCGTCAAAATCATCTGCAGAAACATCCGATAGCTTTTTTGTATTCGCCATTATTTCCTGCAACTCCATATCATCTTTAAAGCGGGTTGTGGCCGGAGTTTGATTGATATCCTCATCGCTTTTTGGATCAATGGGAGGTTGACCTCCTTTTGGTGATGCAATGGTGATGTTTGCGCCTGCTTCCTTTAATAAGTAATACGGAGCAGCAAACTCCTCAATCCAGAAGCCTGTTGAGCGACCCGTATTTCCAAGTTCACTATGTGACGTAAGTACGATCAAAATATTCATTCAGTATGTTTATGAGGTAGTGAAAAATCGTTAAACCCTTGCTTAACGATTTTTGCTTCCCTAGGTGCTTAATGCTATATGAGTTCAGCAGATAAGATTTTCTACAGACAAATTTGCGCATCTTAATGGATGTAAGTGTTACAAAACCTTTGGAATATCTTACAACATTCACACATTTACAAAACTGCAGGTGCTGTATATAGCAGTATATAAATAAAATTGATATTGATGCAGTGCTTTTTTTAAAGATGCGATTTGTGAATGTGTGAATAATGTAAATTTTTCTGCGAATTATGTAATAGAAAGCTGATCACACAATCACATCTTTGCTATCTGAAGAAAGCGAACACAATCGAGTTCACATAGCAGAAGGTTTGTAATGGTCCCCGTATTTACAGGGACTGTTTTCTTTACCGATGGCTGGAAAGAGCCGTGTTAAATAAGAAAAGCGTTTAATCAAAACAGTTTATTAAAAAAAAAAGATTATGAAAAGTTATGTAAGCTTAGCAATAGCTCTATTGCTTTTAACAGTAAATGCCGGTGCACAACATGTAAACATTGGTATTAAAGGAGGTTTAAATCTCTACAATATTAAGAATGATAACGGTGCAAAATATGAAACAAAAGCAGGTTTCAATGCAGGTCTGATTGGGCATATTCATCTGGACAAACAATTTGCACTGCAGCCTGAACTTGTATATTCAGCACAGGGAGCAAAATATACAACAGCGGGTGTAGAAACAAAACTGAACCTTGGGTATATCAATATACCGGTTCTGTTTCAGTATATGTTTGATAATGGCTTCAGGATCCAGGCTGGCCCGCAGGTTGGTTTCCTTGTAAATGCAAAATCAGAAACCGGTGATGTCAAAATCGATGTTAAAGACAATTTAAAAGCGGTTGATTTTGGTCTGGGTATGGGAATCAGTTATGTAAACCCGGCAACAGGTTTTGGTATTGACGGCCGGTACAATCTTGGATTAAGTAATATCAACGAAAACAGTTCTGTAAAATCAACCAACAGGGGATTTCAGCTTGGAGTGTTTTATCTTTTTAAACATCGCAATTAAGATTTTTATAAAAAGAAATGGGCTGGCAGAACGTCAGCCCATTTCTTTTTTAGTAAACTCCGGTTCCATGTATCCTTTAGCAATACAATAAGCGCTGCAGGCAGCATGTGTGAATCATGTAAGTAATATTAAGAATCCTGTAAAGCATGTTGAACATGAGTGCTGACCTTTATATAATGAAAAGCAACGGAAAAACAAATACACCCGAAGCTGAGTTGAAAGGGGAAAATGCTGAGCTCAAAAAATCAACAGTACACATCATTGTAGAAATCATTGAGTACATGACAAATGCGGTGGTCATTAAAACAATTATCAAAAAGTCAAGCGGGAATATCAGTGTAATGTCGTTTGACAGCGGTGAAGGATTAACAGAAAAAACTTCTCCCTTTGATACGTTTGCACAAATTATTGAAGGGAAGGCTGAGATTGTAATCGATCATGTATCTCATTTGCTGCATTCAGGACAGGGAATTATTATCCCTGCTCATGTATCAAACTACATTAAGCCCAATGGCCGGTTTAAAATGGTTTCAACAATTATTAAAAGTGGATACGAAGATTCTCTTCCCGGATAATTGCTGTTTCGTACAGGACATAATTTAGTAACCTCAATAATCTACATTTATGGATGCTCAATTGAAAGTAAATACAAGTGGTTTCAGGAAAGAAAACTCCATATATGGCTACCAGGGAAAGTCATTGGCTGAAACGAGTATTAATGGTTTCTTCACCATTGACCGCCGCTGGATAGTCCAATGCTGGAATGAAGCAGCCGGGAAAATTCTTGGTATTAAAGCAAAAGACATTGTTGGAAAAAACCTGTGGAAGCACTTTGCAGACATCCTGCCTTTGGATTTTTACCGGGTTTATCAATCAGCTTTTTTGGAGCAAGGCCCTGTTCATTTTGTAGAATACTGGAATGAAATAGGCGCATGGGTTGATGTTATCAGCTATCATTCGGGAGAGAGTTTATCAGTTTCATTCAAAAGTTCAAGTCATTTAGCTCAACCTGAGAACCCCGAAGAGCAATTGGAGACACTTACTGAGCTTTACCGTTATGTAACTGAAGTAACAAATGATTGTCTTTGGGAATGGAATCTGCAGACGTCAGAAATGTTCTGGATTGATGGAGGGCACAAACGGGTTTTTGGCTATGAGATCGTGAATGCACTCTTACCTCAGAGTTTCTGGGAAAGCTGCATTCATTCTGATGACAAGGTAAGAGTAATGGCTAACTTAAATAAACTGGTTGAGGAAGGTACTGCAGTAAAATGGGAAGATAAATATCGGTTTAAAAAAGCAAATGGAGAATATGCTTATGTTCATGACAGGGGACATTTTATTTACAAAGGCAATAAAATAACAAGAATTATCGGTGCAACCCAGGACATTACCGAAACGGTAGTGCTGGAAAAAAAAATGATCGAGGAAAGAGCGTCGAGGCAAATTGAAATGACGGATGCAATGCTCACTGCCCAGGAAAATGAACGGTCAGATATTGGAAAAGAATTGCACGATAACCTGAACCAGATACTGGCTGTTGCCAAAATGTATATTCAGATGGCAAAAACAAAAGTAAAGGACAGGGATCTTTATCTTGATAAATCATACGGGTTCATTGTAGATGTAATAGATGAGATCAGAAAAATATCCAAACATCTTGTTATACCCGGAGTTCATATTTTCAGCCTGACAGATAATATAAAAAACCTGATTGATGATTTGAAGACAGTTGATCCTATACAAATTGATTTTCATGAAAGCGGAATCAACGAAGAAATGCTCAATCAAAAACTCCAGATGAGTATCTTCCGCATCGTTCAGGAGCAGGTAAACAATATTTTAAAACATGCAAAAGCAAGCTATGCCACAATTGATTTGTGCAGGGATGGAAATGAGTTGATGTTACTTATTTCAGATGATGGGGACGGGTGTAATGTTGTGGCAGAAAAGAAAGGGGTAGGACTAATCAATATTAAGAGCAGAGCAGAATTATACGGTGGAAAAGTTTCCGTTATCTCACAACCCAATGAAGGGTATTTATTAAAGGTTGTCATTCCTGCAGGAAGTTCCAGTATGATTCAGGGGTAATCTGTCAAGTGATTTATATAAGTAAATTCAGATATTCAATCAAATCAGCAATGTGTGAATCATGTAACTCAAATAGATGATTCTGTAACTGTTTTAACATAAATAATCACATCTTTACATTACAGCTAATCTTTTTCTCATATAGCAGTTGGTTTTGGAAAAAAGCCCTTGTCTTTACAAGGGCTTTTATTTTTACTGCATCATTTGCATGGCAGAGACTTCCTTCTGAAGCATACAAATGAAAACATCAATAAATGTGTTTTACAGAAACATGTGAATAATGTAATCAATTTGTTCAATTGTGTAACAATAGTCATCTCAAACTAAATCACCTTTATATAAGCAAATGATTGCACACTTAAAAGAAAGAATAATGAATTCAGTAACAGAAGTGATAGGGAACTGGAATGAACAAAAAAGCAAACTGAAACAAAAGTTTGCATTACTCACCGATAATGACATGCTGTTTGTAACGGGTAAACAGGAAGAAATGCTGGGAAGGCTTCAGTTAAAGCTGGGAAAAACAAAAGAGGAGCTGTATGAAATTATTGCAGCACTTTAGGCATGATTTTTTCATTGATTCTACTTAGTATATCATGTTGTTATTACAAAAAAAAGTTTACAAATGAAAAAGACAATTTTTATTCTAACGATTCTGGTCAGCGGATTTTCTTTTCAAGCTGCAACTGCACAGCTTCGTGTTAATGTAAACATCGGTGCACAGCCAATCTGGGGGCCTGTAGGGTATGATTATGCCGAGTATTATTACATGCCTGATATTGACACCTACTATTATGTGCCGGGGCATAAATACGTTTACCTGGAAAGTGGACGCTGGTTGTTTTCAACTTCCGTGCCTTCCCGTTACAGGAGTTACGATTTTTACAATGGATATAAGGTGGTGATTAATGAACCCACTCCTTACAGGAATGCTGTCATGTACAGAACTAAATATGCATCTTACAAGGGCAGGCATGGTCAGGAAAATATCCGTAACAGCAATGATTCAAAATATTTTGTGATCAGGAATCATCCCCAGCATAGTAAGTTCAAGAAAGGGAATGAAGGCAATAATGGCAATAAGGGAAATCAGGGAAACAAAGGCGGAAAAGGGAATAAAGGAAATAATAAGCATAAAGGATAGGTTCATCAATAAATCGTCAGTAAGCAATTCTTTACCTGTTTTGCAGAGAAACGAATCGTAGTTGCCGGTGATTTTTGTTTAGACTATAAAGAAATTGAAAGAGCCTTGGATTGATTTTATTTTTTAACAACTAAATCGTTTTTTATGAGAGATCTACTTTACATCATTGCGGTTATTCTTATTATTGGATGGGCGGTTGGCTTCTTCGCATTTCATGCGGGTGGGTTGATTCACGTACTTCTTGTAATTGCAGTTATTGCAGTACTGCTCAGACTTATTCAGGGTAAGCGGGTTATTTAAGCTACTCTCTGCTGACGGTGAATGGCAGAGGTGCTGACGTGGTTTATTTTCAAATAAAGGGGTATTCGAAAGTGTGAATTATGTAACACATTTCATAAATTTTGTAACCTTCGGAAAAAATAATTGCGCAATTTTACAGTACAGATACAACTTTTTCTAATAGCAGGTTTTGGTTAAAGTCCTTGTTTTTACAAGGGCTTTTTTTATGGCCCGGATATTTTGGTGGCTGCCTGGAGAATAAAATAGATGGATAAAGAACTGGGATAGGCATGTTCAGGCACTGATAGAAGGGTGCAGCATCTTTAAGTTAAAACAACGGATTATGGAGGTTCTTTGTGCGGGTAACAAACAACGGTGTTGCCGGCAATGAAGCGAATCATGCCTGCGTAAAAGGATCTGGGTAAGATTAATTAATAAGGAAGTTGCAAACCATCAACGATATGCAATGTTAACTGCCCTGCTATCGCTCAGAAACGATTATGGGCACTCATGCAAAATATTTTTATGGAGATGCACAAAGAGATAAAAGGGAAATGCAGGAAAGCGTAGAGTCTCAATCTGAAGTAAAGTGAAAACTTAATGAAGCTAATTGATCAGGAGAAACCAGATCCGGTGGTTTTATTTGTTTTAACCTAAACAGAAGGCTTACAGCCTGCAAAAAAAAATGCCGGCAGGATATGTGCCGGAACTGGAGTTGCCTTTAAGATTGTACTGGTACATTTAACCATATACTCCTGAAGGCCCGTGTCTTCTCATTAATGTTAGTATAGTGAAAAGGTGTTTGAAGACACGAACCAGGGAAGTTATTTGAACCAGGTGTTGTTCAAAGGCGTATTACAAAATAAGGATCAATAATAAAATAATGATAATGATTGCAACAACCGAAAGATAAACAACGTTGTTAAAAGTTTTCATTACTTTCCGGATGTCTTATACTTCTTTGCGCAATTCTTTTCGTTCAACTTTTGTCATATCTGATCTGTCCGTATTCTTGATCTGTTCCAGTCGATTCAGTAATACCTGAACTTTCGGATCAACAATCTTTTCAGCGGGATTTGCTTTTGCCGACTCAGAAACAATTGCATTTGAGCCTGCAGGCAAAGCAACCGCAATAAAGAGGACCATTGTTGCCAGACGTAACGTTTATTTTAACATTGTTTAGTTTTTTGAGTTTGAATAAGACAAACTTTCACTGATCTGTTTTACCTGCGAAGGGCTTTGCTATTTTCAAGTTAAAGGTGCGAAACTTAAGTAATTAAACTGTTACAGAATTACGAGAAAGACCTGCATCATTCACACATTTTCTGTTTCGATACATTCGATTTTACAATAGTCTTCCGATACTTTATTGAAAAGAACGGGAGTAACCCCGCTCTTCATTTTTTTTATAACCTTATTTTTCGTTGTTGACTGTTATATCTCTAAAGGCTTTTCCAAATTCATCCATATCATGTTTGAATTCCCTTTTGAAAGATTCCCAATCACTTTGATTGGTTTCGTAAGCATCCAGCTTTGCCTGCAGGTTCCTGTTTTTCTCTTCCAGGTTGGCAATCCTTTTTTCATACATCGGGTCAAGTAACTTCCCCGGTTTTTTTAATTTCACCCTTAACTCAGCAATCTTTTTTTCATTTTCTTTTATTTCTTCATTCGATTTGCTTTTAAATTCTTTCCACTCTTCTGCATTTGCTGTTTTTACTGCTTCTGCATTGGCATCTTTTGTTTCTTCTTTCAGGTCTTCTTTTGCATTCTCTACTTTATCCTCTGCAGCTTCTACCTTTTGATCAGGTGATTTACAGCCTGTAAAAACTGCTGCTGCAAGTAATGTGATTACAGCGAACAATTGTGTTGTTTTTTTCATTTGTATCTTTTTTTAAAATTTACTGTTTAAATCCGGCGTTCAGTTTTATGATTAAAAACTGTAATTCAAAACCGGGCCATTAAAGTTCACTGAAGATTTTTTCCATTTCCTCTTTTGTTTTGCCCAGCTTTATCTGCAGCTTCCCCATCATTTCTTCTTTTTTGCCTTCTTCAAACATCAGGTCATTGTCAGTTAATTCTGCAAACTTTTGTTTGAGTTTACCTGTCAGTTCGTTCCAGTTTCCTTTTACTTCTGTACTGTTCATGATTTAATATTTTATTTAGTTTAGAATCGTTACGATGCAAAGATGAGGTCTTTCATAGCCAGATGAGTTATACAATTGCTGTAAAGAATTACATTATTCACATGTTTTCAGTCAGGTTCCTTCAATAAGAAAAGGCTGCCTGATCATTCATCAGACAGCCTTTTCATGCATCACGATTCAATTAACGCATAGTTTATTTACCGGGAATAATATCGATGATTACTGTACGGTTATAAAAACGTTCTTCCGGAAATTTATTTTCAAAAGGTGAATTACTTTGATCTTCGCCAAATCCAAGCACTTCAAATTTTACATCTGTTCTGCCCGCTTTAGCTAAACCATTTTCAAGAATGGTTCTTACTTCTTTAGCTCTGGCTATTGATAATGTTTGATTGTAAACTTCTTCACCAATGATATCAGTGTGCCCATGAATAATTACGGTGCCACCTTTTGGAATTTTCGGCAGAACAATATCTGTAAGATATTTTTCATACAATGTATTGGCCTTTGATTCATTAAATTCAAACAGTACACTGAAGCGCATTCCCTCCTCATTTTCAGATGGGGTCCAGCGTACAAGATGTAAAGCTGTTTCTTTTTTAATGGTATTACCACTCTTTGTTTTACCAATCATTGTCACTTTATAATCGCCTTCCTGTCTTGTACCAAGAATTGAATTTCCCGGCATGCTGACTTTTTCCTGTGTATAAGGACCAAAATTCTGTACAGTTCCTTTTTCATCTCTGATCTCCAATGACCATGAAGTGTATGCTTCAGTTGCTCCTTCAGCATTAAATGAAACATAACTGTCAAGCGGCTCCTGTTGCAGAGCTAAAATTTCTACCGGTTTCAATGGAGCATCCGGCCCACTCTGAAACTCCATTAGTAAAGGTGCTGAACTGCTTTCAATCGATACTCTGCGATCGCCTTCACGTAAGAGTACCAATTCATTTGTTCCACCTGGTTGTTCAGAAGGGATCTTTGGTTTATTTCTTCCTTCAATATTTATTCTTGCAGAATTAATTCCAAAAACAGTAACAAGGTATTGTTTGATTGATTCTGCCATTGCTTTTCCATCATCTGAACCAGTCTCTGATGATCCTACCAATGTGATTGAAGCAGTTGGGTTTTTGCCCATGCGGTCTCCAAGGATATTGATGATGTTATAGTAAACAATCATCTGCCTGCCTGAACGGCCTGAAAGATTTTGCGGTGTAACTAATGCAACCTGATCTTCTTTAAAATCAGCTACCTGTTCTTTTTTCAGTAATTTATATCTGCCGGGTATTTCAGTTGAGCCAAGATCAAAAAATACATAGTTACGAAGAGGGAAAATTTCTCTTACCCTGCGTTCAACAGCAATATTTTTTGGAGCTGTTACAGAAAATTTTACAGCGGGTTCAATTACTGCTGTTTCTGTTGGTAATGGGGTTGTTGCAACTGCTGCAACTTTACGTCCACGGCCAAACTTAATAGCCATACCTGCTCTTACTGTTGTTACATTCCATGTTTCTATAGTACGTGGTGATTGACCAAAGTACGGGTGAAATGAAACAAAGGGAGAAAGTACTGTCTGTGTCTGTTTGTCTTTTGCTGAAAGAGCTATATCATATCCTGCACCAACCTGCATGGAAAAAATGGTGCTGTTGATATTACTGAAATCGCCTTTTACTTCTGCACTTTTTGTTTGAGCTGGAATATCAGGATTAACCCCTAACTGATACGTAAACGATTTGTTGAGATTAAACGCTACACGTGGCCCCACATACAAATAGAAATCAGATTTAAATGGTGCAATACGTAAGCTTGGTTCAACAGTGAAATAACTAAGCTTTGTTGACAGGTCAGCCGGACAGTTACAAGCTGTAGTAACTTCATTAAATGATGCTCTGCGGCTGTCATATCCTAACTGAAGCGTAAATCCAAATCTTGTATCGGCACGGTGATATTCTACCAGTGGTGCAACATATAACCCTGCTCCACTTCCTTTATGAAATGCTGTGGGCACAGTTAAGCCAGAATTTAATTGCTGTGTTGAACCGCTGTACAGGTTAATGTTTGCAGCAGCTGCTGCACCAAACCACCAGGATGGTTTTGTGTAATCAGTAACCTGTGCCTGCAGAGTTCCTGTAGCGGTTAAAATAAAAATGAAGGCAGTAAGAGTTTTGATACGGAGGTTGTAAAGAGACCATGCAGTGCATGATCTCTTTTTTAAAATAATGTTTGATTTCATATAATAATCTTTTACGGCTTAGTAATAATATTTGTGCTGGTTAAAACAACTGAACCATTTCTTGCAAGCATTCTGCCCTGGGCAGTTGCTCCTGAATTCATGGTAATGGAGGTTAATGCTAAGATGGTTCCTTTAAACGCTGTAAAGTCTCCAATGGTAGCAGAACTTCCTGTTTGCCAAAACACATTCTTCGCCTGTGCACCACCGCTGAGAATAACACTTCCACCTGCACCGCCTACAGTTGTAAAGCCTGCAGCTATCTGGAAAATCCATACAGCATTTACATCGCCCTGAGCATCCAGTGTAAGGTTACCTGATTGTATCATCAAGGTTGAAGTTGATTTATAAATTCCCGGAGCAAGCGTTTGTCCGCCAAGATCACCGGCAACAGTTGCAGGTGCAGGTGAAACTGCTCCTTCTGCAAAAAGATATGCATCGGTTAAATCCTGTTTTGCCTGGATTAACATTGCAGGTATTCCCGGAGGTGCAATATCATCAGAAGCATAGATTGCTCCATTTACTATTATAGCAGGTGGGAAACCGGTAATAGAAGAACGAACACCGGGGCTGATACCAACATCCATATCATGAATTTCACTGAAGCCTGCATTGTTACTTACACCAACACCGGCAATGATTCCAAAACGTCCAACAGTTTTAAGATCAACACCTGTTACATTTAAAATGGCTGCTGTAGAAAAATTCCACACATAATTGTTCGATAATGAAATACCTGCTGCATTTTTTGCACCCGTTGTTATGGTGGCAGTATACGGCATGTTTGTAATAAGCGGCAGAAGCGGAGTAAAGCTTGCAGTTAAACCCGAATAGGTAATTGTTCCTGCTATGGATGTTGTGCCTTGCTTCAATGTAAAAGTTGCAGCAGTAATCGTTAACGCATCCATTGGCATACTGAAGGTTGCTTTAATAACTTTATTCAGAACAACTCCGGTTGCATTGTTTGCAGGATCAGTTGATACTACAACAGGAGTGAGAATACTTTCTGTTGTAAATGACCATACATAATCATTTGTAAGCGCTGTGCCTGCAACATTTTTTGCTCCGTTTGTAATGGTAGCTGTATAAACTGTATTCAGTAAAAGCGGCGCAGCGGGAGTGAAGGTTGCAACAGAACCTGAATAGGTAACTGTTCCGGCTACTGATGTTGTGCCCTGCTTTACTGTAAAGGTGGTTGTTGTAATGGTTAATGCATCCATGGGTGTGCTGAAGGTTGCACTAATCAGTTTATTCAGTACAACTCCTGTTGCATTGTTTGCTGGATCTGTTGAAAGAACTGTAGGACCATTTAGAGTACCTGTAGTAAATGTCCATACATAATTATTGGCAAGTGTAGTACCTGCAACATTTGCTGCACCAATGGTGATGGTGGCAGTATAAATGGTATTCGGCAGTAATGCTGTTGTAGGAGTGAATGTTGCTGTTGAACCACTGTAAGACACGGTTCCTGCAACAGGTACAGTGCCTTGTTTTAAGGTATAGGTTTGTGCAGTAATGCTCAGTGGATTCATGGGTACACTGAAGGTTGCTTTCACCAGTTTATTCAGCACAACTCCTGTTGCATTGCTGATCGGGTCAGTTGTAATTACCATTGGTGAAACGGTTGCACCAGTGCTGAATGTCCATGTATAATCTGCCTGTAATGCATTACCCATTAAATCTTTTGCCAATGTTGAAACTCTTGCAGTATACGTAGTATTTGCTGTAAGAGGAGTTGACGGAGCAAATGTTGCAGTTGTTCCACTGTAAGAAACAGTTCCTGTTACAGCTGTTGCACCCATTAATGTAAAAGATGTGCTGTTGATTGTTTGAGGATTCATTTCCTGGTTAAAGGTTGCTGTAAGAACCTGGTTAAGAGGCACGCCTGTTGCAGCATTGGCAGGTGTGTTTGAAACCACCTCAGGGCATATACCCACTTTTTCGACGAACGTGTCTTTCTCGCAACTGGCAAATACAAAAGCTGTTAGAATCAGCAGTGTCGTTAAACGTAAATTAGTTTTCATTCAAGAAGTTTTTTCCCGTAAATGGCGGGTCAGATGTGAAAGAATTTTCACATGGCGAAGTTGATTTCTTTGCAACTCTAAAGCCTTACACAATTGTATGTAAGAATTGCATAGTTCACATGTCAGTAAGTGTTAATTAAGTGTATACCCGTATGAAGTTGGGTTGTGTGTATTTGAGAGTACAGTTGCACCAGCTTATGTATACAGCAACAGATGATAATTATATAAGGTTGTTTTAAACTGAATGTTGCTGTTACTGCTTATTCTTTTCTTTCTGCTCAGCTGCTTTTTGTTCAGCTGCTTTTTTATCAGCTGCCTTCTTCTCTGCTGCTTTTGCTTTTCGTTTGTAATATCCTCTCAACAGAAAATTGTCTTTAGCGGCTTCCATATTTTCACTTAACCCTTCGCTGCTTTCTTTAATATTCGTCATTGACTGGCTCAGGTTGTTGGCAATGGTTGGATCCGATATCAACCGTCCCAATGTTCCTTTGCCGCTGTTGATTTTAACGGTGATTTCTGCAAGCTGCTCTGTAATGATTTCAGCATTACCGGCTGTTACCTGTAAGCTGGCCATGATGGCATCTGTTTCAACAGGCTCTGTTGATGTAAGCGCTTGTCCTTCTTTTACGAGTGGGGCTTCTGCAGTTCCCTGTGAAATAACCACCAGGCGATCCCCGATAATTCCTTCTGATCCAATGGCTACTTCACAATCTGTCCGGATAAATTTCTTCACCGTTTTCCTGAGCAGCATATCCACTCTTACAGTTGAATCGTTGATGATAACGATATTGTCAACAGTGCCCACAGTAATACCGGCAAAACGGATATTATTTCCTACCTGCAGCCCGCTTACATTGTTAAAAGTTGCTGTAAGTTTAAACACGGGATCAAACAGGTTCTTCTGTTTGCCAATGATAAATACAGCGGCAATAAACAGTGCCAGTCCACCTGCTACAAACAGACCCAGCCTGATTTTAAAGTTTTGTGAATGCGTTGCCATAAATGTGTTTTATATACGTTTTATAAAATGAGTATTGCTTGAAAAATAATAATACTTCAATGCATAACCGGTTAACTGTTTATTGAAAGAACGATTGAATCAAAGGATCATCTGACTGTTCAAATTCTTCTTTTTTGCCCTCTTTGTACACTTCGCCATCTTTGATCATCATCATCCGGTTGGCTGTATGCAGCGCACATTTAATATCATGGGTGATAATGATGGAAGATGTTTTATATTTTTTCTGCACACGATTAATCAATTCGCTTATTTCATACGAGGTAACAGGATCGAGACCGGTTGTTGGCTCATCGTACAGCATGATCATGGGATCTACTGCAATTGTTCTTGCCAGGCTGATTCTTTTCTTCATACCACCCGAAAGCTGGGAAGGCATTTTGTCAATTGAATCTGCGAGGTCAACATTTTCCAATGCTTCCAGTACTTTTTCTTCCCGTTGTTTTTTTGAAAGATCTTTCCTGATTCTCTGCAACGGAAATTCAATGTTTTCTTTAACTGTCATGGAATCATACAATGCACCCAACTGAAAAAGGAAACCGATTTTCTTTCTCATTTCAGCCATTTCTTTCCGGTTCATGGTTGATACTGTTTCGCCAAACACTTTTATTGTTCCGCTATCAGCAGCGAGTAAGCCTGCAATACATTTAATTAAAACAGATTTGCCCGATCCGGATTTTCCAAGTACAACCAGGTTTTCACCATTGAGAAGCGATAAGCTAACATTGCTCAGCACTTCCTGTTCGCCAAATGTTTTTTTCAGGTTGCTGATTTCAATCACCGGTTCAGCAGAATTTTTTTGCTCAACTGATATGTTTGTTTGTTCTGTTATCATGATATCATCATATCTGTAATTTGTACGGCAATCATATCTACAATCAATACCCACAGCGATGCGGTTACAACCGCCGAGTTGGCTGCAACACCAACACTTTCTGTTCCACGTCCGGCATTGTAACCTTTATAGCTGCCTACCAATCCAATGACCGCTCCAAAGAAAAAAGACTTAATGACTGCAGGTATCAGATCGATAAATCCAACCTGGCTAAAAGCCTGTGAAAAATATAAGGAAAGAGTTACATCGCCTTTCATATTGGCACCTGCCCAACTGGCCAGAATACCCAGTCCATCAGCATATAAGATCAGTAATGGAATCATCAGTGTAGCAGCAAGCACTCTTGTTACTACTAAGAATTTGATGGGATTGGTGGAAGAAACTTCCATTGCATCAATCTGTTCCGTTACTTTCATGGAGCCCAGTTCTGCACCAATGCCTGAACTGATTTTTCCTGCGCAGATGAGGGCTGTAATAACAGGACCCATTTCCCTGATGAGTGATACGGCTACCATTCCGGGCAGCATGGTTACTGCACCAAAATCTACCAGTACCGGTCTTGATTGAATAGTGAGTACAAGACCCATAATAGTTCCGGTTACTGAAATTAACGGCAATGTTTTATAGCCTGTTTGAAAACATTGACGGAAAAATTCTCTCCATTCAAAGCCTCCTGAAAATGTTTCCCTGATGATGCTTTGTATGAACAGAACAACATCAGCAATATCCGTTAAAAAGTTATTGGCCTCTTTTGTTTTGGCCAGTGTTTTATCACTAAGCCTTATTGATTGCTTTGTGGCAAAACCTTTTGCTTTAACAATGGGCTTCAGGTTTTTGATTTCTTGAATGCTTTTGCTTAACATGATAAAAGCAATTGTTGTTTAATTAAGATATCTGCGTAATACCCATGCTGCAGTTTCATGCTGTTCCATAAGACCGGTTAAAAAGTCAGCAGTGCCGGCATCTTTGTATTTCTCGCTGCATTCAGTAACATATTTTCTCAACTGCCTGGTAAGTGTTTCATGGTCGCTCAGTAATTCCTGGAGGATATTTTTTTGTGATGGATATTTACCGGGTGCTTCTTTCAGTGTGGCCAGAGCACTGAATTCAAACAATGTGCCAATCGTTTTTTCGCCCAGCTTATTAATGCGTTCAGCAACTTCATCAATATATTCTTCCAGCTGCTTGTACTGGCCTTCAAACAGCTTATGTAATTCCATAAAGCTTTCACCGCTTACATTCCAGTGAAATTTTCTTGTTTTAACATATAGAATCATTTCATCAGCTAATAATACAGAAAGGAGAGATGTTATACTGTCTGTATGTTTTTCAGAGATACCAATATTTGCTTTCATGATTGAATCGTTTTTGTTTTTCGTTTATATTAAATGAAGGCATCCGGTAAAATGATAACGGATGCAATGATTTGGTGAAAGTCAGATGGCTTCTTTAATGATCGATTCTTCTTTTACATGCAGGGCGGCCAGTTGTTTCTCAACTGCTTCCATCATTGGTTTGGGACCGCATATATAAAACAGCTGATCTGTTCCGCTGCTGTGTGCCTCAATGAAGTCTTCACTGATCATTCCATTTTCATAACCTGCTGCTTTTTCTTCGGATAAAATGTTGATGAAATTATTTCCCAGCTGCTTTCTGAATTCCTGTTCAAGAATAATATCAGCTTTTGTTTTATTGGCAAAAATGAGTTTGTTATTTCCTGTTTTACCTGTTGATTTCAGGTAACGGAAGATGGAAATGAATGGCGTTACTCCTGCACCGCCGGCAATAAAAATACCTTCGCCCCTATATTGAATGGCTCCAAATACTTCATGCAGAATTAATTCATCAGAAGGCTTCAATGAAAAAAGCTGGTTGGTTACGCCTTTGTGTAACGGGTATGTTTTAATCGTAAACTCGAGGTAATCATCTTCCGGTAAACAGGTAAAGGTAAATGGCCTTTTTTCTTCTTTCCATTCATCTTTATTAATGGATAGTTCTGCAGCCTGCCCTGGTGTGAAGCTAAACCCTTCAGGTTTTTCTGTAACAATCCTCAGCACATCATGTGTCAGCTTTTCAATTGATATCAGTTTAACGAGATGTTCTTTCATGTCGATTATTTATAAACTGTTGCCGTTACCTGTGGTAAAAATTTCTCAGGGAACTGTTTGATGATCCCTTTTGAGATAATTACCGACATTTTCAATATTTCAGCATGCGCTTTATCATAAGCAATGATGTCTTCATCATAGTTTTTGTTCATTCTCTGCTGCACCTGGTCAGTAATCAGTTTGATCTGCTGATCCATCATTTCCTTCATATCCTGCAGAACCCAATCAGGGTTTCTTTTACTGAGGAATGCAGAAATTTCATCAGCATTCTCATGCCACTGTTCATTGGCAGCTTCCAGTAACGATTTGTTTTTTGATTTAGCTGCGTATACCATTTCGGCTGAGATCTGTATATGTTTGTTCAGTAACAGTGTCAGTTTCCTGCCTGCTTCCAGGCCATAATAAGGTTTCATGGAGTTGCCAATGTCTGCCTGGTTCTGCAGCAGGCGTTTTGTTGCCTGTTCTTTACCCGGAAGATCATCAATAAAACAGAGTAATACAGTTCTGGTCCAGGTGGCATTGTCATCCCAGAGGGTGTGCATATTAATTGTAAGCTCCAATGCAGTCTGTTTTACAGCTGTTGAATCAGCCATTGATTTCATTTGTGAATCCCGGTTGGCTGTAAAACCGGAATAGCTGATCAAACAAATAAGTGCAACAATCTGCAGCGTTGTTGAAAAGCGTTCGGTTATCAGGTATTTCACCTTGTGTAATTTAAGTTGTGAATGAATTTTCTCAGGAGGTAAAGATGGTTATTTTGAGCTGTGTAAGCATTACACAACTTCTGTAATAAGTTACAACATTCACACATTGAATCGGGTGTTTCTCCTCTTACTTCCGGCGGAGTATTTCGATCAATCAGCAACTAAAAAAAGGGCTGTTGAAAACAACAGCCCTTGTCCAAAGTAAAACCAAACCATACTAAAATCTTACTTGTTTGTATAAGATGTTTTTAATTCAACTCTTCTGTTTTTTGCACGTCCGGCAGCTGTTTTATTATCAGCTATCGGTGTTCCTTCACCATAACCGGTTGCTGTTAAGCGTGATTCTGAAATTCCTTTGCTGATGAGGTAAAGTCTAACGGACTCTGTACGCTTTTGTGAAAGAGTGATATTGAATGCATCAGATCCCTGGCTGTCTGTATGTCCGCCAATAGACAGGTTAGCTGTTTCATACTCTTTCAATATTACTACCAGTTGATCTAACTGTTCCAGTGAGGCAACTTTCAGTTTATCACTGTTTGTTTCAAAGAAAATCTTATTGGCAATCTGCGTAATTTTCAGTTCCACTTCCGGTGTAATTTCAGGGCAACCTTTATTGGTGATTGTACCTTTAATAGCCGGACAACGGTCATCAATATCTGCCACACCATCGCCATCTGTATCAGGACAACCTCTTAAACTTACAGGGCCTGCCATATCAGGGCAACGGTCGTCTTCGTTCATAATACCATCTTTATCATTATCCATTGCACAACCGGCTGCATCTACTTTGTAGCCTGCTTTTGTATCAGGACAACGATCATCAATATCAGGAACGCCATCATTATCTGTATCAGGACAACCTTTAAAGGCTGAAGTTCCTGCTACATCAGGGCAGCGGTCATCTTTATCGGCAATACCATCACCATCCTTATCAGGACAGCCACTTAATGTAACCAGGCCGGCAACATCAGGGCATGCATCTAAATAATCTGCTACACCATCTTTATCCATATCAAGCGGGCAACCTGTTTTATCAACAGCTACTGCAGGAGGTGTGTTAGGGCATTTATCCAAACGATCAGCTACACCATCATTATCAGCATCTTTTTTCTTACCGAAATTAACCGAGAGACCTGCAGTGTGCGACAGATATGAATCATTCTTGCCGCCGGTAACTCCGTCTCTGTTATCTGTGCGGGTGAACATAAATGTTTCCTGCAGGTTAAGCATTACTGAAGGGCCAAGTTTAATGTTAAATCCTGCACCTGTTGTTGGAGCAGCTAAATCAAATCTTTTTGAAATGGCCGGGTTATCATCATACAACATTGCGCCAACACCAACAAATGCATAGGGGCGTACAATAAATTGCGGTCCGAGCAGATGTAACTTTAAATTCAGTGAAGAAGTTGTTACACGATTTAAGAATCTGCCATTTGTGCGGTTATAACCAATCTCTCCTCTGGCTGCCATCAGGGTAATATCAAAATGTTTTGCCAGGTAGGCTGAAACAGAAACACCGCCTAAGCCATAAAAGGCCATATCGGTTTTATACCAGTCATTTCCAAGATCGCCTCTGTATTGTGTGGCACCTCCAAATACTCCAATGTTCCATTTCTTATCTTCTGTTTGTGCATTTGTCATAAAGGCAAAAGCAGTGCAGATTGCTAAGAGTAATAATTTTTTCATGATGTCTTTGTTAAGTTAATGAAATGCAAAGTTCATCGCTTTCGGTTCCTGATGTATTACACAATTATCAGAAAGAGTTGCAAGATTCTCACATATTAAAAAAGAACAGAAATGTGTAAATGAAAACGAAGTTGCAGCTGCCGTGTACAGCCGTTAATATAGTTGGCAGAGACAGGAAAATAGTTTCTTAAGCATGCAGACATAAAATGTTGTATGCAGTAATTCTTAAAAAGTGGTGAAGAAAGTGTTTATGTATTTGGTTTTTTACAGATCGTCAATACCCTGTAATGTTTTTTTCTTTTTTTAGGCTTTTCCTGCTCATTGAAAAAAAGAAAGATGGATATAAGTTTCATCATTGTAAGTAGTTTTAATTGGTTATATAATGCTGACAGAAGTAACGAACTGATTTTTTTTCATAACAGGGATATTAAACACCCGGTTAGTTTTTGCTTTTCACAGGAATAATATAAACAGGAATGGCTGTATGATGTAACACTTTTGCCGTAACACTGCCCATAATCACCTCTTCCAGCCATTTCCTGCTATGCGATCCCATCACTATCAGATCTGCATTTATCTTTTTTGAAGCTTCTAAAATTGAATCTGCTACATCGCCTTCTTCTACCATGGTTTTAATCGACGTACTGTCAAGATGGTTTTTTGTTTCATCCAGAAAATCCTGTGATGCTTTTCTTAAGCCATCATCAATATCGAGTTGCATTAAATCAATATCTGAATAACTGCCAAACCCCATAATGGGAGAGTAGGCAGTTGAAGAATAATACACCGGATCAGTTACCACATGCAGCAGCACCACTTCGGCTTTCATTGATTTTGCCAATGCAAAACCATCATTCGCCACCTGTTGTGCAGAGGGGAAATAATCAAGTGCAATTAATACCTTTTTCATACGGTTTATTTTATCAAAGGGTTCTTTTAAACCCACAGCATCTGTTGTTTCTTTGTTTATTCTCCTTTCTCTTCTTCCAGGTTTGTATGATTGTCACCACCTACACTGTAGTAATTATTCTCTTCATCTTCGCTGCCAATTTTTTCCTGCTCATCATCCAGTTCAGATCCCGGAATATCGAGGTCTTTGCCTGAGATAGCAATTATAAAATCAGTTTGGGAAACATCACCGTTTTTAACAGCCGGGCCATAGGTTTTTTCTGCAGCAAAATATTCGGGATCAACTAATTCTTCCCGCAGCAATTGATTATAGATGTCTTCATTAACGGGGTAAAGTGGATATTCCATTTCACTGGTTAATGCGTTGTTGCTGATCTGCTTTACATGCAGTTTGTTGCTGTTTGTTTTCCCTTTCATAATCTGTTTGTTTTAGAACAGTAAGTTGGGGATATTTTACAGGAAAACCGTTACACAATTCGGGGAAACAGTTGTAAGATTCACACGTTGGGTGGGGGAGAAGGCACTAAGGCAACAAGGCTGAGACAAAGGCAACAAGGCGGAGGCAAAGGCAACAAGGCAGAGGCGGAGGCAAGGAGGAAATACAAAGGCAAAGAGAAAAGTTGATAAGCATTTCAATTACCTTACTATTCGGGCTCAATTAATTAGGGCAACCCGGCAAAATTATTTATGCCGGTATATAAATATCAAACTGAGCGCCTTTGTTTAATTCACCGGTTGCGATGATGATACCATTATGGTTCTCCACAATTTTTTTTACAATAGCAAGCCCTATGCCGGTGCCTTCATATACTTCTTTGCTGTGCAGTTTTTGAAACACACCAAAAATGCGTTCACTGAAATGCGGTTCAAAGCCAATACCATTGTCTGTAAATGTGATATGACAATATGTTTTTTCAGGCGATAGATTCAGACTGTTTAATTTACTTCCTTTCACATTGCTGCTCTTTATAATGATATGTGATGGCCTGTCGGGGTGTGAAAACTTAAGCGCATTGCTCAGCAGGTTGTACATCAGTTGCCGAAACTGAAATGAAATGATATTAACAGGGCAGATTTCTGTTACTTCAATTATTGCGTGCTTTTCCAGGATTGTATCTCTGAGTTCATTTTTAGCTTCTTCTATAATTTGGTTGAGGTCGGTAGTTTCAAATTGAAGATCGGTTGCGTTGATACGGGAGAAAGCAAGCAGGTCATCAATCAGCTGCTGCATTCTGCTGGCAGCAATCTGCATGCGCTGAAAATTATATTTCCCTTTTTCTGAGAGATTTTCATTTTCATTTTCAAGAATGATGGTAACAAAAGTTTGTATTTTCCGCAGCGGTTCCTGCAGGTCATGACTGGAGATATACGTAAATGCCAGTAACTCTTTATTGGCTATCACCAACTCTGCTGCCCGTTTTTCTTTTTCTTCATTTTGAAAAGCAAGTTCTTTATTGGCAATAATTAATTCAGCCGCTCTTTTTTCTTTTTCTTCATTTTGAAACGCCAGCTCTTTATTGGCAATGATCAGTTCAGCTGCCCGTTTTTCTTTCTCGTCATTCTGAAAAGCCAGTTCTTTATTGGCAATGATTAATTCTGCTGCCCGTTTTTCTTTTTCGTCGTTTTGAAAGGCCAGCTCTTTGTTTGCAATGATTAACTCAGCTGCTCTTTTTTCTTTTTCTTCATTTTGAAATAGCAGTTCTTTGTTGGCAATGCTGAGCTCTGCCGCCCGTTTTTCTTTTTCTTCGTTTTGAAACACGAGTTCTTTATTTGCAACAATCAGTTCAGCTGCTCTTTTTTCTTTTTCTTTATTTTGAAAAAGAAGCTCTTTGTTGGCAATGCTTAACTTGTCTTCGTCTGTTTCGATGGTTTTAGCCATGTTCATTTTTTTAAATTCCCTGTGTTACCGGAGTGTTTTCTACTGTCAGTACAAAATATTCTCTTGCCGGCTGGATAATATTGTTTTGCATAATCAGCGTAAGCGTATACAGAATTATTTTTTTAAACAATGCAAATTCAGAAGGCTTCCTGATAAAATACTGTGCTCCTGTATTGTACAGAAGATTTACCACCTCCTGTTCAAGCGAAGTGGAAAAAATAACCACAGGAACTGCTTTCAATTTTTCATTCTGTTTTATTTCAGCAAGACATTCAAACCCGTTTTTACGGGGCATATTCAAATCAAGAAAAAGAATACCCGGAAGCTTACCTGTTTTCTGAGTAAGCAAATCCATGAGTTCTTCTCCATCGTGTACGAAGGTAAAGTTTGCAGAAGGAATCCATTCTTCTATCGCTTCAGCAAAAAAGAGACAATCGTCTGTATCATCATCAGCAAGCAGGATCGTTAGCTGATTCATGTTCATGCGTTGAGGATATACTTTAATTTACCATTCGAAAATATATTTTCGGCTGCCATCGGTAAAGCGTGATTAATAACCTGTACCAACTGTGCAAAATTGCTTGGCTTGCGGATATATACATCTGCCCCGTTTTTGAAAAGAATATTTATTTTATCCCGTTCGTTGGATGTAGAAAACATTATAACAGGAAGGTCTTTCATCTGTTCGTGATGCTTAATTTCCGACAGGCATTCAAACCCGTTTTTGCGTGGCATATTAATATCAAGAAAAAGTACATGCGGAAGCTGTTCTGTATTTTCTGAGAGATAATCCATCAGTTCAACTCCATCATTCACAATTTTAAGTTTTGTATCTACAGGCAACACTTCCAGAGCTTCAGTAAAGAAATGACAATCATCAATATCATCATCGGCCAGGAGTATTTGTAATTTCTTTGAAGTCATGATTGAGTTGTTTTAAACAGGTTGTTACAGAATACTTGTTTGAGTTCTCTTATATTGAATGTAAGGGCTGGCATTATTGCCGGTCCGTTTGGGTTTCCACAGGATTGTTTCTGTTCATCATCTTCAGCAGTGTTTGATGAATTACCTCTTTGAGTTCTTCAAAATCGCCCGGCTTGCGTATATAGCCTTCAGCACCCATTTTGCTGAATGTTTTTTTGAGGTTATCTTCAAAGTCAATACCCCTTGTAAAGGAAGTAGTGAAAATAATGACGGGAAGATCTTTTAATTGGTCATTCTCTTTTATTTCGGCCAGGCATTCAAACCCGGTTTTACGGGGCATACTTAAATCAAGAAAAAGAATATCAGGAAGCTGCAGTAAACGTTCTGTAAGATATTTCATCAGGAGCTCTCCATTGCTCACAGTTACCAGGTTGGATGCCACCTTTATTTCCTTTAATGCTTTATCAAAGAAAAAACGGTCGTCAATATCATCATCTGCAAGCAGTATGTTGAGCGGGGTATGCGGTTGATTCATTTCACAATGTTTTTCTGAAGATCTGCTTTAGGTTAATTCTCCAGTTGGATTTTAGATAGAATGATTAAATCAATAGTATGTAAAATTGAAGCTATTTCTGCTGCATTTGTTACACAACTATTGAAATAACTTACACAATTCACATGTTTCTATCCTGCAAAGGAAGGGGCTTACATTCTGTCCATATACCAGTTCAGCTCTTTCTCCATTTTTTTATAACTGAAAAGAGTGGTGATAATTTTCTGCAGGCGCAGAAAGGCTGTTTCGCTTTTCACCACATAATCCAATGCTCTGTGATGCATACAGTTGATGGCCACATCAATACTGTCCTGTGATGACAGCATTACAACGGGAATATCGGCATTGGCTGCTTTTATTCTGTCAAGGGTTTCCAGCCCGTTCATTGCATTTTTATTGATGCCATCTAGGTGATAATCTAAAATGATTACATCGGGGTTTTGCGACAGTTGTTCAAGGCACAACTCTCCTGATGAAAAGGTTGTAATAGTAAAATCAGCATGCTGCAGCAGCTCAATTTCCAGGAGTTTTAAAAACACAGCATCATCATCTACCAGGAAAAGGGATATTTTGTTTTCGTTTTTCATGTGTTCATTTTTATTTTTTTTGGCCACATAGTATATCCATAAAAATTATCATCGCTGCCTGCGTAAATTAGCTTGATAATTTTTATGGATATTTCATGTGTTATAATTTTTAATGGCTGTGTACTCTTCTTTTAATTCAATACATGCCTGTGTACAAATATTTTCAACCTGCAGTATCAGCTCGTTTATTCCAGTTGCCTCCTGTTGTGAGCGGGCGTAGTCTTTTATTTTTTTTGTCATCGTTTCAAAATCTTTACTGATGCCCATGATGGTAAAAGAAGGAATTATTTTATGTGCAGCTTCATACAGCAGTTCCCTGTTATTATCAAGAAAGCTCTGCTTCATCAGGCTCACAAGGGGAGGGGTTTGTTCTAAATACAGCGAAATCATCTCCATCATCAATACAGGATTTGATTTTGTGCGCTGGTTTAAATAATCAAGATTGATGCATTTTGTATTTGCAGCATCAGCCTTTACCGTTTTCCGGGTTTCATTTTTTTTCTCATGCAGAGGTTTTTTTACCAGTCCCACTATTTTGCTGTACAGCAACCGCTCATCAACGGGCTTGGCAATGTAATCGTTCATGCCAACTGCTTTGCATTTTGCCAGGTCAACCGTTGTAACATCGGCTGTTAATGCAATGATGGGAATTTTTGATTTCATGGTTTTGCGGATATATTCTGTTGCTTCAAACCCGTTCATTTCAGGCATTTGCAGATCCATGAGAATAATGTCGTAGTTTTTTGCTTTCAGTTTTTCAATGGCAATTTTTCCATTTTCAGCCATCTCCCGTTCAAAGCCGAAATCATCCAGCAATGTTTTCATCAGTAACTGGTTGAGTGCAATATCTTCCACCACCAGTACTTTGATGTTTTTGTTATCAGTATCAAATTTCAGCAGTTCAATTTCCGATTCAACCGGTTGGTTTGTTTTCTTAAAGGGCAATGTAAAACTGAACACAGAACCAACACCCATTTCACTTTTAACACGAATGGTTCCTCCCTGCGATTCCACCAGTTGTTTAACAATGGCAAGCCCTAATCCTGTTCCGCCATATAACCTGGAGGTGTCACTCGATGCCTGGTGAAATTTTTCGAAGATCTGCTCTGTTTTATTTTCAGGAATTCCTGTTCCTGTATCAGCAATTGAAAATTCAATCTCAACCTTTTGTTCATCCTCCCGCAGCAGGTGAAGGCTCACTGTTATTTTTCCTGCTGATGTAAATTTTACTGCATTACTCATCAGGTTTAAAATAATCTGGTGCAAACGAACCGGATCGCCCAGCAATACATCAGGGATACTGTTATCATATTCCTTTACCAGTTCTAAATTCTTTTCCTGGAACTTGGCTTCAAACAAATGCATCATGGCTGAGATGGAAGATGACAGTTTAAAGGGGATTTCTTCAAAGGACATTTTTCCAGCATCCACTTTCGCCAGGTCAAGAATATCATTGATGAGAACAATTAATGAATTACCACTGAGTTTTATGGCCGTTAAATATTCCCGTTGTTTGGCAGTAAGATCTGTTTTCAATACCACTTTTGTAAAGCCAATGATTGCATTCATTGGTGTGCGTATTTCATGACTCATATTGCTTAAAAACTGCTGTTTTGCTTTTACCGCATCCTCAGCAATCAGTGCAGCATTTTCTGCTTTCATTTTTGCATCTTCTGCAAGCCCCGTTGCCAGTTCGGCAAATACAATGGCCTCTGTTAATTCCCTTTCAATTCTTTTTTCATCGGTAACATCCCTTGCAACCAGCACCACGCCCAGTACATTATTTTTGCCATCTTTATAAACCGACCCATTTAAAAGTACATCAGTCAATGTTCCATCTGCATGACGGAGAATAAGAGGAGCGTTTATAACCGATCCTTTTTGAAATACTTCTTCGTATACTTTACTTGCTTTTTCGGGTTCAGTAAAATAAGTAAAGAAATCAGAGCCAATCAGTTTTTCCTTCGACAGACCGGTTATTTTCTCTGTGGCAAGATTCATATCAGTGATCTTTCCTTCCGGGTTGATGGTAACAAGCGGATCGAGACTGGCTTCAATTAAACTGCGTGAATATTCAGTAAGCAATTTTTCCTTGGTGATAAACAATTCATGGTGTTTTTCTTCCAGCTCAAGATTCGCTTTTCGTAATTCATGTGTTCGCTCTGCTACTGATCTTTCCAATTCTTCTTTCTGTTCACGTTGCTCCTGTATTTCAGTTTTAGAACCTACCCACATTTTTATGTTGCCATCATCATCTTTTAAAGCAACTGCTCTTGTAAGATGCCATAAGTAGATTCCGTCTTTACGGAGCAGCCTGTTTTCTGCTTCATAATCCTTTCCTGTTCTCACGGATTCTTCCCATGGTATTTTATTCTTTTCCCAATCTTCCGGATGAATAATTTTTGACCATCCATCGCCTTTTAATTCTTCAAATGTATAACCTGCATAGTCAAGCAATGTTTGATTGAAATAGTTTTTGTTTCCTTCTGCATCAGTGGTCCATACTTTTTGCGGCATCAATTCTGCCATCAACCTGAATTGTTTTTCACTTTCTTCAATTTTTTTGCGGGCAATTACCTGCTCTGTTACATCTACTGCCATATTAATAATGCCATACACTTCGCCTGAAGCATTGTGAATGGGTTTATACGTATAATCAAAATAGTAATTGCCTGATACACCGTTTACCACAAGTTGTGCAAGTTCATTCTTCGCCTCGTAGGTTTTGCCTGTTGTAAATACCTCATCTAATATGTTAAGAAATGGCTGCTCTCTTAATTCCGGAACAGCATCTTTTAATGGTTTTCCTATTACATTTTTATCTTTACCCCAATAACCTATCATCAGTTCATTGGCCATTTCTATAATCATTTCTCTTCCGGCAAATAAGCAGGTTGCTACAGGTGCATCTTCAAGCAGGGTTCGAAACTTTGTTTCGCTTTCTTCTATTTTTTTCCGGGCAATCACCTGTTCGGTAACATCAAAACCCATATTGATTGCACCGATTAATTCACCTGACGCATTAAATTCAGGTTGTGGATATACACGTACAAAAGAACGGCTGCCATCGGGCCGTTCAATAATAATTTCTTCACCGGGAATAAAACGGGCTTCTTTCAACGCCATTGCCATGGGACTTTTTTCCGGAGCTAATACTGAACCATCGGGTGTAAACATTTTATACGAACCACTCCAAAGCTCTTTTCCAATTTCGGGCTTGCGGCCCCATATTTTTACAGCAGCATCGTTATAAAAATTTATAAGGCCAGTTTGATCGCAGGAATAAACTGCCGCCGGCAGATCCTTAACAAGCCGCCTGAAGTGCTCACTGCTTTTTTTTATGATTACTTCCGATTTTTTCCGTTCGGTAATATCCTCAATGGAGAGAAGGATCAGTTTTTCTTCCTTTTTCTCTCTTCTTAATTCCAGGGCACTCAATAGAATTACTCTTTCTCCAATTGATGAAAAGTTGTGTGTTACTTCAAAATTGGTGACCTGTGTTTTTTGCGGCAAAATTTCTTCCAGCATGTTCCGCAGTTCGGGGATATTCCATTGCCGGTTACCAAGGTCGTACACCAACACACCTTCTGTTTCCTGTTCATTTACTTGAAATGTTTTATAAAAAGCCTTGTTGGCCGTTTTTACCCGCAGGTGTTTATCCAGCACCAGCAGCGGTTGATAAAGGGTGGCCACGATGGATTCGGAATAATTTCTTGCATCTGTAACCTGCTCGTTCAGGTTAACTAATTCATGATTTAAAACGGTGAGTTCTTCGTTGGTACTTTGCAATTCTTCCTTGCTGGTTTCCAGTTCTTCGTTCAGGCTCTGCAATTCTTCGCTGCCACTAAGCAGTTCCTCGTTGGCACTTTGCAGTTCTTCGTTGCTTGCTTCCTGGTCTTCTGTAATACTCCGCATATCTTCACGGGCCTGTGCCAGTTCCTGTTCTAACAGTTGTATGCGAATATCTGTTTCGTCTTTTTTTGTTTTAGACGAAACTTTTTTCTTATTGCTTATGACCGATCCATCGGTATCAGTTAAATTATTATCGTGAAAGAGGATCAAATAATACGGCTCCAATGTGTTGGGCAGCGGAATTGCTTCAATAGAAATATTGCGCAGGTTGCCATTTACACTCAGTGGAATATTTTCTTTTACCACCGGTAGCTTATCAGTTTTTGCTTTGTGCAAAATATTGCGCAGCTCAAAACCTAAACCGTTTTTTGCCATCAATAATAAATTATGGCTGGGTTTGCCGGGGGCCTGTTCTAAATAGTTTGCTGAGTTACCACGAAAATGAACAATGTCCATGGCTTCATTTACTATTACACCGGCCGGGGTATACTTCGTAAGCAAAATATCATCAGCTGTTTTTTGAAAGTCAGTACGGATGTTCTCACTTTTGGAAGAGACATTTACATTTCTCAAAATTTGTTCGCTTCGCTGGCTTGTTACCTGTATAAACCTGCCGGGCACATCTTTACGGGTGTATAGCTTGTCATTTTTTTCTACAGCAGCAAACAGATCGGGTACACCGCCGGTAGTTTCTGATTTGCCGAGTAATAAAAATCCTTTAGGGTTCAGTGCATAATGAAAAGTAGTTAACGCCTTTTTTTGCAGGTAAGGCTCCATATAAATAAGCACATTGCGGCAGCTTATACAATCCATCTTGCCAAAGGGCGGGTCCTTTAAAAAATTGTGGTGGGCAAACACACACATATCCCGGATGCTTTTATTTACCTGGTAACCGCCACTGTTTTTTGTGAAATACTCCTTCAGGCGCTGTGGCGACACGGAATCTTCTACTTCACTTTTTTCATACATGCCGCTACGGGCTTTTGTAATGGCCGGTTCGCTGAGGTCGGTGCCAAAAATCTGTATTTTTTCATGCGCATCGCCTAAAAATTCTTTAAAGCATATTGCAAAAGAGTACACTTCCTGGCCCGTACTGCAGCCCGCAACCCATATCCGTGTTATTTCGCCGGGGATTTTATTTTTTAAAATAGCAGGAAAAACATGGTTGCATAAATTCTCAAAGGTTTTTTTATCACGAAAAAAGGATGTTACCGGTATCAGCATATCCTGGTACAGCAAATCCTGCTCGGCTGCGTTTGCTCTTAAAAATTTGAGATAGTCGGCCGGTTCTTCGTTTTTATTTACCACCATCCTGCGTAATATTCTGCGGCGTATGGTAGTTTGTTTGTAATACGTAAAATCAACCCCTTTGCGGATGCGCAGCAATGAAAGGATCTGTTTAAAAACATCTTCATCCTGCTTTGGAATGTTTTGCAGTGCTTCATCACTCAGTATTGTTTTACTGGTTACTTCCAGCAGTTTTTTCGGTATATCTTCCGGTGGCAAAATAAAATCTACCACACCTGCCTCTACAGCACTATGGGGCATGCTTTCATATTCTGCCGATGCTTCGTCCTGCGCAAAAGTGATGCCTCCCTGTTCTTTAATGGCTTTTAATCCCAGTGTGCCATCAGATGCAGTGCCCGATAACACAACTCCTATGGCATGTTCCTGATGCACTTCAGCCAGCGAAGCAAAGAAAAGGTCAATAGGCAGGTTGCGTTCGGTTTTACTTTTTGCAGGCCTGGGGGCAAGCATTAAAATGCCATCCGTAGCCATCATCATTTTATTGCTGGGGATAACATAAATGTGATCAGGCATCACTTTAATATCATCCGTAATTTCTAATACCGGTATACGGGTAACTTTTTGCAGTATTTCGGGTAACAGGCTTTCGTGGTTGGGGTCAAGATGCTGTACCAGCACATAAGCCATGCCCGAATTTTCCGGTATGGCTTTCAATAATTTTTTAAAAGCACCGAGTCCGCCTGCCGACGCACCAATGCCAACCACGGGGAAGAGGTTGGTTGATTTGGCCAATTTTTCATTTATTGGGTTGCCTGTATTCACGTTAATTTAAGTATGGGTTCAATTATTTTTATACTGATTACTTTATTTTAGATCATTCACAATTACAAAACGAAGGGAGTTTTTTTGATCCCGTTTATTTCAGGTTGGTTCCCTATTTCTTCAAGCGGACTTCTCCGTTTATCTTTCATTTGTTTAAAATGCGAAGGTGTGAGCCCCGTATTCTTTTTAAACTGGTTCGATAAATGCGCCACACTGCTGTAATTCATTTTCCAGGCTATTTCTGTAATGTTCAGTTCGCCATAAATAATGAGTTCTTTAATGCGTTCAATTTTATGGTTGATGATGAACTGCTCAATGGTAGTGCCCTGTACTTCTGAAAACAGGTTGGCAAGGTAAGTATAGTCGTGATTTAATTTACTGCTCAGAAAATCTGAAAAATTGATTTTAATCTGTTCGTCTGAATAGTGAACCATTTCAACGATGGCATTCTTAATTTTTTCAATCAGCATGGACCGTTTATCATCCATCAGTTCAAGGCCGGAAGCAAGTAAGGCTTCTTTCAGCTCAATCCGCTGTTCGGGGGCAATAGTTTCCATGATATCCACTTCGCCCAGGTCAACAACAACAAAGTGAAGGCCGAGTTTTTTCAACTCTTCCTTTACAACCATTTTGCAGCGGTTACTGACCATGTATTTGATAAATAGCTTCAAGTTGATTTTTTTAAAGGGTATATACACAAAGATGCCTTTGTTCAAAAGGCTGCACTTACACAATTGCAGAAATAAGTTACATCATTCACACATCTTCGAGTGTGACACGTCTTTTCTCCTGGAGCTGTTTAAAGAAGGTGGGGGTAAGACCGGTTACTTTCTTAAACTGGTTCGATAAATGAGCTACACTGCTGTAATTGAGCCGGTAAGATATTTCGGTAAGATTGAGTTCATCGTATAAAAGCAGTTCCTTTACTTTTTCTATTTTATGTGCAATGATGTAGTGTTCAATGGTTGTACCTGTTGATTCTGAAAACAGGTTGGCGAGATAGGTATAATCATGATTCAGCTTCTGGCTGATATAGTCTGAGTTTTTTATCCTGGGCAGTTCATCAGCATAATGAATCATTTCCACAATTACGTTCTTGATCTTTTCAATCAGTTGTGCTTTATGGTCTTCCATCAGCTCAAGCCCCGATTTCAGTAAACCGGCCCTGAATTGTTCAAGCTGTTCAGCAGTAAGCTCTTCCTTAATATCCACCACACCCAGTTCAACAAATATATAATGCAGGCCAAGCTTTGCCAATTCCTCCTTTACAATCATTTTGCAACGGATGCTGACCATGTATTTTATGTAGAGTTTCAACGTTAACAGCTTTCGGTTAATATGATCATCCTGTTTTTTAGTGGCTTTGCAATAAGGACGAATGAACGGCTGCCATTAAATAAGTTTGCCGGGGCAGGATAATTGCAGATATCGGATGCAGATATCAAAGTTTGTTCTAAAGGTAACTGAAAAATGGAGAGCTTTCAATGATCTTCATCATTCTGTGAAAAAATCAGAACAAATGAATGAGCGTGAGTATGATCAGCAAAAATCCTGCTGTATTGTTTGTAAGCTGCATGAAGCTAAAGCAGGTGGCAAACAACAAAAAAAGCGACACCATGCGGCATCGCTTCATTTATCTTCAGTAAGGATCTTCTTATTTCAGTTTCAACACAGGTTTTAAGTGAAAGTCTGCAGTTCCATTCTGGAAAATGGAAAGCGCTGCATCAAAGTCAATGAGTAAGGAATCAAAACCAACGGCCAGTCTTTTGTTCACTTTTATTTTCAGCCCACTTTCACTGCCGCTGGGTATTGTTAAAGGATATACCACATTATTGATTTTAATACTGTTATTACTGCCTAATACAAAACGGATTTCTTTTACTGTACCTGTTGTAACAATGGCCGATGCAATCAATGTATCCAGACCGTTTTGTAAGCCAAGCAGGTTGTAAACACCTGCATACGTATTCAGGGTTACCCAGCCACTTGAATCATCGCTGAAGTTGACACGGACTTCTTTAATGTCCACATTCACCTCCTGCGCATTATAAGGATTGTCTGTTAACTGGATATCCAGTTTGGTTGTTTCCTTATTTTTTTTGCAGGCTGTAAATACGACAGCTGATGTAAGTAAAAGTACGGCAAAGGCAAGGATTGTTTTTTTCATGTTGTTATATTTTAACAGGAGAGTCAAAAAATCGTGCCAAAGCTAAGTTTGCTGATAAACTGTTTGTCAGTTACAGGTAAATTGAGCTTTGTGAAATGTAATTGGCAGCAGTAATATAAAACCAGTATAATCCGAATACAATTCCAAAAGCCGGATAACTGTTACCGGACTATGGTTGAAGTTATTGTTTGAAAGAAAGTGGAATTTATTTATTCGTACTTCGTGTTCTTTTCAAATTCTTCCACAACTGCCTTTGCTCTTTCTTCATCCTCACCTGCAACAAGTACTTTTATTGCACCTGCTCCACCGGGTGATGCAACCCATGCATTTAAAGTACCCATAATTTCATCTTTGAGGTAAGCTTTTATCTCTGCATTTTCAAGCAAACTTTTGAGTAAACCTGCCTGCATCATATCGCCTGCATAAATTTCAACCGGTTCAGTAGCATGATCTGCTTTCATGGCATAAAATTTTTAATGAAGAAGCTTCATACAAGGTACGGAGAAAAGCAGGGCAGTGATGCAGGGTTACAATTTTGCTTTGATGGGAATCCAGATTTCTTCTTCTGAATCGGGATGATCGTTTTTATATTTTTCGCCAAGCAGTTCAAAATGCGGACGGTTATCGGGTACATAAGCAGAAGCCGGGATCCATTCCTGGAAAATGTATTGAAATGTTTTGTTATCAGCAGCATCACCTTTGTGTAAAAAAACCGCATACAATCCTCCGGGCAGTATAAACGGTTCAATGCCATCAGGAAGAACACTGAAGCTGCTTACCTCAACTGCTGCCCATTTCATAAACTCCAGGTGGGGATTCAACTGCTGAATGTTGAATACTTCAGCATACTGCTGTACAGAAAATAAATTGGTGGATACCTGTTGCTGAATTGTTTTCCGCAAGGGCATAAAGCTTTTCCAAAGTTCTCCTGTTCTGTTATTCACAAAAGACATCTTCAGACTTTTGCCTGCTAATTTTTTTTCGGAGATTGTTTCAATACGTAAAAACATAATAAGTAAATTATGATTCTGAATTTTTAAGTATGGCCAACCAAACCCTCTTTGTATTTCTACTTCCTGTTAACGCACATTCTTCCACCAGTGCGTAAAAGACTGATCGTTTTGTTTCAGCATTACTTTTTCGCCAATCATGGGGGTTATTACAGCAAGTTTTTCTGCTGCATTGTTTTGAATAATTTTTTCCAGCGGTTCATCCCATTCATGATTGCCCAACGCAAACTTAGACGAATGAACAGGGAATATTTTTTTTGCCTTTAATTCTTTTGCTGCCTGTAAAATTTCATTGGGCAGTAAATGAATATAGCGCCATTTGTCATCGTACTGCCCGTTTTCAAGAATCGCTAAATCAAAGGGCCCGAATTGTTCACCTGCTTCTGCAAAGTGTGTATCATAACCACTGTCGCCTCCAATAAAAATGTTCAGTGTTTCTGTTTTCAGAATATAGGAAAGCCAGAGAGCTTTGTTCCTGGCAAGCCCTCTTCCCGAAAAATGTCTTGCAGGAAAAGTGTTTATGATAAAACCATTGTCAGGTATAAATTCTTCGTTCCAGTCTTTTTCAATAATGATCGATGTATCATAACCCCAGTGTTCAAAATGTTCGCCCACGCCAAGTCCGCAGATAACCGTTTTGATTTTTGGTTTCAACTGCTGAATGGTTGTGTAATCAAGATGATCCCAGTGATCATGCGTAATAAACAAATAATCAATCTCCGGAATATCTGCTGCTGTATAAATATCTGTTCCCCTGAACGCTTTTGTTCCCACAGGAAGGGGAGAAGCAGAACCGCTGAACACCGGATCAACCAGTATGCGCTTTCCTTCTATCTGCATAAAGTAGGAAGAATGACCAAACCATACCAGCACATCTTCCGTACTGTTTAAGTTTTTTAAATTGGTTTTTACAGAAGGGATGATATCAAGAGGTAAACGCCTTTCTTTCTTTTCAAAAAAGAATTGCTTCAACACTTTTGAATAACTCGCACCTTCCGTTAAGCTTGGAGTGTGACGGAGATTTTGAAAAGACCCGTTTTTATAGTTGGGTGACTGCCTGATCTTTTCCAGCCGCTTACCACCCGGCAATTTTCCAAACTGCGGAAGCTGCAGAAAAATAAATACAAAAAGAAACAGGAGTACGAGAAAGTAGATTGTTAGCAGCATAGTTTTATTTGCAGGCTGCAAACTTAACTGTTTTGCAGATATATTGTTTCTATGCAGCATACCTTTCAGCAGATGCTGCCGGGAAGAAGAGTCAGTCAATTTTCAATGGAGGCCCAACAACCTGCATATCATTATCTGCAAATATCTTTTGCATTTCTATGGGTGTTGGCTCATGATCTAAGGCTGCTACAGTAACAAAGAAGTTTTCCAGCTTACCTGCCGGTTGCAGAATAACCGTCATCTTTCCTTTTTCAGATGCCTGCGTCCATGCATGTGCAACTTTGCGTGGTAAAAAAATACTGTCGCCTGCAGTCAGCTTAAATTTATCATCACCAACCTGGAAATAATAAGAACCTTCAAGCACGTAAAAAACTTCATCCTGGTTTGGATGAATGTGTAAAGGTGTACCCTTTCCCTGCGAGAGTGAGGTTTGTTCAAAAATAGCCAGGTCTCCATCAGTATCAGTTCCTGAAATTTTTACATCAAGAACATTCGAGTTAACTCCTTTGAGTTTAATATGCCCGTGGATTCTTCCTTCACCTGCATTTATTTTAAAGCCTTTCCTTCTTTCTTTAATCACCTGATGAAGTTGAGCAACAGAGACAAGGGGAGCTGTTGCAATGGCTGCAAGTGCGGCGATAAATTTATTTCTTTTCATAGATTCAATTTAAAAATGCGGCACAGGTTCTGTTTCACAAACCCATGCCTTGTAATTGTAAAGTGGTTATTATTTTGACTTATGTGCTTCCATATCTATTTCAATCAACTGTCCTTCCACTGCTAACCCTTTTACTTCGAGCCAGGTGCCAGTAGGGAATTGTTTTTTATAAATGGAATTACGGAAGCCCGATACTTTTATAAAACCGGCCATACTGGTTGTATAAATATTCTCCGCCACCACATCATCGAAGGTATAACCGTAGTGCTGTAAGATTTTTTCTAAATCGCTGTAGCAATTTTTCATCTGCTGTTCCATGTTACCGGGAGCTACAATCATTCCCGAATCGTTCATACTTACTGCTCCTGAAATCTTAAGGTCGTTACCAATTTTTACTGCGTGTGAATAGCCGTATTCTTTTTCCAGTTTGGGCCGCAGGTTGAAATACTCAGGTGCATCTGTTTCTTTTTCTGCTGTGGCTTTTGAATTGTCTGCATTAATGCAACCTGCAAGCAGCAAAACAAAAATAAAGGGGAGGACAGTTAATGTGAATTTTGTCATTTGATTGGTATTGTTTGTTAAAAGATGTATGATGATCCCGATCTGAATATAGAAAGAATAAGCTGAAGATTTGCATAAAGCACAATGAATGTCAGAAGGTTTGTTTCAGTATGTACTGCGGGTTGCTGTTTCTTTTCTATTGCTCATGTTGGCGGAACACCAACATGAGCAATAAAATATGTGTGAATTATATAATTTTTTACCATAATAGTGTAACGGCTATTTTGTAACATGCTTTTATCTTCGTGTCGGTTTTATCGGATATTGGATTTAATACGGGCTGGATTTTTATCCAAGCCCTTTTTTTTGTTTTAGTAATTTTTATCGTGGCTTAGTTCTCAGGCGAGTCTTGGCAATGGCTTTGTGTATGGGGTGCCTGACTCGCCGTGCTAAGTTGCATGTATATCTTCTGATTACGGCGAGTGGGGCAGCTATGCTCAGGCTCAAGGAAGAGAATCGCCTGAGATAAAAGAACAGTGGTTGCAAATGTTACAGGAAATAGGTAGTTTCAACTTACTCAATTTCCACACATAAAAAAACCAACCATGCTAAAAGTGTATCGCAACACAGCCATTTTTATATTCCTCATTTTAATCGGCATTCAGTGGGGGTTTTATCAAACGTACACCAGCCAATTCCCGAAATTTAAAAATGCAACCACGCTCATCCATATTCATGGGGCTTTGCTTATGACGTGGATGCTGTTGCTCATCGCACAGCCTTTACTCATCCAATCGGGCCGGGCAGCCCTGCACAGAACAATCGGAAAAGTTTCCTGGGTACTGGGGCCGCTCATTATTATTTCGCTGTTCCTCATTGGCCGGGGAGGTTATGCAAGAGGGCTTGAGGCAAATGAGCCAGTAGAGGTAATGCGTAATTTCATTGTGCTTGATATGCGGGGCTTTTTAACCTTTGCCATTTTCTGGGCACTGGCAATGATCACCCGCAAAACGCCTGACTCGCATATGCGGTATATGATCGCCACCGGAATTCTGGCCATCGGGCCCGGCGTAGGACGGGGACTGAGCGCAAGTTTTGGATTGACCGTATGGGATGCCCTCACCATTACTGATGTGCTGGATCTGGTGATCGTGGGCATATTGTTGGGTATTGATGTGTACAGAAAGAAAAACTATAAACCATTCCTCACCGTTTTTCTGGTATTACTCATCGGCTCTGTGCTTTGGCAATTACGTGATACTACCCTCTGGCAGACTTTTGCAAAAAACTATGCGGAGCTGTTTTATTAATTGACACTGCTTACTTCTCAACAACGTCACTCTTATAGCCTGCGTGTTGGCCGATGACGTTGCTGCGAAGGAAAGGCAAAAAGAATTATGTTACCAGCTGTATCATTTATGTCTCTGACCCAGACCGCATCGTCTGTTGCCACGCTCGGTTCACAGTCCCGTTTTTCATGGCGACTTTTTTTCGTGGCAGTTTCTGTCGCCCTGGGGTCTGGCTATATAAAAAATTTAAATTATAAATAATGCCAATGCCGACCCCGGGATTTCAGCTACTGCAGCAGGTCTTTCATCATCAATCTATTTAGGTGATAAGTTCTAATAAGTACTAACTCCCGGGGTCGGTGGCCAGACCCCGGGCCGACAGAGTACTAAACGGCACCAGTTGATCCTGTGGAACACATGTGCCAGATGGGTTATAGAAGTTGGATCATTTTTCCTGGAACAGCAGCAACTGCTTAAAAATAATTTTATGACAATATTCATTGAATATGATAACGACAGTCATTTCTGTAACCTGATGATTAACCTATTTTTAAAAAGGCATTCTCTTAAAAATTGTACGAAAAAATATTTTATTTATCACCCGGAGTAGTACTTTATTAACTATCGCCTTAATGCAAGGGTATATAAAGAAATTTCAATGAAAACAAGGCCAGGAGTAGAGACACGGCCAGGGAGATACCCCCATTGCTTTACTGCAGTATGTAAAAATTATTAACAACAAAAAATTCCCCACTTATGACATCAACAACAACTTTTCATCCCCTGAATCTGAAATGGTTAGATACACGCACTTACCTGTTTGTATTCCTGTTTGCAGCAGGCAACCTGGTATTGCCACAATTGTGTCATCTCATCCCCTCCGGCGGACTTATATTTTTACCAGTTTATTTTTTTACGCTGATTGCTTCTTATAAATTCGGACTTAAAGCAGGGTTACTCACCGCCATCTGTTCTCCATTGCTTAATTCTGTTTTAACAGGAATGCCGCCAATGGAAGTATTACCCGTGATTCTGCTGAAATCGTGCCTTTTGGCAATAGCTGCTGCATATGTAGCTACCACATTCAAAAAAGTTTCTGTTATCCATTTATTGATGGTGGTATTAGCCTATCAGATAGCAGGTTCATTGGCAGAATGGGGTATCACACAAAGCTTTGCAAAAGCAATGCAGGACCTTACCATAGGCATACCAGGTATGCTTATCCAGGTTTTTGGCGGTTGGATTTTATTAAAAAAACTGGCCCATTATGAATTCTAAATCATGGGAGGAAATAGCAGGTAAAATCCGCACTATGGATTTTGCAGAAACTTTTGACCTGATAGTGGCTATTGCCAATGGCGGCATTATACCGGCTGCATTAATCAATCAACGTTTACAGCTAAGAATAGAACTGCTGAAACTAAGCTTTCGCAATGCACAGCAAAAACCCATATACGATGTTCCTAAATTGATGGAAGAGATTCATTTTAACGTAACCGGCAAAACAATATTACTGGTTGAAGACCGTGTAAAAACGGGTGCCACTTTGCAATATGCTAAAGAATTATTATCCGGGGCAGCACTGGTAAAAACCTTTGCAGTAAATGGCAAAGCAGATTATTCACTATTTGATGAAACCTGCTTCACCTTCCCCTGGATAGTATGAACAATGAAGCAATTGCTGCATAAACCGATCAGAACTATTATTCATTTATAAATAAATAACAAATGAAAAGAAGATTTTTTCTGAAAGCAGTGGCACTTACAGGTGTTGCTTCCACTCTAAAAATGGTGGATGGTTTCGAAGTACTGGCGCAAAAATCAATATCTACTGCCGCATCTATTGGATATGATATGGTGGCAGTAATGGGAGGAGAACCGGATCAAATGTTTCGCAGAGCCATTACTGAAATGGGTGGCATAGGTAAGTATGTGAAACCCGGTAATAAAGTAACCATCAAACCCAATATAGGATGGGACAGAAACCCCGAATTGGCAGCCAATACCAACCCGCTGTTGGTAAGTGAAATTATAAAACAATGTTTGAAAGCCGGTGCAAAAGAAGTAATTGTATTTGACCATACCTGCGACGACTGGAGAAAATGTTATAAGAACAGTGGTATTGAGGATGCAGTAATTGCAGCAGGTGGAAAAATGATTCCCGGACACGATGAATCTTATTACCGTGAAATTAATTTACCCAGGGCAGTAAACCTTAAAACTGTAAAAATTCACCAGGCTATACTTGATTCGGATGTATGGATTAACGTGCCCATTTTAAAAAATCATGGAGGAGCAAAAATGTCTATCGCTATGAAAAACCTGATGGGCATAGTATGGGACAGAAGGTTTTTTCATAACCATAATTTACAACAATGTATTGCCGACTGCAGCACCCTGGACAAAAAGCCCACCCTCAATGTGGTAGATGCTTATCGTTTGATGAAATCCAATGGGCCACAGGGTAAATCATTAGGCGATGTAGTTACATCGAAAGGGCTATTCATCTCCACAGATATTATTGCAGTGGATACGGCCGCTACTAAATTCTTTAACCAGGTTTCTGCAATGCCACTTGAGATGGTAGAACATATTGGTAAAGGCGAGGCTTTAAAATTAGGCACCACCCAACTGGAAAAGTTAAACATAAAACGTATAAAAATATAAGGCAGATGGCTGCAGTCAATGGTTAATAGTCCGGTAATAGTTGCGAAAAATAATGTCCGCCTGAGTTTGCAGGCGAATGGATGCAATTCCATTTAAAAACGTTTCGTCTATCCTTTGATGGAGCAATGATTTTAATAATTGATTTGAAATGAAGAAAGTTCGAATAGTGATATCGCTGTTCCTGTTTAGTTTAATTACATTCTATTTTTTAGACTTTGCTGATTTGTTGCCGCAACAATTGCATGGATTGATGAGATGGCAATTCATACCGGCATTACTGGCTATGAATATGGTGGTATTGATTTCCCTGGCAGTTATCACGCTTTTATTTGGAAGAATTTATTGCTCTTCTCTATGTCCAATGGGTATTTTACAGGATATGGCTGATTGGTTAGCGAAACGTTTTCACCGTAAAAAGAAATACCCTCACCTTAAAGAACAAAGAATCCTGCGCTGGTCAATAGTAGCCCTGATAGTTTTGGCATTTACAGGTGGCTTTCATCTGCTACTCAACCTTCTTGATCCTTACAGTGCATATGGACGCATAGCCACTAACATTTTTAAACCGGTTTATTTAGCCATCAACAATCTGGTGGCAGCAGCAGGTAATCACTTCAATAATTATCGTTTTTATGAAATGAATATTTTTATTGCAAGTATGAGCTCTTTGGTAACAGCCGTATTCACCTTATTGATAATAGGTTTTCTCTCGTACAAATATGGTCGTTTGTATTGCAACACTATTTGTCCTGTTGGCACAGTTCTTGGCTTCTTAGCCAAATTTTCACTCTTAAAAATAAAGATTGGCAGCGAAGGTTGCAATAGTTGTGGTTTATGCGAAATGAAATGTAAAGCCTCCTGTATCGATGCAGAAATAAAAGAGATTGATTATAGCCGTTGTGTTACGTGTTTTAATTGCGTGGAGGTATGTAAGAGAAATGCCATTTCGTATCAATTTTCGGGTTGGTCGCCCAAAAAGCCGCACACTATTGAACCTGATCGTAATGGTTATGATGCTACAAAACGTAAATTTCTTTCCGCTTCTATCCTGCTGGGGCTGGCTGCTATTCAAAAAGTATTTGCAGGAAAAGATAAAGATTCTGCTAATAAGATCAACGTCATTTACACCTCTCACAATGTTCCTTTCAAAAAAAAGCATCCCATTACACCTCCCGGCTCGGTGAATGTAAACAGGTTTAATGATTCCTGTACCGCCTGCCAGCTCTGTGTAAGCAAATGTCCTTCACAAGTGCTGCAACCCACATTTACAGAGTATGGCATCATTGGTATGATGCAACCTGCTATGAGTTTCAAACATGGTTATTGTAATTATCATTGCACTTTATGTTCTGAGATTTGTCCTTCAAAAGCAATCGTAGAAATTTCAGAAAAGGAAAAGAAAACATTACAGATAGGGTTGGTACATTTTATAAAGGAAAATTGCGTAGTAGTTACTGATGGCACTAACTGCGGTGCATGCGCCGAACACTGTCCCACACAGGCAGTAAGCATGCAGCCTTACAAAGGCAATCTTACTATACCAACCATCAACAATGAACTTTGTGTTGGTTGTGGTGGCTGCGAGTATATCTGCCCGGTACGCCCCTACCTGGCTATTTATGTAGAGGGCAACCCGGTGCACCAGCAGGCTAAAGTGACAGAAGAAAAAGAAGGAAAAAAAGTAAAGGTGGAGGATTTTGGGTTCTGATTTTTCAGTAAGCCTGTATTCAGCTTTTACTTTCTTTTTCAATTTGGACTGTTGCAAAAAATATCAGTTCCATATAACTATTACTCTTAACCTAAATATAAACCAGCCTGCATTATGCCGAATAGCATTACCGGTCGTACAAGTTCTCTGCCGTAGATAGCGCAAGGGAGACGCTTGCGCCATTTGTGGCCAACAAAACTATTCAACATCCCACAGAACTTAATACATAAACTCCATCAGCAAACTGCCTTCTTTAAAATTACTGATCCCTTCAAGATAGGCCGCTGTTTTCAGGTATTCTGTTTCGTTGGGGTAATGTTCTTTGATTAAAAAACTATTTATGCCCGAAAGTGAAGAAGGCAATGCGTAGAAAGAACCGTGTTTATATGTTTCGTAAAACGCTTCATTAAAAAACAGGAACATCGTAGAGAAATGACTTTCATAAAAATAAACACCGTTAAACCTTCCTTGTTTGAAAAAGTTTTTGTTGTACTGTTTAAATAATTCAAAAAAATGTTCTCCGCTGCAGTCAATGATTTTTTCTGCTACTTCTTCCATTGATAGTTCTTCCTCCATATAATATTGAACAGGACTCAGATGCAGAGCGTTGAATTCTGCCTTGCGGTGTGTATGAATGGGGCTGGGTTTTCTGTTGCGCATGGATGAAAGATATTGCTTAACTGTTCATTCTTTTTGCCAGTGCTTTTTGTGATGCAATTATTTTCTTTTGCTCTTCTTTGGGAAGTAAAGAAAGTTCCTTTTTCGCTTTTTTTATTTCCCACTTAAAAAATTCAGGTTCTTTTCCTTCTATCGGAGCCCCGTCTTTTGCAGCGAAAGGATTGATTTCTTTTTTCATTGTATAGTGTTGTTGTTGCCGGCGCTGTTTCTGTTTGCCGGTCTGGCCGCTTTGAGTGGCCTGACTTTACACTTTCAAAAAGCCCAGCTCATATACCATTGGCTGTAACTTTTCTGTTAAAGCTTTGTACGCATCTTCAAACGGTTTAAAACTTACGGGCGCAAAATCGCTGCTGGCATTGCGTGCCTGTAAAGCTTTGCGTATTTGATACCAACCCACATCGGCACGGTTGAGTTTTAATTCATCTCTTACCGTTCTTACATCAGTATGTGCAAAGTATGCCTGCCATAATTTCTTTCCTTCGTTTAGTACGGCCTGTGCTTCAGCGCTCAATGTTTTACCCGCTAAATACTGCACCATAAAATCACTTTCAAAACGATCGGGTGCATTTACTTCTTCTTCAGTGTAAGGAATAAAATGATTAACGATACTCCATGTTTTACCGTTCCATTCAAGATCATTGGCACTGGCTGTTAAATTGCTGCCGTTAAATAACATCCAGATTAAACAATCAGTTTTAAATTTATCTGTTAAAGGTTCAGTGGGTTGTAAGAATTGATCCCTATCGTTAATCCACGTTGGTTTTACTAAACGTCTTGCAGAAAAAACAACTGCGGCATGACTGAGGTTTTCTGGATTGACATAAAAGCCTCCATCATGGCCAACTCTGTAAACTGATGAAAATATTGCAGTTTGACCAGCATGTTGCATATCATTACTATCGCAGAGCATATAGCACAAAGCATAATCAGACCATGTTGTTACAACTGGTTTTGTTGCTGATGGCGAAACTGCATTTTTCAGAGCAATAACATCTGTTTTATTTGTTTTCGGTCTGATAGTCCAGCCATTCAAAAAGGTACTATTTTGTAAGTTATAAAATACTTTTTCACCAATCGGTTGTGCCTTCTTATCTAACACATCAGTTGTAATCTCAGTAATAGGTGTTTTTTTATCATCATTATTTTTAGTGTCCCAAAGTAAAAACCCAATCGGGAAATTACCTTTTAATCCATCAAACGCTTTACTGTGAACAATAAAGCCCCCTAAATACTTTGCATTCCAAACTTGTCTGAATCTTTCAAAATTTGGAGCATTAATATATTTCAGTTTACTAAACATTGCTAAAGTAGCAGTAGGAATTTCTTGAAAAATACGAGCTACAAATTGAGTAAATAGTTCATTGCTTGCTTTGCCATAATTCGTCATAGCAGTGGTAGCAAACTTTGTTTTAGCAACTTTTTCTTTATTTCCACCACCTATTCCTTCGCCTGATTCCGCATAAGGCGGATTAATCAGCACTAAAATCTTTTTTCCTTCTGCAATGGCTTTGCGTAAACCTTCGGGTACTTTATTGGTAAGTGTATAATCTATGTTACCGTCATCAGTAATATCATCATTCAGGTAATCGTATTGAAAACGTTGCGCAGATACACAGGTTTTGGTGGCTTTCATTACATCTACATCTTCACTGTCTAAAGTACTCATGTAAATATTGCGTGGGTTACTATGCTTTACTTCGAGGTTACCAACGCCGCAACACATATCCCACACGATGTATTCTTTCTGCCAGTTTTTACCGAGAGTTTCGGTTAGTTTATCGTAAGCTTTATCAACTACTGCCAGCGGTGTATAGTAGGCTCCTTTAAAACTGCGTTCATCTAAGGGTATTAAACTGTCACGCCTTTCCAGTAAATAATTTCTGTATTCCTGCTTTGGCGGTTTATGATAAATGGCCCAGAACTGTCGGTAACCTTCTTTGTTTCCCAGTTCATACACTTTGCCTTCTAAACTGAATACAGGAGCACCGTTTTTATGCATCAGTGCAGCGGTAAGATAATCATGGGTAGATGTGGTACCATCGTGCATAATATCAGCAAAAAACAGGAGTGCATAATTTTCTTCAGGCATGTCTTTTATTTCACGCCCTATCATGGTTACCCATTTATCAAATACCTGTTTCAGGTTATCGGGTGTAATCTGTGTGCGGATGATATCACCATTCTTAATTGCATTTTTAATGGTGCTGATAAACTCATCTTCATGCGTTTCTATTTTAAACGAAACAAAGTGTGTACCGATATGGGCGGAGATGGCATCTAATGCATCTTGTGTATAGCTACTGGCCGACTTACCCCATTTAATTGTTTTTTTAGCAAGGAAGGGAATTACATCCTCGCTTTTCATAATGGCGGCTTTCTTTGTATCAATTACACATAAAAAGGGAGGAACTTCATCGCCTTTGTTTAATGCCTGCTGCACATAATGCATCAGCTGTGTAAACATTGCATAGGTTGAGTTTCTGTCGGTGTCTTTTGCTTCAAACCAGATTTCTTTGGTTTGTATATCAATTAAGTTTTTTGAATAGCCTTTTAACCCGAGTGCTTTTATATAAGCGTCTTTCACATCTTCTTCACTTCTGGCCAGCTGTAATTTTTCATATAGGCTCATGTGTATTCTTTTTTTTACCAGCCTGTTAAGCTGTTGCAGTTCGTTGTGTTTTTGGTTTTAATGTCAGTGCTTAAATATACGTCAGTATCTCAAAAGTTCTGAAATGGTTGGGAAATGAACAGTCTTAAATAACCTTAGTTCTCAGGCGAGTCTTGGCAATGGCTTTGTGTATGGGGTGCCTGACTCGCCTGCGGTAATAGAGTTTGAAACGATCTGCCAGCAGTAATAAGAACCGAACTGAAAATCCGGAGGTTCATCATATCTAAAAGAGTATAAAAAAAAATGGGCAGCCATCTCTGAAACTGCCCATCCAATCTTTATAGCCGAAAGGTAGCTGCCTTTGTTTTTCAGCAACCTCTCTTATTGTCTGGTGTTGGCTGGCGACTTTGCGCCTGCTATTTACCTCCGGTTAAGCAACGACCCTTTGAGGAGACGTTATTGAGAAGAAAGAATTACCATGATCTTCTTCCACCACCGTTTCTGCCGCATTGCATATTAGAGCGTCCCTGCCTGTTGCCCATGCCATATCCACCGCCTCTGCGTCCCTGCTGTCCCTGGCCCCTGTTAACATTAGCAGGCCTTGTGTTATTTTCATAATTATCGCAGATGTTGTTTTTATTGGCATCAACATAGGCTGGACTGTTTTTGTTTGTTCCGGGTGTGCCGTTACCCGGTTTAGTTGTTTGCGCAGACAAAGCTCCGCCAATAGCAACCATGAAGATTGCTGCAAGAATCATCTTTTTCATTGTTTAGTATTTAATTGTTATAAAAATCAGTTTCTGTTCCAGCCCCTTCTATGCTGGTTTCCGGGAGAGATGTTTCCTTCATTTTTAAAGAGAGGTTGAAATGCTTTTTCGAGTTCCTTCATCTGTTCCGGAGTGCACAGTTTTTTTATGTTTAAATAAAATTTATACGTTTCATACTTTAACCTGCCATGCAAGTCACCAATCTGTTTCGAAATTCCATTCAATCGTACAGTATCCGGTGCTGCTTTTTGCAACTCCGTAAACATTTCTGTTTTCAATGAATCAATCTCATAGGTTACATCCATTGCAAAAGGACGGAACTGCTGATTGGCATCACGGAAAGCATCCATTTGTTCGTTATTGAAGCCAAGCGTTTGTTTCAGGAATCTGCCATTCAGCATATTTCCACCCTGACCGGAATTGATAGCGATGTTATCATTGATTTGCTTTTCCCTGTAGTTATGATAGAGGATGGTTCCAATTGTTACCGCATTCATCACTACAAGTAAAACCACCAGCCAGGTTAATATTTGTGTTTTACGCATCATATCAACAGTTATTCATTTCCAATTTGATTATATAATCCAAAGTTTTCCATACTCCCGTCATTAATCAAAACCACATCTGCTGCATTGGTATTTGATTGATACAGATTGCCGGCTGCAATGCCGGAGAATACCGCCACAAACAGGCCGACTGCAACCACAGCTGTTTTCCATACCGGTGAAACCTGCATCAGCTGTTCATTCTCCTTCTTCTCAATTGCCGACATTATGCGGGTTGATAAAAAAGGATTGGGTTCTGTGTTCCGCTCCTCCTTTATGAAGTCTTCAAGTAACTGATGTATATTTTTCTTGGTAGTCATAACCCAAACGGTTTAATTGTTAGACAAGCAGATGTATAAAAATCTTATGGCTCTTCCAGTTCTTTTTCTAATTTTTTTTTGAGGTTGTTTTTGGCCCGCAGAATCAGCTGTTCAACTGCACCTTCGCTCAGGTTCATAATTTCAGCCACCTGCTTTTGCGGCAACTCTTCATATTTTGCAAGCACAAAAGCCAGTCTTTGTTTTTCGGGCAGGCTGTTAATTGCCTGCTGAATAACTGCTTTTTCCGATTTTTCTGTCATGATTGTTTCCGCCGCCCTGTCCTTTGATGCTATCTGCAGCAGATCAGACAGGCCAACCCAGAAGCCACTGCGTTTCTTTTTCCGTAAAAAATTTAAACTGCTGTTTACTGTAATGCGATACAGCCATGTAGAAAAGGCCGACTTGCCGCTGAACGATGAAAGTGAACGGTAAACTTTTACAAAAACATCCTGTGTAATTTCTTCTGCATCCTCTTTGCTGTGTACAAGGCCAATGGCTGTGCGAAATACATTTGTTTCATACTTTTTAATCAAAAGTGCAAAATCCTGTTGATTACCTTCAAGAATACGATGTATCAGTTCAATTTCATTCATGCACCTGCCTGTTGATTATTTTAGACGGTATCTTTTCATTTATCCTATGGGGTGCAGCAGAAAAAAATGAATAAATTCTTCTCACTGTTTGAAAGTGAAAAGGTAGGTAATGAACAGGGCATGACATGTAATCAATGTCACTTCCGGTATATGACCGTTTAGAGATAGTGTCAGATGCGCCGGTTATTTAATCAGCATCATTTTAAATGCCTGATGAGCCCATATATGGTGAGGAATGTCTTTTGGAAGCAGTATACTTTCTCCCTGTTTCAGTGTATAAACAGTTTCTCCGATTTTTATTTTCCCTTCGCCTTCCAGGATTGTTAAAAAAGCATTCACAGGAGTGGAATGAGGCTTCACTTCCTGCCCGGCTTTTAATGCAAAAAGAATGATTTTATAACTGTCTCCTGTAAAGATCACTTTGTTATTAAACGCTGCGTCGTTGTAATCAACCTGACCTGCCAGCATAAATTTATCAATGTTCATACTGTCTTTTTTTAAAGTTGCCTGTCCGTAAGAATATGTACTGAGGAGTACTGTTACTAAACTTGCTAAAAGGATCTTATACATGTTGTTTCAGGTTTTTGAGTTGAAAGATGTTGAACCCCAGCAGAAAAACTGCTGCTATTTCCATAATGGCACCAACAAGAACAAAATAAGGTGGGGCACCCAGGTAAATTTCAAGTACAATGCCTGTGGGCATCAGCATACCGGTTAAGGCAAGAAAGGAAATTACTTTTTTTGTCTTTAATGGTATGTCAAATTTGAGCAGTAAATAACCAATCAGAATATTGAGAAAGGCAAAAAGATTCCCGTGCACATGCGCCAGTCTCGATTCAAAATGTTTACCCGTGGAATATTCATTTATCCATTGTTCTTTACCAGGTGCAAAATCACGCAGGTAAATTAACAGGAACCCGTATAACATAAATACGGCAAGAAACATGAGCCCCCATGAAATGTTGTGTTTGCCTGTCATAAGAAAAATATTAAATCCTGTTCAAGGTCTTTGTTTAAAACGGTGTGTTCTATGATCCAGATCACAAACAGGAAAATGAAACAATTAAATCCTTTGCATTACAGATGCTGCTGTTACCGGAGCAGTTATATACAGTATTGAGCAATCCTGTCAATTCTTAAAACCTGTACGCAATACCTGCCGACCAGAAAAAGGAATTACTTAGTACTTCCCTGGTTGTTTGCCCATCTATTGTGATTAAAGATGGATTAACGGGTATTGCAAAAACCGGCGTGCAGAAAACTGTCAGCTTTTTGTAAGTGTAACTCACCGGTAAACTGAACTCATAATCCAGTAACTGAAACTTTGTTGATTCAGCTGCAGTAACTGTTGTGGTTTGTATGCCGCCTCCACCACCATTTCCATAACCTCCACCGGCACCGGAACCAGAGCGTTTATACGTGTAATATTCATTGTAATAATTCTGCGTACCAAAGTTTACATAAATGGTTGGTGTAATTTTCAACTGATCACGGACAGCATAAAATGTATGGTTCAATTCTGAACCAAGAATAAAATCGGGTTTTGAACTGAAGCTGATCATTCCATCAACATATACTGTAATGATATCTTTAAAGCTGTAACCGGAAAACAGGGCAGCATAGCCGCTTATTTCTGATTGTACATTCGTACTGCTGCTGTTGAAAAAATATTTTGTTGCATCAACGCCTGCAATAAAATTATTTTTGCTGTACACATAACCTGCAGTAAGTGTGTACAGATCAACCCTGCTTTCTTTTGCTGATGTGAGCCAGGAGAGCGACCCTTTTACAAATACACCTGATTTGTGCGAATAGCCGATGGAAGGACTCAGGTATGGAACAGCAACTGAATCCTTTCTCCCCGCAAATACAATATTGCTGATATACTGAATGCCTGCTTCCGCATACGAATTATTTATTTCTGATGCCGGTTTTGCCGTATCGGTTGTTGCTGATTGTGCAGGCAGGTTTTGAAGCGTTGAATAAAACAGCAGCAAAAAAACATACAGTTTTTGTAAGACAGTGTTCATGAAATATTTTTTTTAATGAGCTGAAAAAGGAGTTACACCCCTTCAGAAAAACGAGGGTCTGCCGGTGATTGTAACTCCGTTAATTTTTATTCAGCAATTGATGACTGTAAATGTCAGTTGACACTCCGTTTTCTGTTGCCTGTTCCCTGTGTTGAAGGGCGGTTTCTGTTCATGCTTCTGTTTTGTGATCTTTGTATCTGGCCCTGGCTCATTGTTTTCCGGTTATTGAACCTGTTCTGATTCAGATACCTGTTTCCTTCCATGTCTAAACATTCACCATCATGTAAACGTAATTGGGTGCGGTCTTTTAACCGGTAACTTCCATCAGGGTTACAGATAAGGCCGTTGTTTAACGTAATCTGTGCCTGCACCTGTGATTGCACTCCCTGTTTTACCTGGTAAAGTTTTCCATCCTTCAGCATCAGGTGGTCTTCCTGGTGAATACGGTCACGCTTTTGAAGTTTGTCTTTTTGTTGGGTTTGATCCTGTGCAAATCCTGTACCTGCTATCAGTAAGAATGATGCAAGTATAAAAACCATCTTTTTCATAGTGGTTTATTTTAATTGTAAAGATTTTGTTTACTGCTTCCCGGTACTGATGGAAGCAATCCTGTCATTTGTTTTGACAACGATGCATATTCAAATCCTATGGGAGTAAGAAAGATTCATTGAAAATAATCACTGCAAACAATTCCGTTTTGCTTCGTTGTTTAAAAATGGTGTAAGATGACTGGATGCCGCCAGGTTGGTTGAAGAGATGGTGTTTGTTGCCCGCTGCAACTTCTCAAAAGAAAAAGCAGCTGTTTATTAAAGCGAAAAAAAGTAAACTGCAGAAAAGGAGTTAAGCAATTCTAAACAACGACTTCCGGTTCGTGGCTCACGAACCGGGACGAGTCAGTACTAAAACCCCGGAGGTTTATCCTGCAGTTGAACAAATCGTTCAGACCGCTGTTTTGTTGATCAACGGATGTGGCAGCTAAGTGTTTGCAGAAGATGCTGCTAAAAAGATAGTAAAGGTTTCTGCTTACCCGAAAAAAAATTAATGCTTAAACTGTAAATTAACTGTTGCACTTAGTGCTATGGTATTTTTATTTGTATGTACTTGCTTTTAATTCCAATATCCAAGTCCATATTACTATGAGATTAATTATTCTTATGCTCCTGCTTGCCGTGCAGGTTAATGCGCAGGTTAAAATTGGTGATAATCCATCCGCCATCAATTCCAATTCATTATTAGAGCTTGAAAGTACAAACAAGGGATTCCTTCCTCCAAGGGTAACATTGAACGACGCTGCTTCAATTGCTCCGCTTACAGGTACAGTTCCTTCCGGCATGCTTGTGTACAGCACAGGGGGTACTTTAGCAGATGGATATTATTACTGGAACGGTACGCAATGGAAACTGATAGCAACATCGGGATACAATGTGGTTTCCAAAGCAGTCAATGCCACTATACTGAAAACAGAAACCTTTGTTTTAGCAATCAACGATATTACCATTACACTTCCTGTGGTTACAGCTTCCGATAACGGACTGGCCATTACAGTGAAAAATAACGGCACCCACACCGACCTTGTTACAGTACAGGGAAACAGCGGAGCAACTATTGATGAGTTAGCCAGTTCAACCCTTACACGTTTTTTTGCAAAAACATTTGTTGCATCGGGCGGAAACTGGGTACTGCAAAGCGGCAAGCATGCTATTGAAGATCATTTCATGGAAATTGACGAGAACAGCAGCTGGACAACCATACAGGAAGCGATTGATTTTCTGGAGTTGCATATGACTGCACCAACAGTGATCAGGCTGGCTGATGAAACTTTTCCTATTGATGCTACTATAACAATTGATCTTCCTTATTCGCTTACAATCCAGGGTATGTCATATGGAAGTGTTGCCATTGAAGCAGCCGGCGGACTTACCAATAAACCAATGTTCAGGTGTGTAAGTGAATGCTATTTCAAAATGCTTCAGTTTGATGCAGGTACATTAGCAGGTTATGGAACTCTTGCAGGTGAAGATGCTATACGCTTTGTTGGAAGCGACACGTATAATGAAATCAAAGATTGTTCGTTTGACGGGTTTTATAATGCCATACTCGATTCAACCAATGCTGAACTGTGGGTGTTTGAAACGGATATATACAATGCACAAAAAAATGGTATACTGATTCATGGCAATGTTGCGGGAGTAACCGTAAAAGTGGCAGAAACAGATTTCATCGGTTGTAAATATGGAATCAATCTCAGTAAAGCTTCCGAGGCCACCATTCAATTCGCCAGTGGTGGTTATTATAATTACAATGCAACTGATACGGCCATACTTTATCAACCTGCTTCTTTTTTATATAATACAATCGCAATAACCGGTAATTCATGGAACAATGTTGGCGGATATATTGAAGGCTTTGATTTTACCAGGTCTGATCAGAGAGATGCCAATGCCAAAGTGGAAGCGAATGCAGGACTGGGCGATAAAAAGCCTTACTGTTTTATTAATGTGCTCAACAGTTCAACCAATAAAACAATCACCAATGCCAATACATGGTACAAAGCCGACTGGGGTACAAATACTGATGCAACAACCTGTAAATGGACAATAGGTAATAACAGGATAACTTTTCAGCCAACAAATAAAAGAAACGGCATATTTACAATTGCAGGAAATCTTTCAGTTAATCAATCAAACAGGAACATTTCAATTTGTATTGTAAAAAACGGGTTAACCACAACGAAGTTTGGAGAAACAACACTCAGGATTACAACCCCTAACCAGCCCTTTCAGTTTTCATTTGTGGTATTCCTCGAAGACATAGGTCCAAATGATTACTTTGAAATATATTATACGTCAGCAAACAGCGGCGACGTAGTAAAAATCCAGGATATTCAATGGCTGGCAACCACTCAATAATAAAAAGAGTTTGTAAAGAAGTGAAACATCCTGCTGTTAATTTAAACGATTACCGATGAACTGTTCAGCAGAAAAACCGATTAAGTAATTCTCATGAAAAGGATCTCCCTGCCTGTTATATTTTCTTTTGTATACATGCTTTCAAACGCACAGCAGTCATTTACCAACAATGGTAACCTGCAAATTCATACAGGTGCATCTGTATCGGGTTTTGGAAGTTTTACCAACTCATCATCGGGAGTGCTGGTAAACAAAGGCAGTCTTTATGTAAAAGGTAATATCAGTAACAGCGAAGCATCCATGGCAAACGGTACAGGTACTTTGTATTTGAACGGCAGCAGTACCCAGTCTCTTAACGGAACAGAATCGTTTCATACATTCAATCTTGTTTCTGATAACAGTACAGGTATTACGCTCAATAATAATTTAAGTATCAGCAATACGCATACTTTCAGCAATGGCATCATTACTACATCTGCTGCTCCCAATTACCTCATCTACGAAGCAGGAGCTTCTTATAACGGTGATGGGGATGCAAGGCATGTAAATGGCTGGGTGAAAAAAATCGGTTCCTCCAATTTCAGTTTCCCGGTAGGCAATGGTACAGTAGAACGGAAAATTGCATTAGGCAGTCTTTCTGTTTCGGGTGAATTCAATGCCAGGTATTCTGCAATGACTCCTTTTTCCAATCAGATGCAAAGCCCTTTTTGGGATATTGATGATACAGAATACTGGACTGTTAACAAAATATCCGGAGGCACTGCAACCGTAACGTTGAACTGGGATCAAAGCAAAGTGTATTTTCCCAATTGGGCCACGCTGGATATACAGGTGGCAGGCTATGATGGAACCCGCTGGGTAGCCAATGGAGGTCCGGCAAGTGGAAGTACTGCAAGCACAGGTATTGTAACATCGGGCAGCGTTTCAACATTCAACATGTTTACGTTTGGCAGCAGCTCTTTTATTCTTCCCTTAACAGACTTACTGTTTACTGCAAAAAGACAGGATCATAGTACACAGCTTGCATGGATAACAACCGGAGAATTTAATATGAACCGGTTTGTAACAGAACGCAGCGATGACAATATTCATTTCTATACAATAGGAGAGATGGCAGCCCGTAACACCGGTAACACAGAAAAGTATACAGACCGTGATGACAGGGCCATCAATGGTATTGCTTATTACCGTCTCCGTTACATTGATAACAACAGTAAAGAAAAATTTTCACAGGTTATACCTGTGAGTGATATCAGTACAGGTGCTTTATTGAGCTTGCTGATAAACCCGGTGAAGGAATACATTTTTTTGATGGCTTCTCAAAGCCTGAAGGGAATGTTTGATTACAGTATTACTTCGGTGAACGGACAGTTTATACAGAGTGGTAAACTGAATATCCTCAATGGCGGACAGTATAAATTAGTACTGAAAGAAAATACAAGCCCGGGCACTTATCTTCTCAGGGTAAGCAATGCTAAACAAAGCTTTAGTTTTAAAGTAATAAAAAAGTAGTTGACTGTTTTACGAAGTTATTGCTGGCGTTTCCACCAGCGAAATAGATTACTCGTTTCTCACCAACGTCTCCTGAAAGGGACGTTGGGTAACCGGGAACAAAAAGATCAGGAGCAAGGTCATCAGCCGGCACAAAGGCAATAAAAGAGATATTGCTGCGAAGAAATGTTAACTGCATGTACCCAATGCCACCCAGATAATGATGAAAACTAAAATGGTTCCTAAACAGCCACCACCTAATTTCTTTGCACCATAAGCTGCGATAAGACCTCTTACTAATTTGTTCATAATTTCTGTTTTGTTGTTTCCAATACTTTCTTCAAACTAATAATGTGCCGGTAATATAGAAATTGTTGCTGAGAAGAGAGAACTGCTGCCGATGCTGCCAACGTCTGGCACCACTTGCATCAATACTCATGTCAGCGGTTTGAGCTTTTTTCTTCTTCCGTGCCGCCAATGTTATTCCAAACCATTGCCACTTTTCCTTTCGTGTGCATGGCTTCAATATAGTTTATGGCTTCCGGAATATTTTTATACGAATAGATTTTTTCTATCTGAACTTTAATGTTCCTGTTTTGAATCAACGATGCTAACGTCTCCAAATCTTTTGTGTTGGTTTCAGCTGTAAATTGAACCAGGGGGAATTTGCTGAAAGATCTTTTTAAAAGTAACAGCATCATATGCCCCATCGATGTAAAACCTACTATGACACCCCGCTGTCCCATACGTTTGTAGTCATTATGCGAAAGATTGCCATTCGTATCAATAATGAGGTCGTATTTTCCATTATGTTGATGAATGCTTTCTTGATCGTATGCAATAACCTGGTCGGCACCTAATGTCTTTACAAAGTCAATGTTTTTACCGGAACAGACAGCAGTTACGCTGGCGCCATAGGCTTTTGCAATTTGCACAGCAAAATGACCGACACCTCCTGAAGAACCGTTGATCAAAACCGATTCCCCTTCTTTGAGCTGTCCATGCGTGGTGAGCGCCTGTAAAGCCGTTACTCCTGCTATCGGCACGCTTGCCATTTCAGGAAAATCTGTATTTTCCGGCATCAGGGCACAAACATTCGCCGGCACGCAAGTGTATTCAGCAAAAGTTCCTCCTTTCAGTGTTGCTCCAAATACACGGTCTCCCACTTTGAAATACGAAGCATCGGTTCCAACCTCTTCTACAACGCCTGCAAAATCAGTTCCGGGTATTTTATCTTTTGGTTTGAATAATCCGAATGTGAACCGTGCAAAAAATGGTTTTCCCCGAAGAATATGCCAATCAGCAGGATTAGCCGAATTTGCTGCGACTTTAACCAGTATGTGACCATCTTTCAATGAGGGCTTTTCTATCTCTTCCAACTGAAGTATCTCCGGTCCGCCGTATTTTGTTTTTGTAAAAGCTTTCATTTTAATTTATTTGGTTTAACTATTCTGGTTGCCTTGAATAACTTCTAACATCCGGGTCCTTGTGTATGTGGAGAATTGGCCAGCCGTCCGCCCGGAATTTCTGTCTGACTGAGTCATGCAGGTAGTAAAGCTAAATATATAGCTAAAAACCGGAGTTTAGAACAACTGTTTCTCAGCAACATTTCTCTTATTGTCTGGTGTTGGATGAGGACCTTGTGTAAGCTAATGATGTCTTTGGTTTCGCAATCTCCCTTTCAGGAAATGTTGCCTGCGAAGAAAGATGATTTGAATGTCACTTTTTTCGATTGATGTCCTTTTTGTAATTCTTAATCATTTTTCCGAAGTCTTTGTCTTTTTTCCGTCTCTCTGCAATTGTTGATTCAAAATAGGCTTTCTCTTTTTCCATTTTAAGATAATTTTCGTAAGAGGCGATATCTATTTCTCCCTTTTCAACTGCTTCAATAACACGGCAGCCAATTTCATTCGTATGAGTGCAATCTTTAAATTTACAATCTTTGGAAAGTCTGATAATTGCGTCAAAGGTAATTTCAAGTCCGCTTGCTGTGTCTGCAATACCTACTTCTCTCATTCCCGGGTTATCAATTAAAATACCACCTTTTTTAATTACAATTAATTCCCTGTGACTTGTAATGTGTTTTCCTTTGTTTGTACTTGTGCTTATACGATCGGTCTTCATCAGGGTTTCGCCGGAAAGATTATTCAACAGAGTGGATTTTCCAACACCTGAAGAACCAAGCATACAATAGGTTTTTCCTTTCCTGATAAATGCATTTATTGCTTCATATCCGTTCTGCGTTTCATTACTTACCGGAATAATTGGAACATGTTTAATTCTTGATTTTATACTGTTCAAAATTTCAGTAAGCCGAAGTTCATTTATTAAATCAGTTTTGGTTAAAATAACTACCGGACTGACGTTAGATGAATTACAGATGGTCAGATACCTTTCGAGTCTGTTGATATTAAAATCCCTGTCAACGGCCTGTACTAAAAATGCACAATCAATATTGGTTGCTATTATCTGAATCTCTCCAAATTGTCCGACAGCCTGTCTTTTAATGATTGAGAATCTCGGCAGTATTTTATGAATGATGGCAAAATCAGATCCATATGTTGCCAGCGCAACCCAATCACCCACAGCCGGAAAATCTTCCCGGCTTTTTGCTGAGAAACGCATATTACCGGTTATTTCGCTTTCAAATTCTCCTTTGATTGTTCTGACAATATACCGTTCTCTGTGTTCCGATATAACTCTTCCAATATCAAAATCAGTCAGGTTATGTTCAATTCTGAACGCTTCAAGTTTATCATCATATCCCAGGTCTTCTAATGTCATTTCAAATTATATTATTGAACCGGTTATTACACAGTCTGCATTGCATGACAATACTTAAATATACGCCACTCATTCAAAAACCCAGAATTGAAAATCACGTATTTAATCTTCGCCATTTTGGTATGGTTCTCTGTGCCATGGTTTGTGTCTCACGAACCAAGCACACATAACTTTTCCGGTTCGTGAGACACGAACCGGGGATTTGAAATACAATTTCAAGTTAGCTGTGTATAAACAACTGTAAACGTTTGCGCATACTTTCAAACAATAAAAAAGCGATGCTGAACAGCATCGCTTTTTTATCATTCAGTGATCCATTTCTTATTCAAGCCTGAAAGAAATCTTGCATACACATCCGAAGGTGGTTACTTTGCCATCCTTTACATGTGCTTTAATATCCTGCACATATACTGAATCAATATTGCGGATGGTTTTAGATGCTTCTTCCACTGCCTGGCGGATGGCATCATCAATTCCTTTTTCAGAAGAGGCAATTACTTCAATAATTTTTACAATAGGCATGTCATTTCGTTTTAGTGGTGAGTAATCATATATTCATCACTAAGTTAACGAAACAGCCACAGAAACCAAAGATGATTTGCTTAAAGCGAACTGAGGTATATGAGGATAAACAATAACGCATAAATGGTTATTGCCTTCAGAGAAATGTCTTGTGTTTTCATGCTGCAGAGATACACTGTCAGTGTTTAGTTAAGGTAAATACAGTATTAAGTAAAGGTTAGGTCTTTGTAAGAATGGGTTATCTGTAGCCGCCTCCGCCACCACCACTGTAACCACCGCCTCCGCCGCCACCTCTGTAGCCGCCTCCGCCACCACTGTAACCACCACCTCCGCCGCCACCTCTGTAGCCGCCGCCTCCACCACCACCACTGTTGCGGTCTTCAGCTTCTTTAACCACCAACGGTTTTTTATTACGGCCAAGGGTAATATCGTTCAGCAGTTCAATGGCATCTTTACCATCTTCTGCATTTTTCATTGTTACAAATCCAAAACCACGGCTCTTGCCGGTATTGCGGTCAATGGATACTTTGGCAGATACAACGGGTCCAAACTTTTCAAAAATTTCTTCCAGTTCTGCGTCATCGAGATCGTAAGGTAAGCCTGCTACAAAAATGTTCATAATATTCGGTTGGCACAAATGTACATAACTTCTGTTAACTGCAACAGAAAGAGGACATAAATGACAGCTTTCTTACGGAATCAGAAAACAGAATCTGCAGGTATAAATTGTATTTATGCAAAAAATAACTGCTGTTCTGCTTTTTTTACTCTTTGTTTTGGTTGTTTTTAAGCAAAATAAACCTGTTGGTTGCAAAAAATCATTCCATCGATTTTTCGACCGGAGACTTACGTAAAAAAGTATTTCGTTTATTAATCTCTGAATTCCTGTGAAATCATGAACCCGTTTTTACCAGCATCCAGCACTCCAATTCCAATACGGCCAAAGGCAGGATTTAATATTGCTGCCCGGTGGCTGGGTGAGTTCATCAATCCCTGATGAGCTTCTGCAAGTGTCTTGGCAAGGGCAAGATTTTCACCGGCATTCCTGTAACTGATCTTTGCCTGTTTCATCCGTTGAAAAGGGTTCACACCATCAGGTGTTGTATGGGCAAAATATCCCCTCACAAACATATCTGCAGAATGAGCTCTTGCCACTTCTCTCATTTTCTCATCAACCGCCAAAGGTTTTAAATGATGGATGCGTCTTTCTGCATTTACCAGCAGCCACATTTCATATTCAAGATCCGGGCGTTCAAAAAAAGTTTCTGTTTTAAAATCGGGTTCAGTTGCCTCCTGTGCAGTGGCAGCTGATATTTTTGGTGTAAAATAAGTTGTAACGAGTGGTGATATATTCTCTTCAACCAGTTCTGTATAGGGAGAAAAGGTGGAAGTGATTTCACTTTTACCTGCCTCTTTACTTACAGCATCAAATATAGAGAAGGTGAGTAACCGGCCGGTAATTGAACTGATGACAATACCCATGAGTAAACCGGGAATAATTCCACTCACTTTATCTGCAAAAGATTTCTGTTTACTGTATTCATCCCTGCTGACGATCCATCGCTGAAGCATGGAAAGAAATAAATAGGTAATGATGAAAATAAAAATAGTAACCACAGGGAAATACCATTGTCTTAAACCGGGATACCGGGTCGCAGCAAAATTAAACGTGTAATAATAGAAGAGAATTCCACATGCAATACTTGCCGTCCATTTTACGAGGTCAAGAATTGTTTCTGCCGCACCTTTTTTGTAACCGATCCATGTTACAAGAAGGATAATAAAACAAAGAATAATATCAACTGTATTCACAGCTATCTGTTTAAAGTAATAAAAAAGCGGAGTTTTATAAATGATTATTTATAAACTCCGCTGATCCATATCTGAGTATACTTTTAGTATCTGCCATCTTTTTTGTCAATTGAACGTCCAATACCATAACCAACACCACCACCAAGCACCGTTCCTATTGCAACACCTGCCACACGGTTACGCTTACTTATTACTCCGCCGATTACCGCACCGGACACACCACCAATTACTGCACCTTTCGCTGCTTTGCTCCAGCCTTTTTTCTTTGTAGCGGTTGCAGTAGTGTTTGTGTTTGCAGTTCGGGTAGAAGCTGCTGCAGTATGTCTGTGCTCAACATATCTTACAGTACGGTTGTTATTGATAGCTTTTGCTTCGGCCTGTTGCTCTTTCCATGCCTGGAAGGCCTGGAAGTCTGCGAATTCTGTTGCAGATAGAACCTTTGTTTGATCTGCTACAGGTTCAGTTTTGCTTTTGCAGGATGCCATTACAGCAACCAGTGCTAATACGGGTATAATTTTTTTCATGTTGTTTGATTTACAGGTTTAAAATATTGTTGTTATATCCTTGTGTTATCCATGTAAGAAAAACGTGCCATGTTTTTTTCATTTGTTAACGGAAACGGTGCTGTTTTTACTAAAGCCTGAAAATCATGCTGTTTCCCGGAGATTTCTTTAACAGTTGTAAAATCCAGTAAACAGAATCATTGTTTTCATGATTGATAAAAACAATCCGCTAATTAAATATTTGTCAACTTTTTGAAGTATAAATATTTTACCTGTTACGCATTAAACGATGTTGCATGTTATTTTCACATATACTGTGTCTTCAGTTAATTCTTTACCGGGTTACAAGTACATGTAAATAGACTTTCTTAACAGATGAACCGGATAAGATGGGTGAGTGCTGCCTGCTCATTTCAATTCAGACTGATTATTGCTGTACATTGCTGTATGAAACAACTATTTTATTTCCTGTTGCTGTTTAATTCAGTTTCAGCTATAGCACAAACGGGTTCTGAAATTATCCTGTTTGATCTGCGGGTATCAAAGAACAGTGTTATTATTTCGAACGCCAGGAATTTCACCAGCCACAAAGGATACGATAATCAGCCTTTCTTTCATCCTAAAAAACCACTGATCTATTTTTCATCGTTCAACGACAGTGGCAGAAGCGATTTGAAGTATTATAATTTCAAAGACGATAAAACAAAGAACCTTACCATTACTCATGAACGGGAATATTCTCCAACAGTTACACCCGGCAGTAAGTTTATTTCCTGCATTATTCAACGGGATAATGGTGAACAGAACCTTGGGCAGTATCCCATGAAAGGCGGTGATGCACAGGTGCTGATCAAAGACCTTATTGTTGGTTATCATGCATGGATTGCAAAAAATAAATTACTGCTGTTTGTATTGGGTGACAGTTTGCATCCCAACACATTGCATTATGTTGATCTGCGTTTAAAGAAGGATACCATCCTTGCAGAAAATATTGGAAGAAGCCTGCATCGTATTCCCGGAACCGGATTGATGAGTTTTGTACAGCGTGTATCAGAGAAGGAACTGCTGATTAAACAATTTGATCCACGCACAATGAAGATCAAAACCATTACTGCAACAAAAGCAGGGCAGGATCATTTAACCTGGCTCAATGATCATAAAATACTGATGAGTGATGGCGTAAACCTGTTTGTGTATGATGTAATTGCCAACAACGGATGGCAGTTGGTTACCATTGAAGGTGATGGGGCCATGCTGAAAGGAATTACAAGACTTGCAGTAAATAAAAAATCATCGAAGCTGACAGTAGTTGTAAGCGAATAAGTTTATTGTTTTACTACTTTCAGTCTGTTCTTTTCTCCCGATGAAGCAGTCATTGTAAAAATGTAAATCCCTTTTTGCCAGTGGATCATATCAACCTCTAACCGGTTATATCCTGCATTTGCTGTATACGAATTGGAATACACAACACGACCCATCATATCAAATGCCCGGATTGCAATTTTCTGCTGCACTCTTGATTTAATGGTGAGATTGTAATTGCTGAGTACCGGGTTGGGATTGCCTTTCACAAGAATGGATTCTTTTAACCAGGCAGGATAATCGTAGCAAAGCCCTTCATTGGGAAGATAACGGTCAATCCATCCAAGCCTTGCTTCTACCCATACTTTTAAATAATTGATTTCAGTATTGTACGTACCGGCAATTGGTTCAGGATTGGGCCATACATATTGACCAAGAACAGGCCATTTCTGAAAATGCCGTTGTCTTGCTTCTTCTGTTAATGTATAAACTGAATCAATTAATGTATTAATGCGTGCAGAACTTAAACTTGTTGCACGGAGTTGCTTCCATCTGCAGCGCAGGTTCGATTGAAATGTTTTATCCTGCATAAAGTTCTTCCACCAGAAGGGGATTTGAAAGAAATCCTGCGGACAAACACTGTTGAAGCTGTAAGCCCAGCCCGATGTATCACTTCCATTACAGTAGTTTGCATTGCGAAAAGCGAGGTCATAATCCCAAACGGGTCCGGCAAATATTTTTCCGTTCTTACTTGTACGGTCTTTATAAAAAAAAGAACTCAGCCTGTATCCATCCACATTACGGCTCAGTTCATTCACAATAAAAAAATCAATGAAGGATGCTTCGTCAGCAAACTTTCTCCATTCATTTATTTTTTCAGGATCAGTTGAATGGGATAAAGCTGTTTCAAAACTGTCAACATAATTTTTCAGGTAGCTTTTTTGGTCGGGTACAAAGGCCGTTATTTTCGGATAAATATAACTGTACCTGATTCGCTGATTGGATGTGCTGTTGGGTGTTGTATAGGAAGAATACCATCCGTCGGCTTCTTTATCAATACTGAACAGGTACCCGCCTGTTACAGCATCACCTGTTATATCTGTTGCTGCAATCTTACTGATGTTTACACGGCCGCTTCCACGTTTTATTTTTTCCATGAACACATAAATGCCGATGTATTGTCCGTTTAACATCACTTCCACATAGCGGCAGTTCGATGCCCAGTGTCCCATTTCCCTGCTCATGGTGTAAGCAAGAAAATTCCGCATCAGTGTTTTATCGGTGTAAGGAGCATAGAGTACCCAATCGCTTTCTTTAGGTAAGCCAAACAGTGATTTATCAACTGAATTACCGGTGGCATCCTGCAGTTCAATACTGTACGATTTCATGGGAAACATCTGTGATGATTGTCCTCTTATTTCAATCCCGATCTTTCCATTGTAATGATTGAATGCATCAGTGATATTGTTTCTGATATTGGCCCCATTGTAAATTATACCCATATCGGCACTGATCTTTGGTTCATCAACAATGGTTTGTCCGTTTGTATTAATGCTGATGATGGGAAGATTAGAAGAACTGAGGATTTGTGCATTGCCATACGTAACGGCAGAGATACTGATTAACAGCAGGAAGGTTCTGAAAGCAATCATGGGAGGACAAAGTACTGCAGATACAATTGAAAAGAACTGATGCCGGTCAATGAAATTCCTTATTCCAGTTAACTTTTCTGCAACTGAAAGTGGCTGTAAAGAACAATACCCAATCCCGCCAAACCTTTCCCGGTTGAAAATGCTGAAACGGAAACAGGATATACAAAGGATGAAACAGATCACAGCGAAACAAAAAAAAATCCCGTCATAAAATGACGGGAGTAAAACTTTTGTTGAAGGACTGTTATTTTTTAGGCAAAGGAAATTTCCTGGTCTTTTCGTCCAGTACGGTGATTTTTCCATTTTCAATTTTTACATCATTCACCACTGACATGGAGTCTATTTTTCCTTTTTTATTGGTTACAATCTGCTTGTACCAGAGCGTAACCCACTCATCTTTCTTGTCTTTAGAAATTACAGATTCGTAATCGCTCATTACAATCTTTACACTTGCTAAATCTTTCCATCCATCTGTAAACATAGCACGCAGGCTGTCTTTCGAAATTTGCTGATCAAAATAATCACTGCTCCACCAAACGCTGTCGGCAAAACCGGCTAACGCTTCTTCTATATTACCTGTTTCATAGCCTTTCAGTGATTTAAGAACAATTGCAATGTTTTTCTGATCGCCACGGTCCCAGTTGTCGGGTCCATGACCGGTTGGCAGGTAAGCGTAATCAATTTTTTCAGTTGAAGCAGGTTCTGTTGCCGCTTCTTTTGTTTCTTTTGAATCTGTGCTGTTGTTGCATGCAGCAAAAAAAGATGCGCAGACAATGATGAACATTTTTTTCATGTTACGATTGGTTTGTGTGTGAATAAAACAGCAGCCTGTTGTTTTGAACAAGCATCTGAGTGTTAGTTCTTAAGGGGTAATGAGTAAAGAATTCAAAGGGAAATACAGAGGGTGGAATTAATTGACTTCAGTAAGATATACTTTTTTCTGAAAGGAAGAAAATATGTAAGAATTGTTTTGTAAACGAAACAGGATAAAATCAAAAAAGGGATAGCTGCTGCTGATTTGCTTTCTTTTTTTGTATCGTCGGTTTCAGTTGCGGTACTCCATTTACGTTTTCTATTTTGAAAACAGGGGATTCTTCATAACGGGAAGCAACAATAATTTCAGTGCCGTCTGCATGTTTTCTAAAGAGTTCATCTACCAGCTCCGGCTTATTATTGTTTTTTGATAAATGCGACAGAATGAGATGACTCATGAATTTCGGCCTGTGTGTGTTGAATAATTCCAGCGCCTGAATATTCGACAGGTGACCCTGTCCGTTGGTAATACGTTTCTTTAATATAAATGGGTAGTTCCCGTTTTCCAGCATATCCACATCGTAATTGGCTTCCAGAAAAGCCGCATGGCATTGTTGAAAATGATGAACCAGGTTTTTGCAGGCAATACCAAGATCAGTAAAAATGCCCACTGTTACTTTTGAGGAAGAAACGGTAAAGCTATGCGGATCATGTGCATCATGACATTTCTGAAAAGCTGTAACAGTTAAGTCACCTATCTGTACGGGTTCATCTGCTTTAAACCGGTTGATGAGGTGTTTTTCCAATTTTATTCTTGCCTTCTTATGAGTGGCTTCTGTTATGTAAACCGGGATCTGGTGTTTTTTTGATAAAACGATCACTCCATTAATATGATCGCTATGTTCATGTGAAATAAAAACAGCCTTCACTTTTTCCATCGCCAAACCCAACCGCTTCATCCTGATCTCTGTTTCCCTGCAACTGATGCCTGCATCAATGAGCACGGCTTCCCGGTCGTTGCCGATATAGTAGCAGTTTCCGTTACTGCCCGAATTCAGGGATGTGATGTATAATGACATTTTTTGCAGCGGCAATATACTGCATGAAGAAGGGGTTGACAAAAAAAGAATCCCGGTTGGGGATTCTTTATGTTTTGAATACAGCGGATGTTAAATGATCTGCTCAGTTTAGCTCCAGCTCTTCAATTGGTAATGGTTTCATGCAGAAGAACCAGTCTTTGCAGTAAACGTTTTCATCTTTGCCAGCCATTCGGTCGGCTGCTACACCGCAGCTGTTGGCAGGAGGAATAATGACGTCTTCACCGGGTTCCCAATCGGCAGGAAGTGCCACAGCATGTTTATCAGCAGTCTGCAATCCAATAATTACACGCTTCAGTTCATCAAAGTTTCTACCTAATGAAAGCGGATAGTAGATCATTGCACGGATGGTACCTGCGGGATCAATAAAGAATACCGCTCTTACAGCCTTGGTTGTGCTTTCGTTTGGCTGAATCATACCGTACATCTTTGCAACTTCCATACTGATGTCTTCAATGAGCGGGAATTTTACTTCAATATTTTTCATGTCCCTGAACTCGATTTTTTCTTTGATGGTTCGCAGCCAGGCAATATGGCTGTACAGTCCATCAACACTTAAACCAACCAGTTGCGTATTGAGTTTCGCAAATTCAGGTTCCAGTTTTGCAAAAGTCATAAACTCTGATGTGCAAACCGGTGTAAAATCGGCAGGATGGCTGAAGAAGATCACCCATTTGCCTTTGTAATCATCTGGAAAATGAATTGGTCCTTGTGTTGTAATTGCTTTGAATGATGGAGCAGCATCTCCAATTCTTGGCATTGAAATTTGTATGCCTTCTGTTTGTGTTGTCATAATGTTTGTTTGAATAAATGATTTATGAAAGGTAAATTATCAGGATGCAGAAAAACAATGAGTGCTGTCACACATTTTATTGATTCTGATTGTTTCTTCCTCCGTTCATGCCTCCACGTTCTTTCGGACTGTTGATGATTTCATCAAATTCCTGCTGACCCAGGTATTGAGGTTTGTAAGTAATTCCCCGCATGGAAAGATTGGAAACAAAAGCACGCAGGTGGTTTCTTGAACCCCGCATCAGGTTTCCGTAAACAATGCGTATATCTTCTTTCTTTATTTGTAAAAGCTGTTCCTTTAAATCACGGATATCAATTTCTTCAATGGCAGCACCAACCTGCAAGGCTTCAATTTCACCGCTGTTTCCCTGTGTAATAAGTGTTTGATAAAGCTGCTGCAATGTTGTGTTTACAAATACACCACTTGTTTGTGCAGGGTCTTTTAATTCATACCTGTCGAGCAATGTTTTTACGGCCGCCATATGATTGGATTCGCTGTTGCTGATATTTTGAAACGGCATTAATGACCACTTGCTGTACATCAGCGTGTATACATCATAAGCCAGCTTTTCTTCTTCACGCATAAAAGAGAGACTTTGTTTTTCAAAAGCAGTGATGCTGGTATCGGAAGAAATAGTTGTTTTGCCGCTGCCAAGTAAATGGAGTGAGAGTAAACTGCCAATAAGAAGGGCAGTTATTTTCTGTTTGTGTTTCATTGCGCTTGTTTTGGCAAAGTACATTCAACAGTAAATCAATTAATGTGACTTATGTTGCAAAAGTAAACAGGCAATCACAATTTCGGTATGATATATATCAGTAAAAATCAGTTGGAGGAAACCCTGCGGTTATTCTTATTCTGCTGAAGGTTTTATTTCAGTTCTTCTTGTACCCGAATACAATTCATATTCAAACAAACGGCAATCAATGGTGCTGTTATAAAACTCTATCCTTCGTTTAGCTTTCAATCCTATTTTTTTAGCCAGTTCAAGATTGCCGGTGAACACATAGCCAAAATATCCACCGCATTTTTTTTTCATGAAATCACCAATACGGCTGTAGGTTTCTTCCAGTTCTGAAATATCACCCAGTCGTTCACCGTATTCAGGATTTACCATCATGATTCCTTTCCCTTCAGCAGGAACTTCTGTATCTGCAAAATCACAAACGGCAAATTCAATCAGCTTGTGCACACCCGCTGCTATTGCATTTTTCTTTGAATTTTCAATAGCTTTTAAATCATAATCTGTTGCAATAATTCTGAGACCGGGAACATCAATGATCTGTTCTTCCAGTAGCGCATCTTCTTTTCTGTAAACCGATTCATCATATCCCTGCAAATGCATGAACGCATAATTCGTTCTGTACAAACCCGGTCTTCTGTTGGTAGCAATTAATGCAGCTTCAATGGCAATGGTTCCTGATCCGCACATGGGATTGATAAAGGGTGAAACACGATCCCAACAGGTTGCATAAATAGTTGCTGAAGCCAATCCTTCCAGCATGGGAGCAAGGCCTGGAATTTTTCGGTAACCATGTCTTGCCAGTGAATCGCCTGAAGTATCAATAAAAATTTCTGCGTTTTCATTCTTCCAGAATAAATGAATTACCGTTCCGGTTAATTCAGATCCTGTTGACGGACGGGTTCCTCTTTTGTCACGAAGGCGGTCAACAATGGCATCTTTCACCCGAAGGTTGGCAAACATACTGTTGTTGATGGTTGGGTTGTTTACATTACTTGTAACAGAAAAATATCCGGGATCGGGTAAAATATTTTCCCATTGATAATTATGGAGATTGTTGTAAATATCATCAGCATTTTCTGCTTCAAATTGTTTGAGGCTGTACAGTACCTGGCTGGCACAACGCAGATTGAGATTGAGTTTAATACAATCGTTAATGGTTCCTGTAATTTTTACACCGGTAATAAAGGTTTCATCAACTGTAAAGCCAAGTTCCAGTACTTCTTTTTCAAGATAGATTGCAACACGTTTGTGACAGGTGATGGTGATGGTGGAACTGGTTGTATATAAATTCATATTATTTATGTTGAGGCGAAAAGCACTTATGCTATCTGTCGTTTTTTTATTGAGTGAATAATATGCAGCGCATGTTCTCTTGAATTTTCAATAAACAAACGATGTGTATTCATCCCTCCGCAAATAACACCTGCAAGAAATACATTCTTTACATTGGTTTCATGCGTCTGTTCATCATAGCTTGGTTTTCTTACTTCGTCATCCGATAGCAGAATGCCGATTCGTTGCAGAAAATCAAGATTGGGTTGATAGCCTGTAGCAGCAATTACCCAATCATTCGGCAGTGTAATAATTCCATCAGGTGTTTGTATATCCACTTCCTGTTCTCTTATTTCAACTACTGTTGATTCAAAATATGCTTTGATGGAACCCTCACTGATGCGGTTCACAATGTCGGGCCTTGCCCAGTATTTTACACGTTCACCAATTTCTTTGTCACGGATCACCATTGATACATCAGCGCCTTTTCTCCAGGTTTCCAGGGCTGCATCAACAGCTGAATTATTTGCACCAACCACCAGCACTTTTTGAAAAGCGTAGAAATGAGGGTCTTTGTAATAGTGTGTAACCTTGGCCAAATCTTCACCGGGTACATTTAACAAATACGGGATATCATAAAAACCCGAAGCGATAACAATGTACCGTGCTGTGTACTTATTTTTTGAAGTAACGATAGTAAAACCTGCTGTTGTTTTTTCTGTCTGCAATACTTCTTCAAACAAATGAATGTTGAGTTTGAATGTATCAGCAACTCTCCGGTAATATTCCAGTGCTTCCGATCTTGTTGGTTTGGGATTGTTACTCACAAAAGGAACATCACCAATTTCAAGCCGTTCAGAAGTGGAAAAAAAAGTCATGTTGGAAGGGTAGTGATAAATTGAATTAACCAGGCATCCTTTTTCAAGTATGAGATAGGGAATGCCTGCTTTCTTTGCTTCAATTGCACAGGCCAGTCCAATTGGTCCGCCTCCAATGATAATGATGGGATAATGCGTTGTTTCCATTACATATTAAGTTGCCAGCGAATAAAGTGTTTGACTGAATGGGCTTGAAACAGGGTTTATTTCGCCACAGCAATCTTCACTTTTTTATTCTTGATCTTCTGTTCTTTAATTTTTTGCAGTGTATTGCTTGCTTTAATTTTCTTAATGGCAACAAAAGAGAAGAAGTCTTTTACCTCAATCAATCCAATATCTTCTTTTTTCAATTCTCCTTTGTTGGTCAAAAAGCCAACAATATCAATCTTGTTTACCTTGTCTTTTTTACCTGCAGCAATAAACAGTGTACTCCATTTTGGTTTCTCCGGTATGATGGCTGTTTCAGGTAATTCAATCGGTTCAGCATCTTTTGGAATATAGGCCGGCATTTTTTCATCAGGTCCTAATATTAAAATAGCTGTTCCGCTTGCATCCATCCTGGCTGTTCTGCCATTACGGTGAGTGAACATATCTTCTGTATGCGGCAAATGATAATGAATAATGTAACGGATATGTGCAATATCCAAACCTCTTGCTGCCAGGTCAGTTGTTACCAATACGTTTGATGTTCCGTTTCTGAATTTGCACAAGGCAGCATCACGTTCCTGCTGCTCCATAGCGCCATGATAGAAAACATTCAGAATGTCTTTTTCTTTTAAGAGTACACTGGTGCGTTCAACCGATTCACGGTGATTACAGAAAACGATTGTAGAACGGTTGCCCAACATACAGATCAAGCGAAACAAAGTATCCAGTTTATCTTTATCAGGGCTCAATAATGTTTTAATCGCCAAGCCTGTATCTGCATCTTCGGTACCGGTTAAAAAATCAAGCTTCGCCGGTTCATTCAATCCAACAAAATCAGGAATCTCTTCCATTTCTGTTGCAGAAGTGAGTACTCTTTTATTGATAGCAGGTAATGAACCAATGATGAATGACATTTCTTCCTGGAAACCGAGTTCTAATGATTTATCAAATTCATCCAGTACCAATGTTTCAATTGTAGCAGTTGAAATATTTCCTCTGCGGATATGATCAGCCAAACGGCCGGGTGTTCCAATCAAAAGGGCAGGAGCCTGTTTTAAATTATTTTCTTCAATCTCTCTTTTATGACCACCATAGCAGCAGGAAACTTTCAGGTTCAAGCCCATGCTTTTAAACACATGTTCAATCTGCATGGCCAGTTCACGGGACGGAACAATAATGATGGCCTTTGTTTTTGACGGATCGGCCTGTAACATAGAAACAAGCGGTATCAAAAAAGCCAGGGTTTTACCCGAGCCGGTAGCTGATAATAAAATGATGTCGTTTTTTGCGGAATGAGCTTCCATTGAGGCCAGCTGCATTTCGTTGAGGGCCTTGATTTTAACGTTAGCTAACACTTCTTCCAGCCATTCTGTATTCTGTTGCATAGCGGCGAAGGTAAACAAGTTTCGCCCGACAGGCGGTTTTCACCCTGAAACGCCTTGCAGTAACGATTTTTAATCAATATCTTGATCATAAAACATTGTTTAACTCACCAAAACCAACCACCATGACAGCTGCTGCCAAATCTGTTTATTATTTCGGTTTTTACCTGTATATCGTAGGAATTACATTGATTGCTGCACCCAATTTTTTATTAATGACCCTGAAATTACCAGAAACGAATGAAGTATGGATCAGGGTTGTTGGCGTGCTTGCTTTTGCCATCGGCTATTATTATCATCGTGCCGGAGCAGAGAATATTCATGCTTTTTTCAGGCACACTATTCCAACAAGAGGGTTTGTCTTCCTTGCATTTTTTTCTTTTGCATTGCTGGATTATGTGTCGCCAATGATTATTTTATTTGGTGCTATTGATCTTTTAGGAGCTGCATGGACATGGGTGGCATTGAAAAAGGTAAAATAGTTTCAGATACAAAAAAGAACTGCAGCTGAATGTATCGGTTAATTCATAACCAGGCCGGCAGAGAATGATACGGATAATTTACAACCGTTGCCGGGCGAAGAGTCAATGTTCATCTGGCCTTTGTACAATTGCAAACGTGTTTGGATATTTCGCAGGCCAAGGCCGGTTTGAATCTGCTTTGTATCAAACCCTTTTCCGTCATCCGAAATGCGGATGTGAACATTATTGTTCCTGGTTGAAATGGTAATATCAATATGACCGGCGTCGGCGTATTTGATAATATTATTCAGTTGTTCCTGAATAACCCGGTAAATCAGTAATTTATGCTGATCGTCCAGCTCATTCTCATCGAGGTACGTTGTATTCAGGTGAAAACCGATTTTTTTTACCCTGATGATGTCGGCAATCAATTTATCGAGTGCCTGGTTTAATGTCATATAAGAAAAAACCGGCGGCTTAATGCTGGATGAAAGCAAACGGATTTCCTGCTGTGCTTCTGTTACCATTTCCCTGGCTTTGGTAAGGAGCGAAATATTTTCTTCCTGTTTCAATTGAATACTGGAAAGATAAAGATTGGCCACTGAAAGAAGCTGTGATACATTGTCATGCAATTCCTCTGCCCAGCGGTTCCGTTCATTTTCCTGTGCTTTGATGATGGAGGATGCAAGTCGTTGTTTATGTTTCAGTTGCTGATCATAATAATCGGCCTGCAGGTTTTTTAGCTTAGTGATGTCCTGTATTTCACCAATCAGCTGAATGGCCTGCCCTGTTTCTTTATCATGTACAATATAGATGCTGTTTACAACGTCGTAATATTTATTATCGCCTGCAAGAAGACTGTATTCCGTTTTCCAGATATCATTACGGGAAGTTAAAATGTCTGTAAATTCCTGTTTTACCCTTTCTCTGTCGTTGGGATGAATACGTTCATAATACCGGCTCATAAAATTGCCAACCATTGCAGAAGAGGATGGGAGAAAAAATTTCATCTTTTCATTAATGGCTGCTATATCCGTTACCAGGTTAAGATCAATAATACCGCTGCGTGCTGCTTCATTCAGTGCTGCAAAGCTCTGTTCCATCATTTCGTTTTTGTGATGGCTTATTTTCAGGTCGGTATAAAACTTATTGCTTAAGAGGTATAAAATAGTGGCAGAAATTCCTACAAACAGCAATCCTTTTGAAGACTGTAATTTCTCAAGCATGTTATGATCATTACTTGCAAATTTGTAAACAGCCCAATCGCCAAGCAGGATCCAGGTTATGCTCAGGATAAGGTACACATAAGTAAGCTTGGCTGCAGGAGTAACTGCAATTGAAAGAAGCCGTTTGCTGATAAGATTTTGCTGCTGCATAGAATAATGGGCCACAAAATTGCAATTTTTAAATAAGGGCAATATGAGTAAGATCATGAGTGGAAATGATTAGACTCATAATCTTTGTTTCAGGAAATGCCAATGAATAAAGCAGTTTGATTAAGCAAATACAAAATAACAGGGAGATTTGTATTGACATATTATTTATAAACGCAATAGTTGATGACTGAATAATTAGTTTGTGCCGGGCTGTTGTCAATAGAAGAGGTTGCCAGCTGAAGGTTGTTTTATTGTATACCCAGTCTGGAATGATATCGTTTTGTCGACCGATTCATTATTTGTTTTTCATTCACCTGTATTTTTCAGCCGTTTACAAGTTTGTGTGCTGGTACGGGAGGTAGTTTTAGGTTACCTTTGGAATTCAATCAACAACGATATTGCAATATGAAAGAAGTGTATGTTATTTCGGCCGTTCGTACGCCCATGGGTAGTTTTGGCGGAAGTTTAAAAAATGTATCAGCCACTCAATTAGGAGCTGCGGCTATAAAAGGGGCTTTGCAAAAAGCGGGCATCAAACCTGAACAGGTTCAGGATGTATTAATGGGTTGTGTAATACAGGCCAATCTGGGACAGGCACCAGCACGACAGGCTGCAAAATTTGCCGGACTTCCCAATGAAGTGAATTGCACAACAGTAAATAAAGTTTGTGCCAGTGGAATGAAAGCAATTGCACAGGCCACGCAAAGTATTTTGCTGGGCGATGCTGATATTGTGATTGCAGGTGGTATGGAAAGCATGAGTAATGTTCCGTTTTATGTTGACAGTTTGCGTTGGGGAAATAAATACGGAAATACCGGTTTAATCGATGGATTGGCTAAAGATGGATTAACGGATGTGTATGATGGTAAGGCCATGGGGAATGCAGCAGAATTATGTGCAAAGGAATGTGGTATCAGCCGTGAAGAGCAGGATGCATTTGCAATTGACAGTTATAAACGCTCACAGGCCGCCTGGGAAAAAGGGTTATTTGATAATGAAATTGTGCCGGTAGAAATTCCGCAACGTAAAGGTGAGCCGGTTGTATTTGCGAAAGATGAAGAGCCTTACAATGTAAAGTTTGATAAAATTGCCACATTAAATCCTGCATTTATCAAAGACGGAACGGTGACAGCCGCTAATGCCAGTACCATGAATGATGGTGCTGCTGCACTGGTATTAATGAGTAAAGAAAAAGCAGATGAACTGGGATTAAAGCCCATTGCCAAAATTCTTTCTTATGCCGATGCTGAGCAGGCACCTGAATGGTTTACCACAACTCCATCTATAGCTGTGCCAAAAGCAGTTGCCAAAGCCGGATTGAAAATGGAAGACATTTCTTACTGGGAACTGAATGAAGCATTTGCCGTTGTTGGAATTGAAAACAGCAGACGAATGAAACTGGATCCTGCTAAAGTAAATGTACACGGTGGTGCCGTATCCTTAGGTCATGCATTGGGATGCAGTGGAGCAAGAATTATTGTTACACTCATCAATGTATTAAAAGCAAATAATGCCAAATATGGTGCAGCAGGAATTTGCAATGGTGGCGGCGGGGCAAGTGCAATGGTGATTGAAAATGTGTAAATAGAAAAGAAGTTAGAAGATAGAAGAAGCCCTCTGAAAGTTCAGAGGGCTTTTGTTGTATAACCTGTTTGAACAAACAGATCAATGTTTTATTTTGAACTCAGGTCTGATCTTAACATCAGTATTTCAGACCATACATTGTCAAGATAGTTTCGTTGAATTTCTATCCACTCATCCCATGAATCAGACCCATGAATAGCTTCATAACGTTCTTTAACCGGTTTCCGGAAATTCATTGTTCTTTCTTTAAGCCCCTGTTTGTATCGGGTAACTACAGTAATTTGAGCCGGACCTGATGAGCTTGAAGTATAAACAGCTACTGATTCGCCACCAGCCTGCCAAACTTTTCTGAAGTTTCTTATTCCTGCATAAACTTTTCCTGCATAGCCTGGTTTTGGAAAATAATGGGTGATATTAATTTTATCTGAATAATCACCGATTGCAACAGAGCTGAGTGAATCTTGGAAAACCACATAGCTGCTGGAGCCTCTGTCTGTTAAATGAATCGCTACACTTTTGTTCCAGTCGTTGTTGTGTTCGGTTCCGAGGTTTCCTCTTCCATCAAGAGCTTCCCAACTTGTTGGGCCTTCTGTAATATGGTACCCGCCTGCATCCGGACCTGATGAAATTTCAAATACACGCCATCGCCAATCTCCGGTGTGGTACTTTTGTGCATGGGTGGCCAATGCTTTTTCAAACTCAAGAACTTTGTCAACTTTGGGGAATACCCGGTTGGCATTTAGAACATTTTTTGGCTGGCTTATTCCAATTACAGGAATAAGTAAACAGAGAAGAAAAATTTTTCTCATGTCTGGTTGGTTTAAATGTGAAAAAAAGTTGGAGGGTAGAGTTGAGATAGGGGGCGAAGCATTAGTAAGGTATATAACTAAACAGCCAATTCAAAGAAAATAAAATATTTTTTTCAATTTTTTTTCCAGTTGCTCAACGTATACAAATGAAACCTGTTAACCGCCGGCAGCCATCTTAAGTTATGATAAAAAAAATGCACATTTATTTTTTTTGCATAAACACTTTCACTGCTGAATGGTATTTGCCATTTTTGCATGGTTACAGGAATTTGCTCTTAACTTGCAGGAACGTTTTGCTGAAAATTAAACAAATGCTTTATGGATGTTCAATTCAATAAGAATGAAGATGTGATGAAACTTTCGCTGAATGAAGTGAGAAACAGATTGAAAAAAATTTATGAAGGCGGCGGACAAAAATCAATTGACAAACAACGGGAACGCAATAAACTCACTGCCAGGGAGCGGATTGAATACCTGCGTGACGCTGATACTCCCTTCACAGAAATCGGTGCATTTGCAGGGTATGATATGTATAAAGAACAGGGTGGTTGCCCAGCCGGTGGAACTGTTGCAGGTGTTGGTTATGTAAGCGGGAGGCAATGCATCATTGTTGCCAATGATCAAACTGTGAAAGCAGGTGCATGGTTTCCCATTACCGGAAAAAAGAATTTGCGATTACAGGAAATTGCCATGGAAAATCATTTGCCTGTTATTTATTTAGTTGACAGTGCCGGTGTGTTTCTTCCCATGCAGGATGAAATTTTTCCTGATAAAGAACATTTCGGCCGCATCTTCCGCAACAATGCAAGAATGAGTGCAATGGGTATTACTCAAATTGCGGCAGTAATGGGAGCCTGTGTGGCAGGTGGTGCTTACCTGCCAATCATGAGCGATGAAACATTAATGGTGGAAGGAAACGGTTCTATTTATTTAGCAGGTCCTTATTTGGTGAAAGCGGCTATTGGGGAAGATGTAGATACAGAAACCTTGGGCGGTGCCGTTACTCATACTGAAATATCGGGTATTGCAGATTATAAATTCAAGACAGAAGAAGAGTGCCTTGATGAAATAAAAAAGCTGATGAGTAAACTCGGTAAGAAAGGAGAAGCCGGGTATGACCGTATTGCAGCAATTGCGCCGAAGAAAAATCCACAGGATCTGTATGGATTATTTCCTGCTGATGGAAAGCCTTATGATATGCTGGAGATCATTGAACGCATTGTTGATGACAGCGACTTCGATCAGTTTAAACAGGATTATGGGAAAACGATTCTCTGTGGTTATGCAAGAATTGATGGTTGGGCTGTTGGTATTGTTGCCAATCAACGCACCATCATCAAAAACAAAAAAGGCGAAATGCAGTTAGGGGGTGTAATTTATAATGACAGTGCTGATAAAGCTGCAAGGTTTATTCTCAACTGTAATCAAAAGAAAATTCCATTGGTATTTCTGCAGGATGTTACCGGGTTTATGGTAGGCAGCAGAAGCGAGCACAGCGGCATTATTAAAGATGGTGCAAAGATGGTGAATGCAGTTGCCAACAGTATTGTTCCCAAGATCACAATCGTTATTGGTAATTCTTATGGTGCAGGTAATTATGCCATGTGCGGTAAAGCTTATGATCCCCGTTTTATTTATGCATGGCCCACTGCAAAAATTGCCGTGATGGGAGGTGATCAGGCTGCCAAAACATTATTACAGATACAGGTAGCAGCAATGAAATCAAAAGGCAAAGAAGTAAGTGCTGAGGAAGAAAAGAAATTGCTCGATGAGATCAAAGGAAAATATGAAGAGCAAACCTCTGCTTACTATGCTGCTGCAAGATTATGGGTGGATGGAATTATTGATCCGCTTGAAACAAGAAAGGTGATCAGTGAAGGAATTAAAGCTGCCAATCAGAATCCCGTTATAGATGAATTGAAAGTAGGAGTGTTCCAGGTATAAAGTCAGGTGTTTTTTATACGATTATGATGAAACTATGAATAGCAAATTTTATGTGGCAATGCTTGCCGGTTTGTTTTTCCTGTATGGATGTGCCGGAGTAATTAAACCGGAGAACTGGTATAAACTCAGCGAAAGCCGTTACAATAAAGTGGAGAAGTCTTATGGTAAAGTGCTGATTACAGCAACAGGTTCGCCAATGGATCGTGTTTTTTTTGACAACCTCATGGAATCTTTCACACCTAAGTTAGAAAAAAAAGGGGTTCATAATGTTTATACATTTCTGGGTAACACTGAAAAATTGATTAAGACAAATTTGAAAGAATCATTGAAGCAGGATAACTACGATGCCATATTAATTATGCATCCGGTAAGTTTAGCAAGAGTCACTGAAATTAATAACTCGTTTAACAGATCAAGAACAATTGCAGAACAACGTTTTCTGCTTCAGGTTTATGATCACACAAATGTAGATGTGCCTGTATGGGAGGCTTATCTGCAAATTCATATCAACTTTACAGAGGACAAACACTATCCTGTTATTTCAGATGCAATTCTTAAAAGGTTTACCAATAATTTCCTGTGCAGGTAATGAGAATTTGCAGCTTACAATAGTATCCCAAGTATTTCTTCCCAGGATGAAACTCTTGTATGATGTTTATTATCCTGATTATAATTATGCGGTTGTGTAAACAAATATGTTTTCCCGGTAAAATAATCCAGGTTTTTAAAATGATCATCAATCATGATATCGCCTTTGATGATTGTTTTTGATCCGCAGAAAACAAATTGATGCCAGGTAAGAAAAGGGAAATGTTCTTTCAGCCATTCCAGTTTCTCCGGTAAGCTTAACGGAAATTCCATCGCCGCCGATACAATAAACAGATCGTATTTGTCATTCAGTTCCTTTATAGCTGCTACAGCTCCATCAATAACAGGAGCATTTCTGAAAAATCCTTTCGTCGCTACATATTTTCGTTCATGTTTAAACACTTCGCTTTCTGGTCGGCCCAGTAAATTTTCCCTTGGCTGACGGATACCAAATTCTTCTTCTTCCATTTTTAAAAACTGGCTGTACACATCTGCCAGTACTCCATCCATATCTACAATGAGCCGTTGTTTTGTTTGCATACTTATTCTGCTGTTTCGCTAAAATTATCTGTTTGCAATCAATTGAACAAGCAAAGCTTTACAAACGGAAAAACGAATTGTAATTAAGATGTGTGTTTTTTAAAACTGCAGAAGAGGAAATTCTGTTTAGTGTGGAAGGGAGTAATGTGATCTTCTGTAATACAACGGATCTTATCAAATCCTGTTTGTAGTTCATCTGTCAGCTGATCTTCTGTGTATTGCTTTACCGGAAGCCCGCTGCATTTCTCTGGTCCTTTGTCGGAAAAAGTACCAATGGTAAGAAAACCTTTTACAGATTCACTTGCGGTACTGATGTATTGATTGATTTGTTCGGGAGTAGTAAGAAAATGAAAAGTTGCACGGTCGTGCCAGAGATCATAGGTTTGCGTCGGATGAAATTCTGTAACATCACTTACAACCCAGTTTACTTTTTTTGCCTTTTCACCGAGGCGTTGTTTTACTTTATCTAATGCTTTTGCAGAAATGTCAAGAACAGTAATGTTTTCATAACCTTCATTCAGTAAATGATCAACCAGTTTACTGTCGCCGCCACCAACATCTATAATACTTGCATTTTTCGGTAACTGAAAACCATGAATAAACTCAAGAGAAGTTGCAGGGTCTTCCTGTGTCCAGCTTACCTCGTTGGATTGTTTTGTGGTATATATCTTTTCCCAATGCTGTTGCTTTTCTCTGTTCATAAGTTTAAAATTACTCTCATTGAAGCAGCTGCCCTGTGATATTAATCACGGCAAACTGTGATATAAATCAAACTGAGAGATAAAACTGAAAAGCCAGCGTATCCTGAGGTTTCAAAGTTGAAAAAACATTTACCGCCAATCCTGGTAGCCCCATTCTTCATCTTCTTTCAAATCAGTTCCTGTATATTTCCCATGCCTGATGATGGTATATGCCAGCCAAACAAGAACAAGAGGGGAGAAGAAAAAAAGCACAGCGGTTACGTTGGTCAGAAAATCTATTTGCAGGAAGATGATATAAACCAGCAGGTAAACTGTTGCAAATACAGCGGCAAAAACTGGATTCTTATACATGACTGACTGTTTATATAAAAACAACCGGCAGATAGATTTTGTTGCAGACTAAAGTTAAAAAATGTAAAAATCAGTTCCCCGGTTTTCGTTGACGGGTGAAACGGACTGCCAGTGCAATCATACCTGTAAACAGTAAGAGTACAGTAACCATTGTTAATATCCATTTTATGGATGTGGCAGTTGAGCCGAGTGCTGCCGCTGACTTTGTAATAACAGGATAGCTTTTGAGCATGTTTACCGCAATCCTGTTTTCAATAAAATCAGCCAGCATAATTCCCGCCGGGAGCAGTATAAGGAAAGACCAGCCGGGATTATTGAGCTGAAGTTTATTGATGAAAAATACGAGCAGTAATATCAGTAATGCAGTATAAACAAAAGGATAAATTGAATCGATAACATTCAGGCCATATGAATAAGAATTTCTTCCTTCAGTACCCATCTTAGTAAAAAGATCTATCACTTACTGTTTTGTATAGCCCATTCTTAAATCCAAAGGCTGTAAATCTTTCCCTTCGTATTTAGCAGCGGTTGAAGGAAACAGGTACAGATTGAAAAACAAAACTAATCCGGATAAGAAAAGAATAATCCGTCCATTGGCCGCTTTGCTGAGCAGTTGTTTCATTGGTTGAAGATAAGCAGAACCGGACATGTTGTACGCTGAGCAATAAGTGTTGATGGTTGTAGATGAATGTCGTTGGTCAGGTGGCCAGACGACTGTGTCCTTCTCTCATTATGAGCCAACAAGGAGAAAATGAAGTTGTTATTTATTTTTAAAATGTTCGAAAAGCGAGCTGTTACTAATCTCTGGTCTTTTCTTGAGATTGTTTGAATGTTTACTGCAAACTTCTGATATATCATATTTGGCTTTATTTGATAATCTATAGCCAAGTATTATTTCATCAATTGTTATTTTTGGGCGTATGTTTTTGGGAGTTATTCCCTGTTCTATTATAAAATCTTTTGTTTTCTTATCCCATTCCCATTCAATATCTAATTCAATATAACTAGTCTTTTCATTCCGTCTATTAATATCTAATTTGACTTGAGGTTCTTCATAACTGCGAAATCCTTGGCAATAAATAAGTCTTACTTCTCTTTCTGTACTATAGATTTTACTTTTATGAAATGCAAAATATCTATAGAACATTTCATCGAAATTGTTTATAGTGAGATTATGTTTTGATTTGAAGTTATTGTAGAGCGTTTCAATTTTTGCGAAATTTTCTAAGTACTTGGGATTATAATAAACCTGACTAAGCATAAAATGAACCCAGTCTTTTGCAAATCTTTTATTAAATGAAAATACGATTCCAACTCCGTTGCCATCTTGCCCATAATTTCTCCACAGTGGCAAGCTTTCTTCTTTTTTTTCTAAATCAACTTCACACATCGAAAAACAAAATAATTTTTTCTTTATTTCTTGTATTTGGTAAGCAGATATTTTTTTTGAAAAACTGTTTAAGGAAACCTCAAATTCTTCCTTATCATCCATTCCTTGTAAATTATAAAGCCTAATTTTTCTTTCTTTAATAATATTTAGTAAAATTGGGATACTCGTATAATGAATAAAAGAGTACTTTTTTGTATAGTAATATTTTGAGTCAGCATTAATCTCATTTGTATCGGCTAAGTCAATGCTCATATTTGATGCTCGTTTTGCCTCAGCCGGTCCAATATATCCAATCGATTTATGCTTGGCATTTGGGAGCATACTAAATAATACATCTTTGTAAAAATGTTTTATTGCCTCATAGTCAAATATATTTTCTCTTTCTGTCATTTTTATTTCCTGAAACCCTTACTCGCCACCAACTCTTTATTCCCCGCCACATAAGTATAAAATCCTTCACCATTCTTCACACCAAGTTTTCCTGCAGTAACCATATTCACTAATAACGGACAAGGTGCATACTTCGGATTGCCAAAACCATCCTGCAATACTTTTAAAATAGACAGACAAACATCCAGTCCAATAAAATCAGCTAACTGTAATGGTCCCATTGGGTGGGCCATGCCGAGTTTCATTACGGTATCAATTTCTTCCACACCTGCAACTCCTTCATACAAACTGTAAATAGCTTCATTGATCATCGGCATTAAAATACGGTTCGCAATAAAACCGGGATAATCATTTACTACACAAGGCACTTTACCAAGTTGTATACTCAGCTCAACAATTTTATCAGTTACTTCTTTCTTAGTTGCATAACCATTAATGATCTCCACTAATTTCATCACCGGTACAGGATTCATAAAGTGCATTCCAATTACCATACCGGCACGCTTGGTTACTGCTGCAATCTTTGTAATGGAAATGGAAGATGTATTGGTTGCAAGAATACAGCCTGGAGGTGCGGCTTTATCAATCTCTTCAAAAATATCCAGCTTCAGTTCCACATTTTCTGTTGCAGCTTCTATAATCAGTTCGGCATTGCTTACTCCTTGAAGCAAGTCGGCAGTTACAGTAATATTTTTGAAAGTTGTTTGTTTCTGTTCTTCTGTAATGGTTCCTTTGGCTACCTGGCGATCAAGATTCTTTGTTATGACTGCAAGTGCTTTGTCTAATTGCGAAGGGTTAACATCAAATAATTTAACATTGAATCCTGATTGAGCAAATACATGTGCAATTCCATTTCCCATGGTACCTGCACCTATAACAGTAATCTGTTTCATGAAAATTACATTTTAGTATATGCAATATAAGAAAGGAAAAGATAGAATTCGGGAGACAGCAATCAGAGAAGTGAATAACCCAGATCATTTGTTTGCCAAATGATGGGGTGTACTATATACAGGCACACTGGTTTGTTTAATAAGGAAAAAAGAAAATGGCCACTAAGGCGCAAAGTCACGAAGCGGCACAACTAACTCTCAAAATATGTGATGATTAAAAGAAGGAAATCAGGCTTATGTATTTCCCTTTGAGAACTTAGAGCCTTCGAGTCCCTGTCTGCCGACAGGCAGGTTTGTGGCAAACAGCTTTAATCTTTCCGTTTAAAATCGCCCCGTTTCCATGCCTGTATAAATTCGTTCCAGGCAATTGGGTTGAAGATATTCTGCGGTCGGTATTGTCCGTTGTAAGATTGCATCTGTGCATGCTGACGCTGCACATTTCTTGAATTTTCAGCGCCATCTCTCGGCAATGATTGCTGCAGAATCCTTGATTGTGCGGTTAAAGTATTCTGCCGGGCCACTTCAATTTTATCGGCGGGTACATCTGCATTTACAAAATCCCGTTCAAACTGTTCCCTTCTTGGCCGGGCTTTAATAATGGTTGCAGGCAAATAAACGGTATCAACCACCATCAGCTGAATAATACTGAATGCATTGCCTTCAAGATTGGTGGGTATGGTAACAACTTTGGGCTTAAACCCAACGCTTGTAAATTCAATGATATCGCCTTTCAATACCACCAGGCTGAACACACCCTGTTCATTGGTATATGTGCCTCGGTTCTGGTTGCGGAGTTTTACAGTAACTGAAGGAAGTCCACGAAGACTGTCGGCTGTCATTACCACTCCATATAACTGTACTATTGAATCCTTAAATGATTCAAACTGGGCCTTTGCAGCAATGGGTGCAAGCAATGAAATGACAATACCGAGGAGTAGAAATTTCTTCATCTGCCTCAAAAATAGTGGAAAACATGATTTCACTCATTAAATGAAAGGGTTCAATGGTTAATTTTGCACTCTTAAATCTCTCTTTTAACAAATAATACGAATATGACAAAGGAACAAGTGCTGCAGGCTTTGAGTAATGTACAGGAACCCGACCTCGGAAAAGACCTTGTAACGTTGAATATGATCAAGGACATTGAAATTGATGGTAATAAAGTGTCTTTTACGATTGTACTGACCACGCCTGCCTGTCCCATGAAGGATATGATGGGTCGTGCTGCAACCAATGCCATTGAATTACTGGTGAATAAAGATGCCGTAGTAATTGTGAATTTTACTTCCAATACAAGCAGTAACCGGAAAGATCCAAAATCGGTATTGCCGAATGTAAAGAACATTATTGCCGTAGTGAGTGGTAAAGGCGGAGTAGGGAAGAGTACAGTGAGTGCCAATCTTGCTATTGCATTGGCGCAGGGTGGAGCAAAAGTTGGGTTGATGGATGCCGATATTTACGGTCCCTCTGTACCCATGATGTTTGGTGTAAGAGGGGAACGTCCAAAGATGCAGGATGTTGGTGGAAAAGGAATGATTGTTCCCATGGAAAAATTCGGAATCAAATTCATGAGCATTGGGTTGCTGGTGAATGAAAAAGATGCCATCGTTTGGCGTGGGCCAATGGCCAGCAGTGCCATTAAACAATTTGTTACAGATGTATTATGGGGAGATTTAGATTACTTAGTAATTGATATGCCTCCCGGTACAGGTGATATTCATTTAACATTGGTGCAAACAGTTCCGGTAACAGGTGCCATTGTTGTTACCACACCACAAGATATTGCACTGGCTGATGCAAAGAAAGCTGTTGCCATGTTTGGACAGGCGCAGATCAAAGTTCCCATCATTGGTTTGGTGGAGAACATGGCTTATTTCACTCCGGCTGAATTGCCCAATAATAAATATTACATTTTTGGAAAAGATGGTGGTAAACGTTTGGCCGATGAATTTGATTTGAATTTCCTCGGACAGATTCCATTGGTGCAAAGCATCCGTGAAGGTGGTGATTATGGCACACCGGTAATGGCAGGTGATGAAGCTATTACCAAAAAAGCATTCCAGGATTTTGCATCAGCTGCTATAAGAAGTATTGCCATGCGCAATGCAGAAATGCCCGCAACGAAGACATTGGAAATACTGGCGTAAAATGATTTTATGTAATCAGAGTTTGTGCAGTTGGCATCTTCGTTGTGGCATGCAGACGCTTTCGGTCTGCATCCAGACCTTTAGCGTCTGGACTCACTTCAGCGTTCTGTTAGCAATGAACAAAAAGATTCATTGTAATTGACAGAATGAAGTTGTAAGTTTAGAAACAATGATCACTTTCATTGTATTGCTCACATAAAAATTTTAAGCATGGAAATCATCGCAACACTTTTAATTGGTGCAATCGCCGGTTGGCTGGGCAGCCAGATCTTTAAAGGAGGCGGACTTGGGCTGATCGGCAATATTGTTGTCGGCATTCTTGGAAGCTTTGTAGGTTACTGGTTACTGGGCAAATTTGGAATCAGTTTCGGCACAGGCTGGATAGGAGCTATCTTAACAGGTGCGCTGGGTGCGGTTGTTATACTGGCCATTGTTAACCTGTTTACAAGAAACAGATAGGAAAAAGAAATGAATTTTATAAGGGGCGGGTTTTACCCGCCCCTTATTTTTTCCTCTGCGTTCCCCGTGTCTCTGTGTGCAATCATTTTCCCTTTCAATCTCTTATCTTAACTTAGATTCATGTACAGCCCATCATATTCCAAAGAACCCGATCAGGCAGTTATTATTGATTTCATGAAGCAGCATCCGTTTGCGATTTTTATTGGCGTTGATGCAGAAATCAAACCTGTTGCAACACAGGTGCCGTTGTTTATTGATGAATGTGAAGGAAAGCTGTTTCTCACAGGGCATATTCAGCGAAAGACAGATCATCACAATGCGTTTGAACAAAACAGCAATGTCCTTGCTGTTTTCACCGGTGTTCATACTTATATCAGTGCAAGCTGGTATGAAGATAAACAGATGGCTTCTACCTGGAATTATATGAGTGTACATGCAAAAGGTGTTCTGCGTTTTTTGAATGATGCGGAGTTGCTGGAAGTGCTGAAGCGGACAACTTCACATTTTGAAAATGATCCGCATTCACCTTCTCTTGTAGAAAAAATGACAGATGACTATGTTGCAAAAAATATGAAAGCAATTGTTGCATTTGAAGTGGAAGTAACAAAGCTGGATGCTGTATTCAAGCTCAGCCAGAACAGGAATGAAAAAGATTATGATCACATTTCTCATCAGTTAAAAGAAAAGGGTGGTGAAGCTGCCGAAGTGGCGAAGATGATGGAAGAGAGAAAATCAAAAGTATTTGGACAGTAAAATCCGGAATAAAAAGGTAATTTTATCTGCTAAACACATATGTATGAAAGGAGTAAAATATGTTACTGACGAACATAATAATAAAGTAGCCGTGCAAATTGAAATGAAAGTACTTGAAAAGTATGATGAAGAGATAGAAGATTTACTCGATGGTATCATTGCTGAATCAAAAAAAGACGAAAAACGGGTACCACTTTCAAAAGTGATCAGTAATCTTAAAAAGAAAGGTAAACTGAAATGAAAAAGTATTCAGTTGTATTAACAAGGTCAGCTGAAAAAAGTCTTGCCCGTCTGCCCAATACTATCACAAAGTCTATTATTGCGTTATTAGAGTCACTCCAAAATAACCCCCGACCGGCAGGTTGTAAAAAATTAAAAGGGTATAATAATTTATGGCGTATCCGTCATGGCGATTACAGGATAATTTATGCAATTGAGGAGGTGATTTTGCTGGTTGATGTCAGGGAAATCGGACATAGAAAAGATATTTATGATCAATTGTAATATGCTGGAATGAAAAATGTTTCTTTCTTACTGCTCATTCTTTTCTTTTCGTTTTGCAGTTCAACAAAACCTGCAGGTACAATTTCAGGAACTCCGGTATATCAAGTTAATGATACTTTAACCATGCAAACAAACTTTGATAAACAGGGCCATCGTGGCTGCCGTGGCCTTATGCCGGAAAATACAATTCCTGCAATGATAACGGCTTTGGGTTTAGGTGTTACTACTTTAGAACTGGATGTGGTTGTTACAAAAGATAAGCAGCTGGTTGTTTCGCATGAACCTTTTTTCAATCACGAAATTGCCACCAAACCTGATGGCATTCCGGTATCGGCTGCAGAAGAATTGAGTTTGAATATTTACCGGATGACTTATGAAGAGGTAAGGAAATTTGATGTAGGTATGCGGCCTCATCCTCGTTTTCCACAGCAGCAGAAAATGAAAGCATACAAGCCATTACTGACTGAATTAATTGATAGTATAAAACAGTACATGCTGTCAGCTAAAAGACCATTCCCTTATTTTAATATTGAAACCAAGTGTTTACCCATTGGCGATAATCTTTATCACCCTAAGCCGGATGAGTTTGTTGAATTGCTGATGGCAATGATCAAAGAAAGAGAACTCGAAGATCATGTCATCATTCAATCTTTCGATTTCAGAGCATTACAATACCTGCATCAGCATTATCCGCAAATTAAAACCGCCATGCTGATAGAAGATTTTGATAAACGTGGAATTGAAAAGCAAATCGAAGCGCTGGGTTTTGTGCCAACTGTTTACAGTCCGGCTTATTCTTTGGTAAATGAAACGTTGATAAAGTATTGTCATGAGCGGAAGATTAAAATCATTCCATGGACGGTGAATACCAAAGAAGAAATCGAACTGTTAAAGAAAATGGGTGTTGATGGAATTATCAGCGATTATCCAAACTTGTTTTAATAGTTTCGCCACATGCAGTTTCAATCAACACTTGCTTTTGCCCAACAGCTGGATCTTGATGATCCATTACAATCATTTCGTCAGCAGTTTATCATTCCTGATGAGAATGGAAAAGAAAAAGTATACTTCCTCGGCAATTCATTAGGCCTTCAACCCAAACGGACAAAGGATTCTATTCAAACTATCATGAACGATTGGGCTGCACATGGAGTGGAAGCATTCTTCGGTGCTGATGAACCATGGATGGATTATCATGATCAGCTCACAAAACCCCTCAGCAAAATTGTTGGTTGTCTGCCGCATGAATTATCGGTGATGAATAATTTATCGGTGAACCTGCATTTAATGCTGGTGAGTTTTTACCGGCCGCAGGGAAAACGGCATAAAATTTTATGTGAAGCCAAAGCATTTCCCAGCGATCAGTATATGATGGAAACACATGTAAAGCATCATGGGTTTGATCCTGCTGATGCCATCATCGAAATAAAACCAAGAGCAGGGGAGCATACCATCCGCAATGAAGATTTATTGCAGATCATTGTACAGCACCGAGAAGAGTTAGCATTGGTATTGTTTGGCGGAATAAATTATTACAGCGGACAGGTGTTTGATATGCAAACCATCACTCAGCTGGCACAACAGGCTGGTGCAAAAGTTGGATTTGATCTTGCACATGCTGCCGGTAATATTGAATTAAAACTACACGACTGGCATGTTGATTTTGCCTGCTGGTGCAGTTATAAATATCTCAACTCTGGTCCGGGTGCGGTGGCAGCTGTGTATGTACATGAGCATTATCATAAAGATGAAACCATGAACCGCTTTGCAGGCTGGTGGGGTTATGAAAAAGCAACACGATTTAAAATGGAGAAGGGGTTTAAACCCATGCAATCAGCTGAAGGATGGCAGTTGGGTACGCCTGCTATGTTATTGTATGCAAGTCACCGTGCAGCATTGGAAGTTGCGGAAGAAGCCGGTTGGGAAAAGATCAATGCGAAACGGAAATTACTCACTGCTTATTTATGGTATATCCTCGATGAAGTAAATGCTTCGCAAAAGCAACCCATTATAGAATTTATTACCCCACGAAAAGAAACAGAACATGGCTGCCAGGTAAGTATGAATATGCTGCAACGTGGAAAGGAAATTTATACTGAACTGATGAAGAAAGGATTTTATGTTGACTGGCGTGAACCTTCGGTGATCCGTTTAGCACCTGTTCCCCTGTACAATACATTTGAAGAAGTGTGGAAGTTTGGAGAAGCGTTGAAACGGATTCTTAGTCAGTAAGTCAGAAAAGTCCGGAAGTCCGAAAGATTTAGATTGATTAGTCGTCGGGCTCTTTCTTCCGGACTTACCGTCTATTGACTTTCCGTTTTTTCCGACTTTACTTATCTTCGCCGCATGACAAGGCAGCAACTCGTTGAACAAATCTTTCAGAAGCAATCCTATCTCTGTGTTGGGTTAGATACCGACCTCACAAAAATTCCTAAACACCTGCAATCGCATCCTGATGCCATTTTTGAATTCAACAAAGCCATCATTGATGCTACAATTCCGCATTGTGTAAGTTATAAGATCAATACAGCCTTTTATGAAGCAATGGGTTTGAAAGGATGGGAGGCGATGGAACGGACGGTGAATTATATTCCCTCTACACATTTTAAAATTGCGGATGCCAAACGAGGTGATATCGGCAACACATCCACTCAATATGCCAAAGCATTTTTTGAAACCATGAATTTTGATGCCATAACAGTTGCACCTTATATGGGTGAAGACAGTGTGCGTCCTTTCCTGGAATATGAAGGCAAGTGGGCAATTGTGCTGGGCTTAACATCCAATAAAGGAGCCAATGATTTTGAACTGAAACAGCTTGTTAGTGAAAATGGTGAGCAGCATCTGCGTGCTGAATATCTATATGAAAAAGTATTACGTACTGTTTCAAAGTGGGGAACTCCTGATAACTTAATGTTTGTTGTTGGCGCTACCCAGGCTGAAGAATTTGTGAATATCCGTGAAATGATTCCTGATCATTTCTTGCTGGTTCCCGGTGTTGGTGCACAGGGCGGAAGTTTGAAAGATATTTCTGAAAAAGCTTCTAATAAAGATTGCGGACTGTTAGTGAATGCCAGCCGTGCTGTGATTTATGCAAGTGGTAAAGAAGATTTTGCTGATGAAGCAAAAGTAATTGCAGAGCAGTATCAGTTTGAGATGAAAGAATATCTTAGTTGAAATTGACAATACAAAGCGGGATAGTTTAAAAAGAGCAAAGGATGAAAATTCATAAAGCAATTGTTCGGCACTCTTTCATTCATTTTCTCTTTAGTTTTTTTCTTTTTCTTAGTGCAGATATTTATACGGCAGACAAAGACCCCGGCCTATTCTATTTTTTTGGATATTTTAGCTGTCTTACTTTTTTTACAATGGTTTTGCCGCTGTTTGTTTCTGATAAAATCAGGAATGAAGCACAGATGAAGCCATATTTTGCCGGAACAATCATAATTCTTTTTGTGAATATTTTTGTGCCTTTTATTGGTGGGTTTTGTTCCAGATATTTTTATGACTTCTTTCTGAGTTAATGTTAATTACGCATTACTGCTTCCTGCATTATTTTAGCCTTCACTTTCTCCGCCCATCTTCCATAATCTTTTGCTGATGGATGCAATCCATCTTTTGTAACCAATGTTTTATCGGTTGCAGCTTCCCTTGTAAACGGAGTGATGTTGATATAATGAACATTGTATTGTTTTGATATTTTTTCATTGATGGCGTTAAAAGCATTAATCTCTTTCGCAATTTTAGCCCTGTCTCTTCCTTCAGCAAATGGTGTAACGCCCCAGTCGGGAATACTTAATACAATTACATGATTTGGTTTTTCGCCTGCATATCCAATTGCCTGTTGAAGCAGTTGTGTAAATTGTTCAGCGTATTCATCAGTACTTCTCTCACGGTATTGATTATTTACACCAATGAGCAGTGTTACAAAATCAAAAGGTATCTGCAGTCTTGTTCGGTTCAGCATTTCCTGCAGTTCATCCGTTGTCCACCCGGTTTTTGCAATGATGGCTGGATCTTCAATGGAAATCTTTTCTTTTCTTAATAGTGCAACAGTTTGATTGGGAAAGTTTTTGGTCAATGCTACACTTTCACCGATTGTGTAAGAATCACCTAAAGCTAAATACCGGAATGATTTGGTTTGCATAAAAGCTGTGTTATTAAAAACAATGATCAGCAGAAAGAGAAAAGTAAAAAGTTTGTACATACTTGTGAGTTGTTTATTCTTTTTTTTCAGGTATTCCCGGTTTAAAATTTCCAGTTGGTGCTGTCCACCACGGCCTGATATCATAATCTAATCTTCCTGATGAAACAGCAGGATCAGTTTTCAGCAGTTGTTCCACTTCTTCTTTTGTTTTGCAATCGAAAATAAAAATGCCGAGCCAGTTACCGTTATCACCAAAAGGTCCGGCCACTTTTAATTTTCCTTCGTAATACAGTTTATTGATATTGGCCAAATGCCCCTCCTGAATTTTGGCTGCTGTTGCAGAATCCTGTGTACGGTTATTTCCTTTCAGCAGCATCACAAACCAGTACTGCCGTATCTGATCTTCCATCTTTTCTTTTTTTTGCTGGGCATAGGAAATGCTTATGAATAATAAAGCCACAGTTAGGATGGTCATTTGTTTCATAAAGAAATTTTTTGCAATCAGAAAAGTACAACTTTTTCCCTGTCGTGGCTGCTCCATTCGTACATTTGAAACCTCACCCTCTTTCCCTCTCCAAAAGGAGAGGGAGGTCGGGCTATTAATATTCATGACCTTTTTTGCTGT